>DASPXO010000098.1:0-7531 GCA_035637235.1 Gemmatimonadales bacterium | reverse complement strand
CGTGCGTCCGGGGAACCGTGGCTCCAGGGCCTACGTGGCGTCGATGAGCTCAAGTTCCGCGTCTCGCATGGTTTCGCCGGGAACCCGTCGATCCGGCCGTACCAGTCGCTCGCACGCTTGAACGACCAGGGATACAGCTTCGGCGGGACAGCCTACGGGGGCTACTACCCGGTGGCCGTGGGCAACCCGAACCTCACCTGGGAGACCACCCGCCAGACCAACGTCGGCATCGACCTCGCGTTCCTGACCCGCTTCTCCATCACGGCCGACTACTACCGCAAGCGCACCGAGGACGTGCTGTTCCAGATCAACCTTCCCATGGAGACGGGCTTGCAGAGCGCGCTCACCAACCGCGGCGTGGTCGACAACCGCGGCTTCGAGTTGAGCCTCGACGCGCCCATAGTTACTCCGGAGCACGGCGGCGGCGTCGGGTGGCGCGCCAGCGTCAACGTCGCCAAGAGCCGAAACAAGGTGCTGGACCTGGGTGGCCCGGACCGGATCTTCGCCGATCTGCTCACGACCGACTACAACCTCCCGGGCACCATGATCCAGGTCGGGAAGCCGATCGGCGTGTTCTACGGCTTCAGGAGCGCCGGCGTCATCCGCGACTCCGCGCAGGCGGCGGCGGTCACCTGGAGGAACTTCAGCAACCAGCCGTTCAGGCCGGGGGACATGCTGGTCCTCGACATCAGCGGCCCCAACGGGGTGCCCGATGGCATCATCACGCTCGACGACCGGACGGACATCGGCGATCCGACGCCGGAGTTCACTGCCGGCCTCACCAGTACCGTGAGCTGGCGAAGCTTCGAGCTGACCGGCCTGCTTCAGGGTTCGTTCGGCGGCACGGTTCTCAACGTCAACCGCATCCGCACGGAGAGCTCGCCGCGGGTCAACCTCTCGCGGGAGCGTTGGCTGAACCGGTGGACGCCGGAGAACCCTGACGCGAGGTTCCCGCGCATCGGCGAGAACCCCAATCAGGTCGGCCCGAGCAACTTTACCTCCAACCTCCTCGAGGACGGCTCATACGTGCGCCTGCGCGCGTTGACGCTCACCTACACCCTGCCTCGGGCGTTGCAGGAGCGTGCCCGCTTGAGCGCAGGGCAGATCTATGTGACGGCGACGAACCTGTTCACGCTCACCCGCTACTCGGGCTTCGATCCGGACGTGAGCGCCCAATCCGTGGGCAACACGAACCGCGGCATCGACATCGGCGCCTACCCGCTGGCGCGGAGCGTCACAGTCGGCGTGAGCGTCACTTACTAGATGAAGGGCGAGGAATCCATGATCAAGCGCTTTCAGACGGTCGCCGTCGTGGCGGCCTCGCTCGCGGCCGGCGCCTGCCAGGATCTCACCGAGGTCCCGTCCGACTTCGTCACGCCGGAGCGCTTCTACCGCAACGAAGCCGATGCGCTCGCTGCGGTGAACGCCGCGTACGCCAGTTTCGTGACGCTTCCGTCCCCGTTGTCGAGCAGCGACTACGTGGGCCGCAACTTCTGGATGCTGGTCGAGTACCCGACCGAGGTGACGACCAGCCGCCTGAGCGCCGGCAACGAGCGGAGTCACATCGGGAACTTCAACCCCCAGTTCAGCTCCGTCCACACGTACCTCGGGCCGCTCTGGCTGGCGGCGTACGCGGGCATCAACCGCGCGAACACGGTCATCGACCGCGTCCCCGCCATCCCCATGGATACACTGCGCCGCGCCCGCATCGTCGGTGAGGCGAAGTTCCTGCGCGCGCTGCATTACTACTGGCTCGCGGGGCTGTTCGGCGGCGTGCCGCTCAAGCTGACCGAGACACGGTCGATCGAAGAAGCCGCACTCGCACGCGCGACCGTCGAGGAGACGTGGGAGCAGATCGGCAAGGATCTGAGCGAGGCGGCGGCCGTACTGCCACAGAGCTGGCCGCCCGCCGACTACGGACGGGCCACCAGAGGCGCCGCGCTGACGCTGCTCGGGAAGGCCTACCTGCACAGCGCGGCGACCGTACCGGCGCTCAGCGGCAATTACCAGCAGGCGCTCGATGCCTTCCGCACGGTGCAAACCCTCGGCTACTCGCTCGACCCGAACTACGCCAGCCTCTTCGATGGCAGCAACGAGCGGAGCCCGGAGATCATCTTCTCGCTCCAGCACATCCGGGTCGATGGGCTCGGCGGGCGCATCAGCGAATGGTTTGCTCCGATCACGAACCCGCAGATCTTCCCACCGGGGGCGCAGAACCAGTTCCAGGCGGAGCGCCCGTTCTACGACTCGTACCACCCGCTCGATATGCGGAAGGCGGCGACCTGGCTCACCTCCTTCACGAACTCCGGAAAGACGGTCACCTGGAGCTGGACGCCCGGAATCGAGACCCAGTCGAACTACGGCTCGACGGGCCCGGCGCCGCGGAAGTACTTGGACCTCGCCGCACCCGACGGCGGGGCGGAGGCGCCGGACTACATCCTGCTGCGGTACGCGGACGTGCTCCTCTCCATGGCTGAGGCGATCAACGCGATCTCCGGGCCGACGGTCGAGGCGTACGCCCTGGTGGACCAGGTGCGCGCGCGGGCTCAGGTCCCGAACCTCACCCCAGGACTCGGCGCGGATGCTTTCCGGGACAGCCTCTTCACCGAGCGGCGCTTTGAGCTCGCCCTCGAGCTGCACGGCGTCTTCGACAGCCGCCGCAACTGGCCGTGGGCCAAAGCGCGCGTCGCAGCGAACATGGCGCAGATCGGCACGCTCAATCAGAAGCCGTTCACGAGCAGCGTGGAGAAGTTCGACGCGCGGCCGATCCCGGATAAGTGGCGGCTCTACCCGATTCCGCTGCGGGCGTGTGAGCTGAATGAGCTCCTCACGCAGAACCCTGGGTGGTCGGACGGCGTCTGCAAGTGACGATGTGAGCCTGCGGTCGCTCCCTGCGCTCGCGCTCGGCCTCTGGCTCTCCTCCGGCGCGCCCGCGCAGACGCCCCGGCCGGACCCCGCGGCGCCCCGGCTGCTCGCCATCCGGGGAGAGGAGCTGCTGCGCACGCGGGAGCTCCTCCGGGCGGGCGACGCGTTGCTCCGTCCCGCCCTCGACAAGCTCCTCGCCGACGCCGACCGGGTGATGGCGACGGCGCCGGTCGCAGTGACCGATAAGAAGACGCTCCCGCCGAGCGGCGACCGGCACGACTACTTCAGCCTGAGCCCCTACTGGTGGCCGGACACCGGCAAGCCGGACGGACTCCCTTACGTCCGCCGTGATGGCGAGACGAACCCCGAGAGCAAGCAGGACCTGGACCAACCGCGCGTGGCCGCCCTCGGCGACCGCGTGCAGGCACTCGCGCTCGCGTACTTCTTCACGGGTGACGAGGCCTACGCCCGCGCCGCCGCCCGCCAGCTCCGGGTGTGGTTCCTCGACCCTGCCACACGCATGAACCCGCACCTCCGCTTCGCCCAGCTCGTCCGCGGGATCGACCGCGAGCGCGGGAGCGGGATCATCGATACGCGCTGGTTCATCGAGGTTGTGGACGCCATCGGCCTGCTCGAGGGCTCCGCGAGCTGGACGGTCGTGGACCAGCGGGGAATGAAGGAGTGGTTCGCCAGGTATTTGACGTGGCTCCGCACCAGCCCCAACGGCGAGCACGAGCGGGAGGCCCGGAACAACCACGGCTCCTGGTTCGCCGCCCAGACCGCCGCCTACGCCCTCTTCACCGGCGACACCGCGGCGGCGCGCTCGATCATCGAGGGCGTGAAGGAGCGCATCGGCTGGCAAATCAAGCCGGACGGCAGCCAGCCGATCGAGCTGGAGCGGACTCGCTCCTACCACTACTCCAACTTCAACATCGAGGCGCTCTCGCGCCTGGCGGAGCTGGGGCGTCACATGGGCGTGGACGTCTGGCGCTACCAGGCGCCCGGCGGCGCGAGCCTGCGGCGGGCGCTGGACCACATCGCGCCCTACGTGGACCGGCAGAGGGAGTGGCCCGGCCAGCAGCTCGACCCGGTCGAGCCCCAGCTCCTGCTCCTGACGCTGCGGAGGGGGGAGCTGGCGCTGGGCGGAGGCCGCTACGCCGCGGCCATCCCCCGCCTCCCTACAGAGGCGGTCCGCTCAGACCGCTCCGCGCTCCTCTACCCGGAGGCCAAGGCGGCGCCGACCCAGCACCCGAGCATCTTCATCACCGATCAGGAGGGTGCCGAGATCCGTGCCGCCGCGAGAAAGTACCCGCTGCTCGATCGCTCGCTGGCCGCGGCGAGGGAGACGGTGGAGCGGGCGCTCGCGAGCCCCATCGACGTCCCCCAACCGGGGGAGGCCGGGGGGTACGCGCACGAGCGCCACAAGCAGAACTACGGCGAGATGCAGCTGGCGGGGCTCCTCTACACCATCACGGGGGACGAACGCTACGCGCGCTTCGTCCGCGACGTGCTGGACCGCTACGCCGCCCTCTACCCGACGCTCGGTCCCCACCCCCTCGCCCACAACCAGGCGCCGGGGAAGCTCTTCCATCAGAGTCTCAACGAGGCGAACTGGCTGGTGCACACGGCCGTCGCCTACGACTGCATCTACGATTGGCTCGAGCCGGCAGAGCGTGCGCGCTTCGAAACCAACATCTTCCGCCCCATGGCCGACTGGCTCTCGGTCCGGCAGGCCAGGGAGTTCGACCGCATCCACAACCACGGCACGTGGGCCACGGCCGCCGTTGGCATGATCGGCTACGTCTTGGGCGACCGGGAGTACGTGGACCGGGCGCTCTACGGAACCACGAAAGACCGCAAGGGCGGTTTCCTCCGGCAGCTCGATCTGCTGTTCTCGCCCGACGGTTACTACATGGAGGGCCCGTACTACATCCGCTACGCGCTCATGCCCTTCTTCTACTTCGCCGAGGCGGTGAGCCGGAACCAGCCCGAAGTCGGGATCTACGACTACCGCGGCCAGATCCTCAAGAAGGCGCTGTACTCGGCGGTCCAGACCGCGTTCCCGGACGGCGTGTTCCCGCCGATCAATGATGCCTCGCGCACGATGGCGATTACCGCGCCCGAGGTGACGCTCGCCGTCGACCTGACCTACGCCCACTACGGCGCCGATGAGAACCTCCTCGGTGCGGCGGCGATCCAGGGCCAGGTGATCCTGAACGGCGGGGGGGTGAAGGTGGCGAAGGACATGGCCGCGCGGCCCCAGCCGCCCGGGATGAGCTGGGGCAGCGTCGAGTTCACCGACGGCTTCGATGGGGCGCGCGGCGGCCTCGGGATCCTGCGCATGGGCGGGGGACGCGATGCGACCATGCTGCTGATGAAGTACGGTGTGCACGGCGAAGGGCACGGCCACTTCGACAAGCTGCACTTCATCCTCTTCGACGGCGGGCGCGAGGTGGTGCCGGACTACGGGTTCAGCCGCTGGATCAACATCGAGCCGAAGTTCGGCGGCCGCTACCTGCCGGAGAACGACTCGTACGCGATGCAGACCATCGCCCACAACACGGTCGTCGTGGACCAGACGACGCAGAACCGGGGTGCCTTCGGCACGGCCGAGGCGATGTGGGCCCGGCGTCACTTCTTCGACGCGAGGAACCCCGGCGTCCAGGCGATGAGTGCCCGCGCGGACGGGTACTACGACGGCGTCGGGATGCAGCGGACCATGCTCCTCGTCCGCGATGCGCGCCTCCCCCATCCAGTCGTCGTCGATCTCTACCGGCTCACCAGCGCCGCGCAGCACACGTACGACTACCCGATCCACTTCCGCGGGCAGCTCATCAGCACGAACGTCAAGTACCGGGCGGACACGGCCCGCCGGGAGCCGCTCGGGAGCCGCTTCGGCTATCAGCACATCTGGAAGGAGGCGTCGGGGACCACCGACGAGCCCGCTCGCCTGACGTGGCTGGACGGGAACCGGTACTACTCCTTCACCGCCGCCGCGGCCCCCGGGACGGAGGTCCTGTTCGGCCGCACCGGCGCGAACGACCCCAACTTCAACCTCATCGTCGAGCCGCTCGTGGTCGTCCGCCGTCGGGCGAGCGAGCACGTCTTCGCCTCCGTGATCGAGCCGCACGGCTACTTCAGCGAGGCGCAGGAGCGCTCGGAGCAGGCGCGCGGGCGGCTGCAGCAGGTGCGCGTGCTCGGCCACGACGCCGAGGCGACCGCAGTGGAAATAACGGGGGAGGGTGGGCTTCGCTGGTTGATCATGACCAGCAACGGCCCGGCCTCTGAGGGCGCCCGCCATCGGGTCATGCTCGGCGGGCAAACGTACCAATGGATCGGCAACTACGCCGTCGAGGGAGTCCAGGATGCACGCTGATCTCAGCGACAAGGTCGCGCTCGTGACCGGCGGCGCGCGCGACATCGGGCGCGCCACGGTCCTGGCGCTCGCCACCAGCGGGGCGGCGGTGGTGGTGAACTACCGCAGCAGCGAGGAGCGGGCGCACGCGCTGGTGGACGAGGTGGTCGGGGGCGGCGGCAGAGCGGTGGCGGTGAGGGCGGACGTGACCCGTGCCCAGGAGGTCGAGCGCCTCGTCGCCGAGACGCGGCGGGCCTTCGGCGACCGGATCGATATCCTGGTCAACAACGCCGGCGGCCTCGTCGCGCGCAAGCGCCTGGAGGAGATGGACGAGGCGTTCTGGAACACGGTGCTGGCGCTCAACCTCACGAGCGTCTTCCTCGTGACCCGAGCGACGCTCCCCTACATCCCCGAGGGGGGCGCCATCGTCAACCTCTCGTCGCTGGCGGCCCGCGACGGCGGCGGCGGCGGAGCCATCGCGTACGCCACGGCCAAGGGCGCGGTGCTCACGCTCACCCGCGGCCTCTCCAAGGAGCTGGCCGCGCGGAAGATCCGCGTGAACGCCGTCTCTCCCGGACTGATCAACACGACGTTCCACGACACCTTCACCACGCCCGAGGTCCGGAAGGTCGTGGTGTCGCGCACCTCCGTGGGGCGCGAAGGGGCGGCGGAGGACGTCGCCAATACCATCCTGTTCCTCGCTTCCGACGCCTCCTCGTACATCGATGGGGAGTCGATCGAGGTAAACGGCGGGCTGTACTTCACCTGATGCCGCTCCGGAGAGCCAAGATCCCGACCGCCATCGAGGAGATTCGCGGACCCGGAGGGGCGAGCGCCGGCCGGTTCAGCGGCCTGCGCTGGCTCATGATCGGCATGATCTTCCTCCTCACGGTGGTCAACTACATCGACCGCATGACGTTGTCGGTGCTGGCGCCCACCATCATGGAGCAGTTCGGCATGACGAACGTCGCGTATGCGCGCGTCGTCTTCATGTTCCTGCTGGCCTACACGATCTCGCAGACCGTCTCGGGGAAGGTGCTGGACCGGGTCGGCACGCGCGCCGGCTTCATGCTCTTCGTGGGGATCTGGACCGTCGCCTCGATGCTGCACGCGGCGGCCCGCAGCGTTACACAGCTCGGGGCCTTCCGCTTCCTGCTCGGGATCGGCGAGGCGGGGAACTGGCCGGGCGCGGCCAAGGCGGTGGCGGAGTGGTTCCCGGTGCGGGAGCGCGCCTTCGCGATGGCCGTGTTCAACAGCGGCGCCAGCATCGGCGCGGTGGTCGCTCCACCGCTCATCGTCTGGGTCGCGCTG
>DASPXO010000097.1:0-14163 GCA_035637235.1 Gemmatimonadales bacterium | reverse complement strand
TGACCGCCGCAGGTGCGTCGAGCTGGGGGCGAGGCCGCAGGCTGGCAGCCGCGCTGAGCCGGTCTGCGGTTCCATGGACGGTGTCGGCAGCCCTCCTCCTCACCGTCGCGTGGGTGGGCCTCCGGAACGGGCGGAGCACGTTCCCGTCGGCGGGGCCGATCCGGTTCAGCGTCGAGCTGGATCCCGGAGTGCAACCCAGCTTTACTCCGATCGTGCGCCTGAGCGCCGACGGCCGACAGCTCTTCGTCACCGCCATGGTCGAGCGGCGGGAAGAGATTCTGCGTCGTCCGTTCGACCAGATGCGGATGGAGGTGATCGCGGGTGCCGGCCAGGGAGAGCAAGGGACCGGCAACAGCCGGCCGTTCGTTTCGCCGGACGGACGATGGATCGCCTACGCCAAACAGGGAAAGCTCCGAAAGGTCCCGGTGGATGGCGGGCCTGCGATCGACCTCGCCGTGGCCGACTGGGCCGGCGGCAGTTGGGGCAAGAACGGCCGGCTCGTGTATACCCGGGCCTACAACACCGGTCTCTGGATCGTGAGTGAGGGCGGGGGCGACGCGCGCGTGCTCACGACTCCGGACACGGCGCAGGGCGAGCTGGGTCACTGGTGGCCGCAGATCCTCCCCGACGGCGAGCACGTCCTGTTCACCGCGTACCGCACGCCGATCGAGCGAGCCACCATCGAGGTCCTCTCGATCAGCTCCGGCAGGCGGGACGTGCTGGTCACCGGGGGCGTCTTCGGCTTCTACGTGCCCACGGGACACGTGCTCTATGCGGTGGGTGAGACCATCCGAGCCGTCCCGTTCGACCTTGGCCGCCTCGCGGTGACCGGCTCCGCCCTCCCCGTCGTGGATAGCGTGGCGATGAACCCCACGGACGGAGCGGCGGCCTTCGACGTGTCGGAGAATGGGACCCTGGCGTATCTGCCGGTCAGCTCCTACGTCACCGAGACCGAAGTGGTGCTGGTGGACCGGCAGGGCAAGGAGTCGCGGGCCCTTCCCGCGACCGATCGCTACAACCACCCGCGCCTCTCACCAGAGGGGAGCCGGATCGCCGTGGACATCCGCTCGGCAAACTCCCTGGGGGACGTCTGGATGTTCCAGGTCGGGCGCCCGGGCGGTACGAGAGTCACAGCCGAAGGCGGCCGGGATTTCGGCGCCGAGTGGACGCCCGACGGTCGGGAGCTGATTTACTCGAGCGAGCACCCGTTCTTCGACCTCTATCGCCGGGCGGCCGATGCGAGCCGGCCCGCCGAACCGCTGCTCACCGGCACGTACGACCGCTACACCGGTTCCGTCTCCCAGGATGGGCGACTGTTTGCCTTCGTGCTCAGCGTCCCGGGTGGCGCGGAGCTGTGGACCGTTCAGCTTCGTGGCCCGCCGGCGCCGGCGCGCTATTTCGCCAACGGCTTCAACCTCGCGCATCCCACCCTGTCGCCGGATGGCCGGTGGATGGCGTACGATTCCGATGAATCGGGTCGCGTCGAGGTGTACGCCCAGTCGTTTCCCAACCCGAGCCTGAGGCGATGGAAGGTCTCGCCGGCCAACGGGTCGGAGCCGATGTGGACCCGGGTCGGGCGGGAGCTGGTGTACCGGAAGGGTGACAGCGTGATGGCGGTGACCGTCGACCTGGAGAACGGCCGGAGCGGCCCGCCCAGGGCGCTGTTTGGCGGGCGGTATCCCGACAGCCCCGGGTGGACCCGGCCTCGGAGCTACGACGTCTCGCGCGACGGCGAGCGGTTCCTGATGACCAAGTTGCCGGCCGAGCAGCCCCGGCCGCGGATCGCGGTGGTGCTGAACTGGTTCGCTGAGCTCCGGGCGAAGGTGCCGCCTTGATTAAGGTTGCCTGCGTCCTCGCGCCGTGCCTCGCCGCCGGCCTGGCCGCCCAACAACCCTTCGCCATCCCCGACGCCGTGCGCGCCAACGTGCGCGCGCGTGTGGACGGGGGCTGGGCGCCAGGCATCGTCGTGGGCGTCGTGGACTCGAGCGGCACCCGCTACTTCGCCTACGGCAGGACGGCCGTGAACGGCGGCCAGCCCGTCGACGAACGCACCGTCTACGAGATCGGCTCGATCACCAAGGCGTTCACCGGCGTGGCCCTGGCCGACATGGCCGTGAAGGGCGAGGTCGCGCTCGACGATCCCGTCCGTCGCTACCTCCCCGACTCGGTACGCGTGCCGGGGACCGACTCCCAGCCCATCAGCCTGCGGTTGCTCTCGGCCCAGCGCTCGGGCCTGCCGCGTATGCCGACCAATTTCTCGCCGCGCGACTCCAGCAATCCCTATGCCGACTACGACGCGGCGCGGCTGTACGCGTTCCTGAACGGCTACGCGCTGACGCGCGCACCCGGCGCCGCCTATGAGTACTCGAACCTCGGATTCGGCCTGCTGGGCCTGGCGCTGGCGCGCCGCGCCGGCACCACCTACGAAGACCTGGTCCGCCGCCGCATCCTGGCCCCGCTCGGGATGACGAGCACGATGATCAGGCTCACCGACGCGGCGCGCGCCCGCCTCGCCCAGGGCTCCGCCGACGGCCGGCCCGCGGCCAATTGGGACCTGGACGCCTTTGCCGGCGCCGGCGCGCTCCGTTCCACCGCCGAGGATCTGACGAAGTTCCTCGCCGCCGCGCTGGGCCTGCGCGGCACGTCGCTCGATTCGGCGTTCCGGCTGGCGGCCGAGCCGCAGTTCGACGCGGGACCGGGAGGCGGCATGCGCATCGGCCTGGGCTGGCACGTGCGCGAGGGCGCCGGAGGGGCGCGCATCGTCTGGCACAATGGCGGCACCGGCGGCTACCACAGCTGGGCGGGGTACGATCCGGCCCGCCGCGTCGGCGTCGTGGTGCTCACGAACTCTGCTGAGAACATCGACGACATCGGGCTGCACCTCCTCGATCCCCCGCACCCGCTCGCGCCGGTGCGCACCGCGGTCGCCCTGCCGGCGGCTGCCCTCGACGAGTACCTGGGGCGATACCCGCTGCTGCCGACGTTCGTCATCACCGTGACGCGCGACGGCGATCACCTGATGGCGCAGGCCACGGGACAGCCCGCCTTCCGGATCTGGGCCAGCGCTCCCGATGAGTTCTTCCTGAAGGTGGTGGACGCGCAGCTCGGCTTCACGCGCGGCGCCGACGGCAAGGTGAACGGACTGATCCTGCACCAGAACGGCCGCGACCAGCGCGCCGAGCGGGCGCCTTAGTCCGCTGCCTGCCGGGCGGGTGTCGCTTGTTCTTCCGCCAGTAGCCGGAACGACTTCACCGCGGCCGTGAGCCGGTCCGACGCTTCGGCCAGCTGGTTGGCCGACGCAGCGATCTCCTGGGTGGAGGCGCTCTGCTGCTGGCTGGACGCCGCGATCTCCTGGGCGGAGGCCAGCAGGCTCTCGGTGCCCTGGGCCACGGAGCCAAGCCGGGTGCTGATCTCCTCCACGAGCGCCTGCATCTCCTCGGCCATCTTCGCGATCTCGCGGCTCCAGATGTCGCTCGCCTGGGCCTCGGCGACGACGGTCGCGAGGCCCTGCGCCGCCGTCTGGGCCGCATCGCGCGCCGCCGCGCCGCCCTTCGCGAGCTGCGCCAGCCGCTCCCGCGTCGCCTCGATCCGCCCGAGCACGCCGCGCACGGTGTCCGCCGTGTCGCCGGCCGCCGCAGCCGCCACCGAGGCGAGCTTGCGCACCTCGTCCGCCACCACGGCGAAGCCCCGGCCCTGCGGGCCCGCCCGCGCCGCCTCGATCGCGGCGTTCAACGCCAGCATGTTGGTCTGGGTCGCGATCGCCTTGGTCTGGGTGACGAATTTCTGAATCTCGGCCGCGGCCTTGGTGAGCGCGCCCGCCTCCTGCGCGCCGCGCTCCACTTCCTCGGCGAGCTTCGCGAGCTGGGCCGTGCTGTGGTCCAGCACTTCTCTGTTGGTTCGCGCGACATCCGCCACCGCGGTGTTGCGGCGCACCGAGTCCTGGGCGCCCGCGGCGAGGATCGTCGCCATCTCCAGGATCTTCCCCGCGTCGGCCGTGGCGGCGCCCACCAGCTCGGTCTGCTCCGCCGCGCGCCTGGTGAGATCCTGGCAGGTGGCCGACATCTCCTGGGTCGAGGCGCTCATCTCCTCGGTGGAGGCCGAGATCTCGGTCGCCATCGCCGCCGCCTCGTCCGCCGCGGCGCGGATCGCCCCCACCAGCCGGCGCAGCGCCGCGACCATCGAATGCACGGCGGAAAGCAGCTCTCCGACTTCGGCCGAGTCGGCCCGCTGCGTGGCCACTGTGACCGACAGATCGCCCCCCGCCACCCGGCTCGCGATCGCACCGGCGGCCTTCACCGGTCCGGTCACCCGCTGGTCGAGCCAGACGACCAGGAGCCACAGAAAAACGAGCGTGGTGAAGAGCGCCGCCCCCGCGCCGATTCGGATCGTGCGCTCGGTGCGGTCCGCCGGTGCATAGGCCAGAGACGCCGGCTGCCGGAGCAGCACCCACCACTTGCCCGCGTTGGCCGGGGCGGACACGACGAGCTCCGGCCCGCGCGCCGTCGCCACGACGGCGTCGACCGGCTGCTCCCGCCGGGGGATCGCCTCGCCCTCCGCGAGCGGCTGGAGCAGTTGCGCCGGGTCCGGCGTCACCAGGAGGCGGCCGCCGCCGTCCACGACCTGGAGGTAGGCGCTGTCCCCCAGGTCGGCGACCGCGAGCAGCCCCGCGAGCTTGTCGAGCGCCAGCGTCGCCTGGAACACCCCGACCGGCTCGGAGTCGCGCGGCGCCCGGATGGCCACGGCGTACTCGACGGTCGCGGCGGCCGCCGCGGAGTCGTACGTCGGCGCCCCCTCGAACACGCCCGCGTCCATCGCCCCCCGCCAGGCCGCTTCGCGCGCGTGCGCGAAGCGCGCCGAGCGGGGCGACGCAACCACCGTGTAGCCGTGGCTCTCGGTGAAAAACAGCCGCGGGATGTCGGAGCGCCGTGTGTAGTCGCGCAGGAAGGCTTGGAGGTCCGGATCGGCGCCCAGCTCGGGCCGGTCCGAGAGCGCCCGCTCGAGCTGTGAAGCCTGCTGCCACGCCTGGCGCGCCGCCGCGACGATCGCCGGCGAGGCTGCGAGCGCGTCCGCCTCGTGCCGCCGCTCCCGCAGGTAGCTCGACGCGAGCGCCGCCGCCCGGCTCGCCACGTCCACCCCGCGCTGGTTGACCAACCGCTCCAGGCTGCGCCGGACGCGGTGGCCCGTGAACAGAGCCAGCCCGATCTCCAGCGCGAGGACGGCGGCCGCCCCCGTGAGGAGGAAGAAGGTGCGTTGGATCTGCCGGGATTGGGTCGCCATGCCGGGGTTGAAAGGCAAGGTATGGCGGGTTTCACAGCGGGGCAAGTCTGTTAAATTGCAGGCACTTATGACTCAGGCCCCGAACTACGACGCGGCGGCAGTCGAGGCGAAGTGGCAGCAGCGCTGGGCGAAGGACCACCACGCCGAACCGGACCTCGACCGGCCGGGCCGGCCGTTCTACAACCTCATGATGTTTCCCTATCCCTCGGCTGAGGGATTACATGTGGGGAACATGTTCGCGTTCACCGGCGCCGACATCTACGGCCGGCTCAAGCGCCTCCAGGGGTACGACGTGTTCGAGCCGATCGGGTTCGACGCGTTCGGCATCCACTCGGAGAACTACGCCCTTTCGGTCGGCACGAACCCGGCGAAGCTCATCCCGCAAAACATCGCGATGTTCCGCCGGCAGCTGAAGCGCTTCGGGGGGATGTTCGACTGGCGTCATGAGCTCTCGACCACGGATCCGCGCTACTACAAGTGGACGCAGTGGATCTTCCTGCAGCTCTTCAGGGCGGGGCTCGCATTCCGGAAGAAGGCGGCCGTCAACTGGTGCCCGAAAGATATGAGCGTGGTCGCGAACGAGCAGGTGATCAACGGCTACTGCGAGCGCCACCCCGACACCAAGGTCGAGCAGCGCTTCCTCGAGCAGTGGTTCTTCGCGATCACGAAGTACGCCGGGCGGCTGCTCGAGAACCTCGACCGGCTCGACTGGTCGGACTCCACGCGCACGCTGCAGCGCAACTGGATCGGTCGCAGCGAGGGGGCGGAGCTCGTCTTCGAGACGCCGGGTGGCGCGAAGATCAGGGTGTTCACCACGCGGCCCGACACGGTGTTCGGCGCGACCTACCTGGTGCTCGCGCCCGAGCACCCGCTGGTCGACGCGCTCACGGCCCAGGAGCAGCGCCCGGCGGTCAACGCCTACCGGCGCGACGTGCGGGCGAAGGACATCGTGTCGCGTAAGGTGGGCGAGCAGGTCAAGACCGGCGTGTTCCTCGGCTCCTACGCCCGCAATCCCGCCACGGGCGACGCGATCCCCGTGTGGATCGCGGACTACGTGCTCATGGAGTACGGAACGGGCGCCATCATGGCGGTGCCCGCGCACGACAAGCGCGACTTCGAGTTCGCCACCGCTTTCCGGCTCCCGATCCGCCGGGTGGTCCAGGCCGAGGAGCCGCTCCCGAGCGTCACGGAGGAAGGCGCCCTGACCAACTCGGGACAGTTCGACGGCCTGCCGTGCCGGGAGGCGCAGCGGAAGATTGTGGCCTGGCTCGAGGAGCGGGGGCTCGCCGCCCCACGGGTGCAGTACCGCCTGCACGACTGGTGCATCTCGCGCCAGCGCTACTGGGGGCCGCCGATTCCGATCATCTACTGCGACCGCTGCGGCCCGGTTGCCGTGCCGGAACAGGACCTCCCGGTCGAGCTCCCGCTCATCGAGGACTTCCGGCCCGATGCGAGCGGCGTCTCCCCGCTCGCGCGGCACAAGGAGTGGTACTTCGTGAAGTGCCCGCGGTGCGGGGCCCAGGGGCGGCGCGAGACCGACGTGTCGGACACCTTCCTCGACTCGGCGTGGTACTTCCTGCGCTACCCCTCCACCGAGTTCGACGATCGGCCTTGGGATGCCGCGCGCACGAAAACCTGGCTCCCCGTGACGACCTATATCGGTGGGAACGAGCACGCGGTGCTCCACCTCATGTATTCCCGCTTCGTCACCATGGCGCTCCACGAGCTTGGGCACGTCCATTTCGAGGAGCCGTTCCCGAAGCTCCGCGCCCACGGGCTGATCATCAAGGACGGCGCGAAGATGTCCAAATCGCGCGGCAACGTGGTCATCCCTGACGCCTACATCGAGAAGTGGGGCGCCGACACCTTCCGCATGTACCTCATGTTCCTCGGCCCCTTCCAGGCGGGCGGGGACTTCCGCGACGAGGGGATCACGGGAATCCGGCGCTTCCTCGACAAGGTGTGGCACCTGGTGCACGAGGCGGCCCTACTGACCCCGGGCCCGAGCCCGGGGTTACCTGCGGCCATCCACCGCAAGCTCCACCAGACGATCCGCAAGGTGACGGTGGACACGGAGAACCTCGACTACAACACCGCGATCGCCGCGATGATGGAGTACGTGAACGAACTGCGGAGTGCGGAATGCGGAGCGCGCAGCGCGGTCGACGCGCTCCTCGTGATGCTGGCTCCCTACGCTCCCCATTTCGCCGAGGAGCTGTGGGCGGTGCTCGGCCACGACCGTTCGATCTTCCACGCCTCCTGGCCGCGGTACGATGAGCACCTCGCGACCGCGGGCGACGTGGAGATCGTCGTCCAGGTGAACGGGAAGGTGCGGGGACGGCTCACCGTTGCCCGCGGCGCTACGGAGGCGCAGGTCGTCGAGCTCGCGCTCCGGGACGAGTCCGTCCAAAAGTTCGTGGACGGCAAGCCGGTGAAAAAGACCGTCTACGTCCAGGATCGATTGCTGAGCCTGGTGGTGTGATTGCGGATTGCGGATTGCGGATTGCGGATTGCGGATTTGATTTGACCAATCCGCAATCGCCAATCCGCAATCCGCAATTCACAGCACTTTCGCCACCAGATCCCCCACAAGGTAGCCGACGCCGGCGACGCCCAACCCCACCACGAACATGTCGGCCCCGCTCCGGATCACGCCGCGCCCGGTGAAGACGCTGCGCGCGCCGCCCACGGCAAAGTGCGACAGCATCGCGACCGTGAACGCGGTCCACGCCGCGGTGCGACCGCTCAAGAAGAGGAACGGCGCCACGGGGATCAGCGCGCCGACCGCCGTGGCCACCCCCGTGACCCAGCCTTCCTTGAGTGGAGTCGCGTGCGCCTCCGCGATCTTCAGCTCCTCGCGCACCTGTTCGCCCAGCGCGCGCTGCGGGTCGCGCATCACGTCGGCCGCCATGCGGCGCGCGACCCCGGCCTCGATGCCCTTCGTCTGATACACCAGCGCGAGCTCCTCCTCCTCCACCTCCGGCATCAGCCGGATCTCTTCCTTCTCCATCGCGATCTCGTGGGCGTAGACCTCCTGCTCGCTCTTCGCCGCGAGGTAGCCCGAGGCTCCCATCGAGAGGGCGTCCGCGATCATCCCGGCGATCCCGGACACCATGACGATGTGCGGCGTCACCTCGGCCCCGATCACGCCCGCCACGAGGCCAAAATTCGCGGTGAGCCCGTCATTGAACCCGTAGACCACGTTGCGGAGAAACCCTCCGGATCCGGTCTTGTGCCAGGGCTCGCTCGCCCCGCCGGCCAGGTCGGCCAACGTCTCGGCATGCGCCGCGGATTCCTTGGCCAGCCGCAGCGAGACCTCCCGCGCGTCGTCGAGACGGGACTCCTGATGGAGGTGCATGTACCCCTTCACCTCCTGCCCTTCCTCCCGCAGCAGGAGCGGGAGCAGATAGCCGGGCCCGAAGCGGCGCCCGAACCACGCCCGCAGCCGCGCGTTCACGGAGGGCCGCGGACGCCGGGCCGCGGCGGGATGGCCGTGCTCGGCGAGCAGCTTCTCCCACATCTGCGTGTGGCGCTGCTCCACAGCCGCCAGCTGGACGTAGATCTCTTTCTTCTTCGGATCGGGCTCCTCACCTGCCAGCACCTGGTACAGGTACGCGGCGTCGAGCTCGTCCTGCCAGTGATGCAGCCAGCTGTGCAGGGTGGTCTTATCGATGGGGGCGGCGGTCATTGCTAGGAAGATACCGGCAACTCGCAGGAGGGCAATCGGTTAGACGACGTGACACAAGCGACGTCACGCAACGACGTAGGCACGACGACGTCGCGTGCGACGCCGTATGCGTGACGCCGTTGCGCGACGTATTTCGTACTTGACGCATCTTAGGTCTTCAGGAGATGACCATCTCGCTCGCCGTTCCCGACATCCTCGTCGCTCGGGCGAAGTCCGGTGACCTGGAAGCGCTCGCCGCCCTGTACCGGGCGTTCGAGACGCCCGTGTACAACCTGGCGCTGCGCATGCTGCGGAACGCCGAGGATGCCGAGGACGTGCTGCAGGAGACCTTCCTCGAGGTCGTGCGGAGCCTCGGGCAGTACCGCGGCGAGGGACACCTGTGGGGCTGGATCAAGCGCGTCGCGGCCTCGAAGGCGCTGATGCGGATCCGCCGTAACCAGGTGCGGGCGACCGAGCAGCTCGACGAGGAGTCGGCGGCGGGGCACACGCCGGCGGGCGCGGTGCCGGCGCGGATCGACCTGGAGCGGGCGTTCGAGCGGCTGAGCGAGACTTCGCGGGCGGTCGTGTGGCTGCACGACGTCGAGGGTTACACCCACGAGGAGATCGCTGAGCAGATGGGCAAGACGGTGAGTTTTTCCAAGTCGCAGCTCGCGCGCGCGCACGCGCGGCTGCGGCGGTTGCTGGACGCAGCGGGAGCGGCACCATGATGCATTGCACGATAGACGACCTGCTGGCCCTCAAGGACAACGAGGGGTCGGCGTGGGCCAAGCAGCACCTCGAGACGTGCCCGGCGTGCCGGGCGGAGCTCGAGGCGCTGTACCAGCGCATCGCGCAGCTCAGGGCGCTGCCGGCGCGCGGGCCGGCCCGGGACCGGTGGCCCGCGGTGCTCGAGGAGATCCGCGCCGACCGGTACCGCCGGCGGCGCCGTTGGGGGGTGTGGAGCCTCGCCGCGGCAGCGGGCGTAGCCGCCCTGGTCGTGCTGCGGCCGTTCCTGCCCGAGAGCGTCTACCCCGCGGAGCTGGCGGCTGTGAAGCAGCAGTCGGCGACGCTCGAGGCGGAGCTCGAGCGGTACGACCCCGATGGGCGGGTGACGAGCGGCCGCTCGGCGGCGCTCGCGGCCGCCCTGGAAGACCGGATTGCCGTCATCGACGGCGAGCTGGCGCGGCTGGGCGATCGGGCGGCCCAGACTGGCGTCGCCGAGCTCGTGAACCTGTGGCAGCAGCGGGTGGACCTGATGGAGCAGTTGATGAGCGTCCGCCTGACCCGCGCCGACTACGTGGGGCTGTGACGCCCCGGAAGGAGCTTGCAGTGATGCAGCGGAAATGGATCATGATCGCGGCGGCGGTGCTCGCCGCGTGGCCCGCGGCGCTCGCCGCGCAGCAGACCCCGCGGCCGCCGCGGCCCCCGCGGGCCTGGGCCTACGCGCTGGGCGACCACCGCGGCCGGATAGGCGTCGTCCTCCGGACCGAGGCCGATGCCGAGATCGACAAGATCGGCGCGAAGATCGAGGGGGTGACGCCCGGCGGGCCCGCGGCGAAGGCGGGGCTCAAGGTCGGCGACGTCATCACGAAGTTCAACGGCACCCCGTTGGGGGGCGTCAAGTCGGAGGACGAGGAAGACTCGGGTCCCGGCACCAAGCTCGTGGAGCTCGCCCACAAACTGGAGCCGGGCGACACCGTGCAGATCGAGTACCGGCGGGGCACGGAGACGAAGCAGGCGACGCTCGTGGCCGAGGAGCTCGGCGGCTTCAGTTTCAGCATGCCGGGGATCCCAATGACCCCGATGCCGGAGTTTCGGATGCCCTCGATGGGGGGCTTCACGGTGTGCGCGGGCGACATGTGGTGTGATCTGGACATGGTGACGTTGAATCCCGATCTCGGCGAATACTTCGGCACCAAGGAGGGTGTCCTCGTGGTGAAGGCGCCGAGCGACTCGGGCCTCCCGCTCAGGGGCGGCGACGTGATCCTGTCGATCGGCGGGCGCAAGCCCACCGGACCCTCGCACGCGATGCGGATTCTCCGCTCGTACGAGGTGGGTGAGACGGTCTCCATCGACGTCATGCGGAAGCAAAAGCGGACGACGGTCACGTGGACGGTGCCGAAGCCCGAGCAGCGGCGCATGCGGCGGCCGCGCGCGTCCGACCGCGAGGACCAGTCGGACTTCCGGTACCGCACGCGCACGCGCCTGCAGCGCGTGTAACGAGACTTCAGCCCGCGCGCCGCGCCGGCAGGGCCTCGTCGAACGCGGTGAACTCGAACGGCTTCGCCACGCACGGCCGGCCGGTGGAGTTGAGGAAGGCGCGCACGCTGTCGTCCACCAGCTGGCCGGTGGTGAAGATCACGCGCTCGGTGTAGGCGGGGTCCCGGGCCTTGAGCTCCTGGAACAGTTGTTCGCCCGAGAGGTCGGGCATCCGCATGTCCACGATCACCGCGTCGAAGGCGTCCTCGCGCATCCGGGCGAGGGCCTCCTTGCCGCTCGCGGAGGTCTGGACCACGTGACCGCGGCTCGCCAGGTAGCGCTGCAGCGCGACGCGCACGGACGCCTCGTCATCCACTACCAGGATTCGCAGCCGGTCGGTGATCGGCGTGACCGGCGGCACGGCCGGGTATTCGCCAGTCGTGGGCGGGGTCACGATCGGCAGCTCCATGACGAAGCGCGCGCCGCCCTGGGGCGCGTTCTCGGCCCAGATCCGTCCCTCGTGCTCGCGCACGATGCCGAGGGAGATCGAGAGCCCGAGTCCGGTGCCCGAGCCCGTGGGCTTGGTCGTGAAGAACGGGTTGAAGATGCGGTCGAGGAGGTTCGGCGGGATCCCGGGACCCGTGTCCTCGACCTCGATGCGAATCACGTCGCCCGAGCGGCACGTGCTCACGGTCAACCGCTGCTGGTCGCGGTGCGCGCGCTCCATCGCGTGCTCGGCGTTGGTCATGAGGTTGAGGAACACCTGCTGGAGCTGGTGCGCGTCCGCCATGGTCTCGGGGACCCGCTCGTCGTAGTCGCGCTGCACGTCGATCCCGCGCACGCGCAGCTCGTAGCTGCGCAGCTCGAGGGTGTCGTCGAGCACCTGGTTGATGGCGGTGGGCGTGCGCTCGGGTTTGTGCTGGCGCGCGAACGTCAGCAGATTCTGCACGATGCGCGACGCGCGCCGCGCTTCGGCGTAGATCATCTCGGCGGCGGTCCGCTGGTCGGGCGGGAACCGCTTCTCGCTGAGCAGGAGCTGGGCGAAGGCCGAAATGCCCGCGAGCGGGTTGTTGAGCTCGTGCGCCACGCCGGAAACCAGCTGGCCGATCGCCGACATCTTCTCCGACTGAATCAGCTGCTCCTGCAGCGCCTTCTGGTCGGTGACGTCGCGAATCACGCACAGCACCTCCTCGTCGCGCTGCGGCGTCGAGTAGGTGACCTGAATCGTCCGGACGTCGCCGTCCTTGCGATAGAACGTCGTCTCGAACAGGCCCGTCTCCCCGCTCAACGCCCTCTGGAAGTGCGCTAGGGCCTTGGGCAGCTCGTCGTCGGGGAGCATCGGGGCGAACCACTGACCCACGAGCTCCTCCCGGTGGTAGCTGGAGATGCTCTCCGCCGCATGGTTGAACGTCGTGAACCGGCCGTTGGCGTCGAGCGTCACGATGGCGTCGGACGCCGACTCGAACAGGTTGCGGTAGCGGGCCTCCGAGCGCGCCAGGGCCTCCTGCGCGCGCTGCTGCTCGGTGATGTCGCGCAGCGTGGCCACCGTCCCGACCAGCTCGCCTTCGAGCACCAGCGGCGTGGTGGACACGGCGACGCCGCGCTCCTCCCCATTCGCCCGCACCACCTTGGTCTCGTAGTGCTGGTTCTCGCCCTCGGACGCGCGCTGCTCGCGCTCCGCCACGTGCTGGCGCTCGGCCGTGGCAACCATGTCGTCGATCGGCGTGCCCGGAAGGTCGTCGAGCGGGCGGCCGAACAGCTCGGCCGCCGCCCGGTTGGCGGTGAGCAGGCGGCGGTCGAGACCGGTGACCACCACCGCGTCCGCGAGGGCCGCCACGATCTCTGCCGCGACGTGCAGAGGATCGAATCTGCGCTTGGGAGTGACCTTCGGCGGCGGCTGCGCCGACAGGCGCACCCCCCCCGGAACGGGGGTAGCCCGCCGATTCTTAGTCATGCGTCGTAGGCCGCCACCATCGCGTGCCTCATCAGCGTGAGGCTCCGCAGCGCCGCCTCGGTCACCGACGCCGGCGCGTCACCGCGCTTCACGCAGTTCTTGATGATCTCGAGTGCCTGGATCGGGTGCTCGTCGTCGTACTTCGCGTGCTCCTCGAGCCACCAGCGCCCGCGGGGACCGATCTTCTCGTTCTTGGCCAGGCCGCGCAGCGCCTTCTCGGAGATCTTCTGCGCCACACCCTCCACCGCGTAGTTCGTGGCCGACACCGCCGGCCCGAAAGGCGCCGCGCGGCACATCTCGGTCAAGTAGCCGTGGAACGCCGTCACCTCGTCCCCCATCGGCTCGGGGATCTGGAACCGCTCCCTCGGGACGCCGAAGCCATCGCCCATGGCGCGCCACATCGCGTCGTGCCGCCGCTCCACGCGGATGTTGTCCCGGAAGAAGGGCTGGCCGTCCTCGGGCGAGCGATCGAGCAAGAGCTGCAGCCACATCGGGAAGTCCCGAACGATGGGGTAGAAGGCGACCAGGAAGTTCTGAATCTTCCCGTCCACGAGTCGGTTCTCCGAGGCGTCCACGATCACCGGGGTGTCCAGGATCGCGTCACGGCCCGGGTCCAAAGCGGTATCCAAGTCGGCCACCCAGTTGGGGTGGGGAGTCACCTGCACGGGCATCTTGACTCCTTCCAGCGCATGGGCGAGCGACGAACCGCGGGCTGCCGTGGGCCTGTTAATCTAGCGTCGGGGATTTGGCACACAAGTTCATACATCCTTGGCGCTTGAACTGTTTCACCTACCGCTGGACCGGTGACAGCCCGGTGGGCTGTGAGCCCACGTTTCGCGTGCCTTGACGAGATATATCGTGTCAGAATATCTTCACGTTACATCGTACAAGTGGGGAGAGCATGAGCAGGCACTTCGGATGGGAATCGTTCGCGTTCGGCTTCAGCCCGCGCGGCTTTTTCTGGGCGGGGCCGCGCCGCCGGCGTCGCCAGTGGTTCGAATCGGGCGACATGAAGTACGTGATCCTCAAGCTCCTCAACGAAAAGCCGCGGCACGGCTACGAGGTC
>DASPXO010000096.1:0-15255 GCA_035637235.1 Gemmatimonadales bacterium | reverse complement strand
AGCGGATCCGCGGCTACGTGACGGTGAATCCGAACTACACCGCCCACGCGTGTGCCGAGATCGCGCGCTGCCACGACGCGGGGATGATCGGCATCAAGCTCGCCGCGAGCCGGCGGGCCAACGACCGCCTGCTCGACCCGGTCTGCCGGCTCGCCTGCGAGCGGGGCATGCCGGTGCTCCAGCATGTGTGGCAGCATCGCCTGCGCGACTGGCCGGGCCAGGAGGCGTCGGACGCGCCGGAGCTGTGCGCGCTCGCGGCGCGCCACCCCGACGTCCGGTTCATTCTCGCGCACATCGGCGGCGGCGGCGATTGGTACCACTCGCTCGCGGCGCTGCGCGGCGCCCCCAACGTGTACGTGGACCTCTCGGGGAGCGGTGTGGACGGCGGGATGCTGGAACGCTGCCTCGGAGCAGTCGGAGTCGAGCGGCTGCTGTGGGGGACGGACCTCACGATGGATACGGGATGGGCGAAGCTGCGCTACCTCGAGCGGATCCTGTCCGGCGACGACCTCGAGCGGGTCAAGTGGAGGAACGCGGCGCGCATTTTTCCGCGCAGGGCGTTCCCATCCGACTGATGCGCATCGACGTCAACGCCTTCCTGGGCGCCTACCCCTACCGCCGCGTGCCTGGCACGTCGCCCGACGCGCTGCTCCGGGCGATGGACCGAGTGGGCATCGACGAGGCCTGGGTGAGTCACCTGCCCAGTCTGTTTTGGCGCGACCCGGGGGAGGGGAACGCCTGGCTCTACGACGTGGCGGCGCGGCAGCCGCGCTTCAAGCCCGTTCCTGCCGTCCACCCCGGCCTCGCGGGCTGGGAGGACGCGCTCCGCGAGGCCGCCGAGCGCGCTGCGCCCGCCGCCCGGTGCGATCCCGGATATTACGGGCTGGACCCGTCGGGGAGGGAGCTGCGCGCGCTCGCGGCCGCCTGCGGCGCGGCCCGGCTTCCTCTGTCGATGGCGGTGCGCCTCGAGGACGCCCGCCAGCGTCACCCGAATGACCGCGCGGCCGAGCTCCCCGCCGCCGCGGTGCGGGCGCTGATTCGCGGCGCTGCGGACTTGCGGCTGGTGATCACGCACGCCGACCGCGCGTTCATCGAGGAGGTCCACTTCGGCTCCACGCCGGAGGAAGCGGCGCGCATCTGGTGGGACGTCGCGTGGATCTGGGGCCCGCCGGAGGATCACCTCGAGACGCTGCTCGGCACGATCGGCGTCGATCGGTTCGTGCTCGGCACCGGGCAGCCGCTCCGGATCCCGGAGACGAGCATCGCGAAACTCGACCTGTTGGACCTGACCCCCGAGCAGCGCGCGGCGCTCGAATCGGGGAACGTGCGCGGGGGGGTCGGGGGGGTTGCCGCCCATTCCGCCTGACGCCTTGTTCTCCCGTCTGATCTGGGGGGTTATCCCCGCGGTCCCCGTCCCGTTTCGCGGTGGCTCGCTCGCGCGGGACGCGCTGCAGGCCTACGCGGCGTGGATGGCCGGACACCAGGTGGCGGGGGTCGCGGTGTGGGCGCACACCGGACGCGGGCCGCACCTGTCGCCGGAGCAGCGTCGCACGGTGCTGGCGACGTGGCGCGGTGCGCTGCCGAACAGCGTGATCGTCGCCGGCGCGAACGACCTCGCGATGGCGCGGGAAGCGAAGGCCGGCGGCGCGGACGTGCTGCTGGCGTTTCCCCAGGCCGGCGACGCGGTCGGCTATCACGCCGCCCTCGGCCGCGAGTTGCCGGTCATCGCGTTCTACCTGTACGAGGCCGCGGGCGGCATCGCCTACGACAACCAGACCCTGCACGGGATCCTGTCGCTTCCGAGCGTGATCGGCGTCAAGGTGGCGACGCTCGATTCGGTGATGACGTTTCAGCGGGTCGCCGGCCTCGTGCGCGATCACCCCGACAAGCTCCTCATCACGGGTGAGGACTGCTTCCTCGGCTACTCGCTGACGATGGGAGCCCGGGCGGCCCTGGTGGGGATCGGTGCCGCGCTCACGGACGTGCACACCGCGCTCATGGAGCGGTTTCGCGCCGGCGACCTGGCGAACTTCGTCCGGCGGTCCGGGATCTGCGACCGGTTCGCCGTCGCGACATTCGGTCCTCCGGTGGAGGGATACGTTCGCCGGCTGCTCTGGGCCCTTGCTGCGGACGGCGTCATCCCGGGCGACGCATGCGACGACCCGTGGGGGCCGAGCCTCCCGCCGATCGAGCGCGAGGCGGTTGGGCGCGCCGTCCGCGCGGCGCGCGCGGGCACCGTGTGACGCCCCCGGGGCGCATTCGGCGGCGGGCGTTCCTGCAGTCGTGCGCCGCGGCCGGCGCGACCGTCGCGGCATTCCCGCTGGTCAAGGGCATCGGTGCGATGAACACGCAGGCACACGTCGTCGTGGTCGGAGCGGGCGCGTTCGGCGGCTGGACGGCCCTCGAGCTGCGGCGGCGCGGCGCGCGGGTGACCCTGCTGGACGCGTGGGGGCCGGGCAACGCGCGCGCGAGCTCGGGCGGCGAGACGCGGGTGATCCGCGGGACGTACGGACCGCGGGCCACCTACACGAGGCTGACCGCGCGGGCGCTGGCGTTGTGGAAGGAGCACGAGCGCCGCTGGCGGCGGAGCCTGTATTACCCGATCGGCGTGCTGTGGCTCGTGGGCGCGGACGATGCGTACGAGCAGGCTGCGCTGCCGATCCTGCGGGAGACGGGCCTCGAGTTCGAGGAGCTCGCCGCCGCGGACGTGCGGCGGCTCTTCCCGCAGATCAACGCCGAGGGCGTCCGCTGGGCGATCCGCGAGCCGGACGCCGGGTATCTGACGGCGCGGCTCGCGTGCGAAGCCGTGCTGGAGGGGTTTCTCGCCGACGGCGGCGAGTACCGCCAGCGCGCCGTCCGGCCCGGGCCGGTCGCCGCCGGAGCGATGCGCGACGTCGCGCTGTCGGACGGCGCCACGCTGGTCGCCGACGCGTACGTGTTCGCCTGCGGGCCGTGGCTCGGGCGCATCTTTCCGGACGTCATCGGCGACCGCGTATCGGCGACGCGGCAGGAAGTGTTCTTCTTCGGCCCGCCGGCCGGCGACGACCGCTTCACCGAGGAGGCGCTGCCGGTCTGGGCGGACCACGGGGGAGGCGGCGCGCCGTTCATGTACGGCATTCCGGGGAACCGCTGGCGCGGCTTCAAGATCGCCGACGACACCCGCGGTCCGCCGTTCGATCCCACCGGGGGCGAGCGGGTCGTCACGCCCGCGGGCCTCGCGAGGGCTCGCGCCTACCTCGCGTTCCGGTTCCCGCCGCTCAAGGACGCGCCTCTCCTCGAGGCGCGGGTGTGCCAGTACGAGCAGTCGCCCGACGAGGGCTTCATCATCGACCGGCATCCGGCGGCGGCCAACGTGTGGCTGGTGGGCGGCGGCTCCGGGCACGGGTTCAAGCACGGGCCCGCGGTCGGCGAGCTCGTCGCCGGGCTCGTGCTGGGCGACGGGGCGCCGGCCCCGGAGTTCCGGCTGTCGCGCTTCCCGGCGTAGTGCGCGACCGGCTCGAGCGGGACTTCCAGCGGTTCCAGCGGGAGTGGCCGCGCGCGTTTCCCGACCACGTGCGCGACACCTACCGGATCGACCTCACGGCGCGCTGTCTCGGCGAGACGATCCCGCACCCCATCGGCAAGGGCTCGGGCCAGCTTTCCCTCAACCCGGCGCAGCTCGAGGACGACGCCGCAGCGGGGCTCGCCTTCACGGTGCTGAAGACCGTCATCGCGCAGGACGAAACCGGCGGCCGCTCGATGGCCGCCTGGGCGATCCACGAAACGAGAATGAAGCTCGAGCGCCGGCCGGCGGCGGATGGACGCCCGGGATGGTCGGTCACCTGGAAGGGCCGGGGCTGGGACCGCTCGCTGGAGCAGTACCTCGCGCTCGTGCGCGCCGGGCGCGAGTTCACCCGGGCGGGGACGCTGCTCGTCGTGCCGTCGGTCAAGTACCACCTGCCGCGTCTCGACGAGCCGTTTCGCGATGCCGAGTACCGGTACACGACCGAACAGCTCGCGGGAGCGTGGGGCGAGCCGCCGCTCCTGCTCGAGCAAGACTTCTCCCCGACGCTGGCGGGCGATTCGCTCGCCCAAGATCGCGCGCAGATCCTGCGCTGGCTGCGGGAGGCTCCCGGCCGGATCCGGGCGGCCGCGCCGCTGCCCGTGCGGATCGCGGTGAAGCTCATGAACGCCCGATTCGATGACGGTTTCCAGGTCGCAATGATGGAGGCGACGACGGGCGCCGACGCGCTGGTGTGCTTCAACCGCCTGTTCGACGCGGAGCGGAAGGTGGCGTACGGGGGTTGGGACTTGAGCGACCGGAACCTGCGCGTTCTGGGCCGATGGACCTCGGCGACGCCGGGCTTGCGCCCGGGGTCAGAACCGGGCCTATGCGGCACCGGCAACATCTGCTCCGGTCGCATGATTCTCGAGTACGCGCGTCGCGGCTGCGAGAGCGTCCAGCTCCACACGTTCTTCCAGTTGCCGCTCTCCGAGTATCCCGCCGCGCGGGGCGCGCGGACCCAGCGCGCGCTGCACGCGCTGGTGTTCCATCCGCGGGACGGCCTGATCGCAGGGCTCCTGGAGCTCGAGACGCAGGGGAAGCTCGGGCGACAGGGCGGGCTGCTCCGCTTCCTCGACATCGCCGCCCATGCGCATTGCCCGGGTTGAGCTGTTCGAGCTCGTGCTCCCGTTCGTCGAGCCGTTCATCATCTCGGGCGGCCGGATCGACGCGCGCCGGTCGCTGATCCTCGTCCTGCACGACGGCGAGCAGCACGTGGGCTACGGCGAGTCGCCCCCGTTCGAGCTGCCGTTCTATTCCGAGGAGACGCTCGCGGGCGCCCGCGAGCTGCTCGAGCGCGTGCTGATGCCGCGGGTCGCCGGGCGCGATTTCGATTCCCCGGACGCGCTGGATGCCGCGCTGCGGGAGGGCGTGCGGGGCAACCCGTTCGCGCGCGCGGGGCTCGAGACCGCCGCGTGGGACCTGGAAGCCCATCGGCAGGGCGTCGGGCTCGCGCAGCTCCTGGCCGCGCGCCTGGGCGTCGAGCCCGCGGCCAGCGTCCCGTGCGGCGTAGCGCTCGGCATCCCGGAGGACCTGAGCCCCGACACGCTCAGCCGTCGGGTCGCAGGGGCGCTCGAGCTCGGCTACGCCCGAGTGAAGATCAAGGTGAGGCCCGGCTGGGACGCGGCCGCGGTGCGGGCGGCGCGGGCGGGGATGGCGCGGGCCGACGTGCCGCTCACCGTGGACGCGAACGGAGCGTACGCGTGGCCCGAGCACGAGCGGGCCCTGCGCGCCCTGGACGACGCCGGGCTCCGGTTCATCGAGCAGCCGCTCGCCCCGGACCAGCTCGTTGGTCACGCCCGCCTCGCCCGCGCGCTGCGGACGCCGGTGTGCCTCGACGAGACGCTGCGGGATGCGGAGTGGGCCCGCCAGGTGGCGGCGCTCGAGGGACCGAAGATCTGGAACATCAAGGTGCACCGCGTGGGCGGGCTCGCCGAGGTCTGCCGGGTCTACCGGACCGCGGCCGAGTATGGGGCCGAGCTGTGGGCGGGGACCATGCCGGAGTCGGGGATCGGCTCGCAGGCGGCCCTCGCCGTCGCCTGCCTGCCGCGCTGCGTCCACGCGTCCGACCTGGAGCCCAGCGCCCGGTGGTACGGCCGCAATATGGACGTGATCAAGTTGACCATGAGCCGGGACGGGCGCATGGCCGTGCCCGGCGTGTCGGTCGCGCGCCTGCTGGACGCGACGCGCTTCCGTTCTGTAGCCCGCCCTGTACAATACCAGTCACCGTGATTCCCATCGAGCACCAGCCGGCCGGATACTGGGCCACGAACCTCTACAAGGACCCGCGCAAGCGGCCCAAGTCCGAGGCGCCGCTGAAGGATCTGCCCCCGCGCGCGGCGCAGCGGTTCAAGAAAGCCCGCGAGCAACTGCGCGCCCTCAAGCACGTCACCGAGCAGGTCGTGTTCATGGGCACCGCCTGGAAGTGGGTCTGGATGTACGAGGTGGGCGGGCGCAAGCTCGGCTACCTCCATCCGATGGAGACGAGCGTGAGCGGCACGTTCGTGCTCTCGGCGTCGGAAGAGCGCGAGTTCGCGACGACCGACGGCCTGCCGACGCAGCTCCGGGAGGCGATGCGCGACGGTCGGGTCTCGGGCGGCGTGCGATGGTGCTGGATGGTATTTCCGGACCTCGAGGCGGTGAACGCGTTCGTCCACGTCGTCCAGCTGAAACATCATTTCCTGGCGCGGCCGGAATGACGTGACGCGGGCCTTGTGCGCCGTTCGGCGCCGTCGCTACATTCCGGCGCCCGCGAGCCGTTCCACGCACAAACGTTCCGTTCGCCATCGAGCGCGCTATTGATGACGAAGAGGAGTGGTCGGGCCGCGGCGGGCGTCGCAGTCGCCGTTCTGATTGGCGTCCCCGCCGTGGCGCAAAACGGACAACCTGCGCCGGCCTACCAAGCTCCCGTCATCAGCGACACGGGGAAACTCAGAGGTCCCCGCCAGCCGATTTTCTTCCGTCACGACATCCACGCCGGTCAGTATCAGGTCCCCTGCCTGTATTGCCATTCCACCGTCATGGTCTCGAGCGAGCCGGGAATCCCGACGGTGCAGACTTGCTTCGGGTGCCACCAGCTGATCGCGGGCGGGAGACGGCCGTTCGCGGGCGGGGGCCAAGCCGGGCGGGATTCCGCGGCCCGCGCCGCCGAGGCGGCGGAGGTCCGGAAGGTGCAGGCCGCGTGGATCGGCAAGCAGCCGCCCGCGTGGATCCGGATCCACGCGCTGCCCGGCTTCGTGCGGTTCCCGCACATGCGGCACATCAAGGTCCTCGGCGCGGAGAGCTGCATCGACTGCCACGGGGACGTCCGGGCGATGCCCCAGGTGTACCAGGCGGCGACGTTGAAGATGGGGTGGTGCACCACCTGCCACCTGCAGCGCCAGGTGAGCCGCGACTGCACCCTGTGCCACTACTAGGGCCGATGGACCGCAGGCGGTTCCTCACGGTCCTGGGCGCCACGAGCGGCGGCGCCGCCGCCCTGTCGGGGTGCGGCATCGGCCCCGAGCCGACCGAGCAGCTCATTCCCTATCTCGTCCCGCCCGAAGGGCAGGTGCCGGGGATCGCCACCTGGTACGCCACCACGTGCCGCGAGTGCGCCGCGGGGTGCGGGCTGCACGCGAAAGTGCGCGAAGGCCGCGTCATCAAGCTCGAGGGGAACCCGGAGTCCCCGGTCAACAACGGCCGCCTCTGCTCCCGCGGACAGGCGGCGCTGCAGGGGCTCTACAACCCCGACCGCGTCACCGACCCGATGGCGCGCACCCCGAACGGCGACTGGCAGAAACTGACCTGGGAGGACGCGATCGGCCGGCTGGCCGCGAAGGTCAAGGACGCGCGTGGCGGGGGGATCGTGTTCGTCACCGGACTCGAGACGGGCGCGTTCGGCGAGCTCGTCGATTCCTGGATGCGGGAGGTCGGCGGCCGGCACGTCACCTACGAGCCGTTTGCATTCGAGGCGCTGCGCCAGGGGAACCGCCTCGCGTTCGGCACTTCGGCCATTCCGTGGTACGACTTCGCGAGCGCCCGATACATCCTCTCGATGGGCGCGGACTTCATGGAGACGTGGCTCTCCCCGGTCGGCTACCAAAACGCCTTCACGCGCGCGCACGCCTTCCAGACGGGAGCCGGCGAGGAGTCGATGGCCAAGTTCGTCTACGTCGGCCCGCGGTTGTCGCTCACCGGCATGAGCGCGGACGAGTGGATCGCGGCTGCCCCCGGGACCGAGGGGCTGCTGGCGCTCGCGATGGCGCAGGTGATCGTGCGCGAGCGGCTCGCGGCGGTGCCGGCGGACGTGGCGCGGGTGCGCGACGTCCTCGCCGCCCACGCGCCGGACAAGGTGGCGCAGGCGGTCGGCCTGGCGGCGAAGGATATCGAGCGACTGGCCCGCGAGTTCGCCGCCTCGCGGGGCGGCCTCGCGGTGGCGGGCGGGATCGCGGCCCAATACCCCAACGGCGCCGAGATCGTGGCGGCGGTGAACGTCCTGAACTACGTCGCGGGGCAGGTCGGCAAGACGGTGCAGTTCGGCCCCAACCACCCGCTCGAGGGGGCGGGCTCGTTCCAGCAGATGACGGATCTCGTCGCCGACATGAACGGCGGCAAGGTCGCGCTCCTGCTCGTGCACGGGGCGAACCCGATGCACTCGCTGCGCGGGACGTTTCCCCAGGCGCTCGGGCAGGTCGGCTACAAAGTCAGCTTCTCGTCGTACTGGGACGAGACCGCGGCGGCGTCGGATCTCCTCCTGCCCGACCTCCATCCCCTGGAGCAGTGGAACGACTCCCGCCCGCGAGCCGGGATCTACGCGCTCCAGCAGCCCGTGATGCAGCCCGTCTTCCCGAACGCGCGGCACACGGGGGACGCGCTGCTCCAGGTCGCCGGGAGGCCGGGGAGCTTCAAGGACTATCTCCGGGACCGCTGGCGTGGGCTCCACGACCACCGTGCCGGGGACTTCGAGGAGTTCTGGACGGATGCGCTGCAGCACGGCGGTGTGTACGGCGACGTCACCCGCCCGACGCAGGTCGTCCGGCTCAGCCCCGATGTGACCCGCCTGCCCGCGCCGGGCGCGCAGCCGGTTCTCGGATGGCGTCCGTCCGCCAGTCAGCCGCTGCTCGTGGTCTACCCGTCGATCGCCCTGCACGACGGGCGAGGCGCCAACAAGCCCTGGCTGCAGGAGCTCCCGGACCCGGTCTCGAAGATGACGTGGCACGCGTGGGTCGAGGTGCACCCGGACACTGCCGCGCAGTGGCAGCTCGCCACCGGGGACGTCGTGCTGCTCAAGTCGCCGAGCGGGGCGGTGCGCGCCCCCGTGTGGATCACCCCGGGGGTTCGGCCCGACGTCGTGGCCGTGCCCACGGGTCAGGGGCACACGGCGTACGGCCGCTACGCGAAGGATCGCTCCTTCAACGCCTTCGAGCTCCTGGGTGACGCCGCCACGGCGTACGGCGGCCGGGCGTTCACGGTGAGCGTCGCGCTGGCGCGGACGGGCGACCATCGCCGCCTGGCCACGGTCGAGGGCGACGCGCGCGAGCAGGGGAGAGGCGTCATCGAGGTCCTGCCGCTCGCCGCGGCCCGGGAGCTGAAGCCGGGCGGGCATCCGTTCGCCGAGCGGGAAGCGCCGGCGTATGCGGAGCGGGCGCTGGAAGAGTGGGCCGAGGCGCAGCACAAGCAGGCGTCGCTCGGCAACTACGCGGGCGAGCACCCGCGCTGGGCGATGGCGATCGACCTCGCGAAATGCACCGGCTGCTCGGCGTGCGTCACCGCGTGCTACGCGGAGAACAACCTCGCCAGCGTGGGCGAGGAGCTCGTGATCCGGCGCCGCCAGATGAGCTGGCTGCGGATCGAGCGCTACTACACGCCCGCCGGCGGGCACGGCCGGGTGGGCGCAGTGGTCGCGCCGATGCTGTGCCAGCAGTGCGGCAACGCGCCGTGCGAGCCGGTCTGCCCGGTGTACGCGGCGTACCACACGCCCGACGGCCTGAACGGCCAGGTCTACAACCGCTGCGTCGGCACGCGCTACTGCGCCAACAACTGCCCGTACAAGGTGCGCTACTTCAACTGGCACAACTACGCCGAGCAGGGCGGCGAGTGGGAGAGCTGGCCCGATCCGCTCAACATGCTGCTCAATCCCGACGTCACGGTCCGCGAGAAGGGCGTGATGGAGAAGTGCACCTTTTGCGTGCAGCGCATCCGCGCCGCCCAGAACCGCGCCCGGCTCGAGGACCGCGCCGTCCAGGACGGAGAGATCACGCCCGCGTGCGCGCAGGCCTGCCCGTCGGAAGCGATCGTCTTCGGGGACCTGCACGACCGCACCTCGCGCGTGGCCCGCCTCGCCCAGGATCCGCGCGGCTATCACGTCCTCGAGAGTCTGAACACCAGGCCCGCCATCACCTATCTCGCCCGGGTCGTGCACCGCGACGTGGCGGAGGCCTGAGCGGATGGCCGAGACGCACGCTCCCCCCGCCCCCGCCGGGGCCGCCGCCCCCCGCGTCACGTACGATTTCGTCACCCGCGCCATCGCGCGGACTCTGGGGGCTCCAGGCAAGGGCTACTTCGCCCTGCTCGGCACCGCCGTGGCGATCCTTGGCATCGGGATCGTGTGCCTCCTGTTCCTGCTGCGCTACGGCCTCGGCCTCGCGGGCTACTCCCACCCGGTCTACTGGGCGGTCTACATCACGTGCTTCGTGTTCTGGGTGGGCATCGCGCACTCCGGCACGTTGATCTCGGCGATCCTCTTCCTGTTCCGGTCGGGGTGGCGCACGGCGGTGTACCGCACGGCGGAAGCGATGACGGTGTTCGCCGTGATGACGGCGGGGCTGTTCCCGCTGATCCACATCGGCCGGCAATGGTACTTCTACTGGCTCATCCCGTATCCCAACGAGCGCGGGCTGTGGCCCAACTTCAAGTCCCCGCTGATCTGGGACGAGTTCGCGATCGGGACGTACTTCACGGTCTCGACCGTGTTCCTCATCATGGGGCTGATCCCGGACATCGCGGCGGTGCGCGACGTGGCCACCGGCTGGCGCAAGAAGCTGTACGCCATCACCGCAGTCGGGTGGCGCGGCACCAACGAGCAGTGGCGTCACTACACCCGCGGCTACCTGTACCTCGCGGCGCTCGCGACGCCGCTCGTGCTGTCGGTGCACAGCGTGGTGTCGTGGGACTTCGCGATGGCGATCGTCCCCGGCTGGCACGCCACGATCTTCGCCCCGTACTTCGTGGCCGGCGCCATCTACTCCGGGGTGGCGATGGTGATCACGCTGCTGGTGCCGATCCGCAAGCTGTTCCATCTCGAGGACTTGATCACCGTCCACCACTTCGAGAACCTGGCGAAGCTGTGTCTCCTCACGGGGATGATCGTCGGGTACGCCTACTGCACCGAGTACTACATCGCCTGGTTCGGCGGCAACGCGAACGAGCGGGCGGCGTTCTGGTACCGCGCGTTTGGGCCGTTCTGGTGGGCGAGCTGGACGATGATCATCTGCAACGCGTTCCTGCCCCAGCTGCTCTGGTTCAAGCAGGTCCGCACCAGCATCCTGGCGCTGTTCGTGATCTCGATCTTCGTGAACGTGGGGATGTGGTTCGAGCGCTACGTGATCATCGTCGTGTCCCTCGCGGGCGAGCCGTACGAGCGGTTCGCGAACGCCACCTACAATCCCACCTGGGCCGACTGGGGGATCATGGCCGGCAGCTTCGGCTGGTTCTTCATGTGGTTCCTCTTGTTCGTCAAGAACTTCCCCGCCGTGTCGATCTCCGAGGTCAAGGAGGTCCTTCCGGCGCCGCGGCGGGGGGGCGGGGGCGGCCGGGCGGCCCACGTATGAAGCTCCCGAACCCGTTCGAGACGCTGCGCGCGCTGTTCCATCCGCCGCCCACGCCGGGCGTGCTGGGCGTGTTCGCCCATCTCGACGCCGCAGTGGAGACGATCGGGCAGCTGCGCCAGGGCGGGCACACCGACTTCACCGTGTACTCGCCGATCCCGCGCCACGAGATCGAGGACGCCCTCGGCCAGGCCGTCAGCCCCGTGCGCATGTTCACGCTGATCGGCGGCATCGCGGGCTGCGCGATCGGCGCGTGGATCACGCTCTACATGTCGTACGACTGGCCCCTCGTCGTGGGCGGCAAGCCGATCGGCTCGATCCCGCCCTATGTCGTAATCATGTTCGAGATGACGATCCTGTTCGGGGCGCTCTCGACGATCCTCGGCATCGGGTTCAACGCGGTGTTCGCGGCGCGCCGCCTGGGCACCGTCGCCTACGACGTCCGGTTCACCAACGACAAGTTCGGCATCTTCGTCCCCTGCGCGCCGGACCGCCAGGTCCAGATCGAGGCGCTGCTCCGCGGCGCGGGCGCGGAGGAGGTGCGGCGTGCGTGAGCGGGCGCGGCTCGCCTGCGTGCTGGCGGCGTCCGCACTCTGGGCCTGCAACCCGGACGACGTGGTGCACCGGATCGGCTGGTTCTCCACGATGCGGCACCAGCGGAGCATCAAGCCGTACGCCAAGCCGCTGCCGCCCGTAGACGGCACCGTGCCGGTCACGGGCCTCCCGCCGGCCGTGAGCCTCGCGACCGTGGACCGGCTCGCCAACGCGCGCACCCGCACGTCGGAATCGATCAACCGCGGCCGGTTCCTGTACGACACGTACTGCGCGGTCTGCCATGGCGCGCGCGGGCGGGGCGACGGGCCCGTTTCTTCGGCCGCCGGCGGCCCGTTCCCCGCGGTGCGGTCGCTCGTGACCGACACCCTGGCCCGCAGGAGCGACGGGTACGTCTACGGCGTGCTCGTGAACGCGCAGGCGCTGGGTCGCGGATTGATGCCGGGCTACGGCGACAAGGTGCGGGGCAACGACCGCTGGGATCTCGTGAACTACATCCGCACCCTCCAGGCGGAGGCGCTGAGCGGGGGAGGGCAGCGGTGAGCGCCGCGACCGCTGCTCGGGAAGAGCTCACCCAGCGGGCGCGGCAGTTCCCGGCGAAGACGTTCGCCGCGTACGGGGTGGTCGCGTGCGTCGCCGGCGCGGCAGGCTTCTGGTGGGCGCTCACCACTGGACAGGCCGCCCGTGCCTGGCAGTCCTACCACGTCAACTTCATGTTCTGGACCGGGCTCGCCCAGGGGCTCGTCGTGTTCGCCGCGACGCAAAAGCTCGCGAAGGGACACTGGTCCGGCCTCATCATCCGGTTCGCCGAGTCCGGCGTGGCCTTCCTGACGGTCGCCCTCGCGCTGTACGCCGGGCTGGTCGTCGGCCGGTCCTCCATCTTCACGTGGCTGCACGAGCCCCGCCCGGAGGTGGGGGCCTGGCTCACGGCGAGGGTCGTGTTCCCGCGGGACGGGCTGATCCTCGCCGCGCTGACGTGGCTCTCGTGGCGCTTCGTGCGACACGACATGGCGCCCGATCGGCGCGAGCTTGCGGACGGCCGTCCCGCCGAGCGGCTCGAGGGCCGCGACCGGATCGCCCGCGAGGCCGCGTTCCTCATCGTGGGCTACGCGTTCGGCTACAGCCTGCTGGCGTTCGACTTGATGATGTCGCTCGCCCACAAGTGGGTGAGCAACCTGTTCGGCGCGTTCTACTTCATGGGCAGCTTCCTCGCGGCCCTCATGGCGCTCGCGGTGCTCACGATCGTCCTGCGGCCCCGCATGGGGCTCGAGCGGCTCGTCTCCCCCAAGCAGGTGCACGACCTCGGCAAGCTGTGCTTCGGGTTCACGGTGTTCTGGGCCTACCTCATGTGGGCCCAGTACCTGGTGATCTGGTACGGCAACCTCCCCGAGGAGACGTACTTCCTGTTCTACCGGCTGATCGGACCCTGGCGGCCGGTGGGCGTGTGGGTGTTCCTGCTCGTCTTCGTGATCCCCTTCATCGGCCTGCTCGGCGCCAAGCCGAAGCGCGATCCGCGGACCCTCGTCGCCTTCGCCCTGATCAGCCTGACCGGCATCTGGCTGGAGCGCTACCTCGAGGTCGTGCCGTCGATCAACGGCGGCGCGGGCCCCGCGCTCGGGCTGCCCGAGCTCGGCGTGACCCTGCTGTTCGGGGGCCTGTTCCTCTTGTCCCTGGGATGGTTCGCCGCCCGCTATCCGATGGTCTCACCACGCCTGGCGGCCGATACGCTGGAGCGCGAGGCGCACTAGCGCCTAGACGACTAGACGCCCAGGCGCCGAGGCAGACGCCGAGACGCCTAGACGCCCAGCGGGTTGTAGCACGGAGGGTTCAGGAGAACCGCGCACACTCACTCCTCACACCGGCTAGGCATCTCGCTGTCTCGGCGTCTACCTTGACCCTCACCGGCCTCGTATCCGAGGCGAACATTGGCGTGGTCTCGACTCGTCGTGGGTGTGTTACACCCGGAAACGATGGTGACACTGGCAGCGGTAGGTTTCAATCGCCAGCAACCGGTCGAGATCCGATGAGCCCCGAGGCGCGATGGCGTGCGGCTCACGGCTTGACCATCTCTTGACCGCCGCGGCCGAGCGTTCCCTCCCGGTTGCTGTCGATCGAGACCTTGGTGCAACCGGGATCCGAGACGGGGAAGTCAACGTGTGGGTGAAGGCAGGAGGCCTCATGATCACGATTCGAAACATGCGGCTCGCGGCGGTGGCCGTGGCCGGTCTCGGCGTCGGCTGCGCCGGGCACACGTCCTACAACCCGTTCATTGTGCCGCAGGATCGGATCTACGCCTCGGTCAAGAGGATCGCGATCACTCCCGTCTTCGCGCCGCCGGAGCTGGCCGAGGTGGACCCGAACCGCGGCAAATTCGACTCCCTGATCACCGCGGAACTGCAAGCCGCGGGGTTCGGCGTGGTGCCGCTCGAGGAAAGCGAAGCGATCTGGAAGCGCGTCACGGATTCGCTCGGCGGCATGTTCAGTGCGGCGACCGGGCGGCGCGATACGATCAAACTCAATACCGCCCGCGCCGTCACAATGGAGGAACTGCACACCCGGTTCCAGGTGGACGCTTGGCTCCACCCCCTGATCGTCTTCGCGAGCGCCAAGTTCGACCGAGGGAACGCGGCGTGGGACGGAGCCAAACAGACCTATCAATCGTTCGGCAAGAAGTTGTTGACCGCCATGTTCGGTCACGAGACGTACGGCAAGACGCCGGCGCTGTCCCTTCGGGTCGATGTCGAGGATATGCATGGCAAGGACCTCTACATCAATAAGGGCGGGCTGCAACTGTACATGGTCCCGTCGGGTGGGGACTGGGTGAAGATCCCGCGGCGTGAGCTCTATGCAGACCCGGCGCGCAACGCAAACGCGGTGCGGCTCGCGTTGGCGCCGTTGGTGACGCGCACTGCAACCGCGAAATCACAGTGATCGGGCGCCGCGGCTCCCGGGGCTCAACAGCGCTTGACCATCCCTTGACCGAGCTCGTGTAGCGTCGTGGCGTCTCCCAATGGAGAGTCGCCATGGTTAGCCACGTGAGGAAGGGTTTTCAGCCCGCGGTGGTGGCGCTCATCGCGACGGCGTGTGCGAGCAGCGGCGGGATGCGTTCTCAGCCACTCGACGTGGGCGAGGCGAAGTTCTACGCCGCGCCCCTCAACACCGTGGCACCCGCCGCGCGCCAGGCGGTCCTCGCGGCAGGCCTCGACGTAAATGCGGTCTCGCAACCCGACTCCCTTACCTGGATGATCATGGCGAAGAAGGGGATGTCGCTCTTCAGTTACGGCGACTTGGTGCGGGTCGTCGTCCAACAAACTCCTGAGGGCGCGGTAGTCGTCCGCGTGTTCACGAAGCGCC
>DASPXO010000095.1:0-5175 GCA_035637235.1 Gemmatimonadales bacterium | reverse complement strand
GTGATGCGCACGGTGCGCGAAATCGTCCACCGGACCCCGCTCGACCAGCGGGAGGCGAAGCTGGTGCGCGCGATGGCCATCGAGGTGGTGAAATACGGTGAGCGACTGGCGCGTTCCGGGATTCACGTCAACCGCTAGCCTGCGTCCGGAGGCGCTGTTCGGCGCGACCCCGCCGGGGGAAGACGCGAGCTTGCCACAGCGCCTGGCGCGCGCGTCGGGCTGCCGCGTCTGGGACGCGGCGGGTCGCGAGTACGTGGACTACGTGATGGCGCTGGGCGCGGTCGCGCTGGGATACGGCCATCCGGCCGTGAGCCGCGCCGCCGAGGAGGCGATCGCCGCCGGGGTCGTGGGTCCGCTCCCGCCGACGCTGGAGGAGGAGCTCGCGGAGGCGCTGTGCCGGCGGATCCCGTGGATCGAGCGGCTGCGGTTCTTGAAGACCGGGGCCGAGGCGGTGGCTGCGGCGGTGCGGCTGGCGCGCGTCGCGACGGGGCGCGAGCGCGTGCTGGGCTGCGGGTATCACGGCTGGCTTGATTGGTGCCAGGGCGCGGAGGGCGTGCCCGCCGCGACGCGCGCCCTGTACGCGGAGCTGCCGTTCAACGACGCCGAGCGCGCGCGCGAGCTGATCCGGGACGCGGGCGACCGGCTCGCGGTGGTCGTGGTCGAGCCGGTGGTCGTGGTCGAGCCGACCCGCGAGTGGCTCGAAGTGCTGCGGGCCGAGACCACGCGCGTCGGCGCGGTGCTCGTGTTCGACGAGATCAAGACCGCGTTCCGTCTCGCGATCGGCGGCGCGGCGGAGCGCTACGGCGTCCACCCCGATCTCGTGGTGCTCGGCAAGGCGCTTGCCAACGGCTTCCCACTGGCCGCGGTCGGCGGCCGGGCGGACCTCATGGCAGCGGCGTCGCGCACGTGGATCTCGTCCACGCTCGCCACCGAGAGCGTCGCGCTGGCCGCCGCCAAGGCGACGCTCGATCTGTTCGAGCGACTGCATGTGGTCACCCACCTCCACCGGGTCGGCACCCACCTGTTGCACGGCCTCCACGAGCTGGCGCGGCGGCACGCGGACCTCGTCACGGGCGTCGGCGGGATCGCCGAGATGTGTTTCCTGCACTTCGCGAGCGAGACCATCTCGCGCGACGTGGCCCGGGGCTGCGCGCGGCGGGGGCTCATCTTCAAGCGGACGGCCTACAACTTCGTGTCGCTGGCGCACGACGAGCCGGCGGTGCATCGGGCGGTGGGGGTGCTGGAAGAGGTGCTCGACGATATGCGATGAACAGGGGCGGACTCTGTGCTGTGGTGCGTGCTCCCGTTGGCGGAGCCTGCGCCGCGTTTTCGCTCCCGGGCGCGGGAATTGGATGACGGTGTCCAGGTGCGTCGCCGTATCCCTGATGGATGCGTCGTGCTTGCTTCCCCCGCGCCGAGGAGGGCATCATATGGGCATGGCCGCCCCCATCTATTACACGGCTGAGATGGTGCGCGCGCTCCCTGACGACGGCAACCGCTACGAGGTGGTGCACGGGGAGCTGCTCGTGACCCCGGCACCCCGGCTCTGGCACCAGCAGCTCAGCGTCCGCCTGTGTACCGCACTCAGCCTGTATCTCGAGTCCGAGCGCGTGGGGGTGGTCCTCAGTTCGCCAGCCGATATCTCGTGGGAGCGCGACGTGCTGGTGCAACCGGACGTGTTCGTCGTCCCGGTCGAGGAGGCGCGCCTCCACGACTGGTCCAAGATCCGTCACCTGCTGCTCGCCGTCGAGATCGTGAGTCCCTCGTCGGCGCGGGCGGACCGCTTCACCAAGCGCAGACTGTATCAGGAGCGGGGCGTCCCGCTGTACTGGATGGTGGACGGCGAGGCGGCGCTCATCGAGGTGTGGACGCCCGAGATGGAGCGCCCCAGAGTCGAGCGGGAGCGGGTGACTTGGCGCCCGGGCGGCGCTGGACAGTCCTTCACGTTGGACTTGAAGGAGCTGTTTCGCCCGATCTGACCGGTGGTTCGCGCCCTGAGAGGGCGCGCTCGGCCGGGGGTGCGCCCTTATAGGGCGCACTCAGCGCCGAGCCCGGGCTCTCAGCCCGGGTAACGCCTGTGTTAGAGGGCACCCTCCCCCAATCCGCGCTAAGATTCCCGCCATGCACCGGATGCCCGAACGCGCCCCGTTGCTTCACCCGCGACCCGGGGCGTGGCTCTCGTGACCCTCCAGCGCAAGCTGCTCCTGGGCTTCTCCCTGATGGTGCTCCCCACCTTGTTCGTCGGGGTCCAGGCGATCCGGACCAACGCGCTGGAGCGGGGGACGCTCGAGGCGCTCGGCCAACGGTTGGCGCAGTCGCGGACGTACGCCGAAGTGGAAGACGCCATGTTCAACCAAACCCAGGTGGTCTGGCGCTACCTGAGCGGTGATCCTGCGGCCAAGCGGGAATTCCCGCTGACCGAGCAGGTGGTCGACTACTGGATCGATCGCTGGGCGGCGGGACTTCCACCCGACGAAATCACGCTCGCGGACGGCGTCCGCAAGATCGCACGCGACATCCGAGCGGTCGCGGGTCGTGTGTTCACCCTGTACGATTCCGGGCAGCGCCAAGCCGCGTACCTCACCGCGCGGCAAGAGCTCGTGGAGCGGCTGCAACCGGCCCTCGCGGCGGTGAACCGCGAGATCTACCGCCAGGCTCGTGAGTTCAGCGTCCAGCGGGCGTTTGCGCAGGTGGAAGGCATCGTCGAGGCGAAGCGACGCGTCCTGTGGTCGATCATCGTCTTCGCGCTCGGGGCGGGCCTCGCCGCTTCGTGGCTCATCTCCCGGAGTCTCGCTCGCCCGATCAGCGAGCTGCGGCAGGCGATGGCCGTCGTCGGCGCGGGCGACCTGGAGCACGTGATCGAGGCGCGAGCGCAGGACGAGATCGGCGATCTCGCACGCGCCTTCGCGCAGATGACCGAGCGGCTCCGCCAATCCCGCGCGCAGCTGGTCCAGTCGGAAAAGCTCGCCTCGATCGGGCAGATGGCGGCGGCCGTGGCCCACGGGCTGCGGAACCCGCTCGCCAGCCTGCGTGCCGCCGCCCAGGTCGCCCGGCAGCGGGTCGAGTCCCCCGCCGCGCGGGAGCACCTGGACGCCATCATCGAGCAGGTCGATCGTCTCGATCTCCGGATCACGCACCTGCTGGCGTTCTCCCGGCCTTCCTCCTTCCAGCCGGTGCGCGAGCGCGTGGGGGCGCTGATCGAAGGCGCGCTCGCGGGCTTCTCCGACCTGCTGCGCGAGCGCCGGATCCAGCTCGATGTAAGCGTCCCGGCCGCGTTGCCCGAGGTTCGGGTGGACCCCATGCGACTCGAGCAGGCGTTGACCGAGGTCGCGTCGAACGCGCTGGATGCCATGCCTGACGGAGGGCGGCTGAAAATCGCGGCGGACTTCGAGCGCGGCGCGGGCGGCGTGGAGGCGGTCGCCATAGAGGTCGGCGACACCGGCAAGGGAATTCCCGCGCACGTCCTGGCCGCGGTGTGCGAGCCGTTCTTCACCACCCGACCCGAGGGCACGGGTCTCGGCCTCGCGATCGCGAAGCGCTACGTCGAGGAGATCGGAGGCCATCTGGAGATCACCAGCGTCCCCGGCAGCGGCACGACGGTTCGCATCGTGCTGCCCGCCGCCGCCGGGGACGCCGCTCCCGCCGCGGCTTCTGTATGAACGGATGCCGGGTGCTGATCGTCGACGACGAGCACACCCTGGCGCGATCGGCCAAGGCCTTCCTGGCGGACCACGGCTATGAGACGGAAGTCGCGAGCACCGGGGAGAAGGCGCTGGAGCTGCTCGCGACCGTGCAGCCCGACGTCGTCTTCGCGGACGTCCGGCTGCCGGGCATGAGCGGGGTCGAGCTGCTCAAGCGGATCCGCGAGTTCGACGCGGTGCTCCCGGTCATCATGCTCACCGCCTACGGGTCGATCGAGGGGGCGGTGGAGGCCGTGAAGCTTGGCGCCTTCGACTACGTCAAGAAGCCGGTGGACCTGGAGGAGCTGAAGCTCCTGGCGAACCGCGCCCGCGAGCACGCCCGGCTCGAGCAGGAGCTGTCCTACTACCGCCGTCGCGCAGCCCGGGACGTCGGGTTCGCGGGGCTGGTGGGTGAGTCGCCGGCCATCCGGGGCGTGCTCGAGCGGGCGCGGCACATCGCCGCCCTGGACGAGACGCCGCCCGTGCTCCTGACGGGCGAAACGGGCACCGGGAAGGGCCTCCTGGCGCGCGCCATCCACGCCTCCGGTCCCCGCGCGACCAGGCCGTTCATCGAGGTCAACTGTACGGCGTTGCCGGCGACGCTCATGGAGGCCGAGCTGTTCGGCTACGAGCGCGGCGCCTTCACGGACGCCAAAGAATCGAAACCCGGCCTCGTCGAGGCGGCGGAGACCGGGTTCTTTTTCCTCGACGAGGTCGGCGACGTCGATCTGGCGGCGCAGGGAAAGCTGCTGCGGGCGATCGAGGACCGCACGGTGCGGCGCGTGGGCAGCGTCCGGGAGCGCAAGATCGATGTCCGCATCCTCGCGGCCACGAATCGCGACCTCGAGCGGGAGGTGCAGCGGGAGCGGTTCCGAAAAGATCTCTACTTCCGGCTCGCGGTCCTCGTGCTCGATGTGCCGCCGTTGCGCGAGCGCGGGGAAGACGTGCTGCTCCTGGCGGACCATTTCCTGCGCGTCTTCAACGCCAAGTATGGGAAAGCGGTCGCAAACGTCCGGGCCCCGGCGCGCGAGCTGCTGCTCTCCTATCCCTGGCCCGGGAACGTGCGGGAGTTGAGCCACGTCATCGAGCGGGCCGTGCTGTGGAGTCGGGGTCCCACGCTGGATGTCGAGCACCTCTCGCTCGCAAGCCCGTTCGCCGCCGCGTCGGCCTCCAGCGCTCCGCCGGAGACGACCTCCAGCCCGGTCGCAGCGGGCGCCCCGTCCCCTGTGTTGCCGCCGCAGGGCGTCGACCTGGCTCGGTGGGAGCAGTCCATCATCGAGCAGGCCCTGCGCGAGGCCGGTGGGAACCAAACCAAAGCGGCTCAGCGGCTAGGGCTCACGCGGGACACACTGCGCTACCGGCTGAAGAAGTTCGGCGTCCAGCCCTGACGGCCTCGCGGATTTGTCCATCACCAGAGATAGCTGCGCGCTGGGTCATTTCACCCAAAGTGGGTCAAAAGCCTCACCCACAGCGCCGCACAACCCAAGGTCGCCGA
>DASPXO010000094.1:0-3119 GCA_035637235.1 Gemmatimonadales bacterium | reverse complement strand
TGGATCGCGGGCCAGCGCGTGCGCTACCTCGTGGAAGCCGGCCGCACGGCGGACGCCCTCGCCGCCGCCCGCGCGTGTCGGGCCGCCGCGTGGTGGTGCGACGCGCTGACGGGGTTCGTCCTGCACACCGCAGGCGACTTCGCGGGCGCCGACAGCGCGTACCGCGCCGCCTTGAGCGACATGCCGCGCGACGAGCGCTGCCGCTGGACCGATCTCTCTCTCCTGCTCGAGGGCGAGCTGGCGCAGCGCTATCGCCGGCTCGCCTGCGGGGAGCGCGCGGGCTTCGACGGCCGGCTGTGGTGGCTCGCCCAGCCGTTTTATTCCGTCGCGGGGAACGACCGCCGCACCGAGCACTTCGCCCGGGCGACGCTGTCGCGCATCGCCGAGCGCTCCCGGACGGCCTACGGCGTCCCGTGGGCCGACGATCTTCGCGAGATCACGCTGCGCTATGGCTGGCCTGCCTACTGGACGCAGCAGCCGCCCGGCGCGAGCGGACCGTTGGACGTCGTCGTCACCGGTCATGACCCCCCGCAGGCAGTCCATTTCGTGCCGGCGGCCGGCGCACTCGACGATCTCGAGGCCGCCACCGCGGACGCTTGGGCGCCCGGCGCCCGGCGCCCCAGAGAGTTGTATGCGCCGGCCTACGCCCCGTCGCTCGCGCGGCTCGAGCACCAGGTCGCGCTGTTCCGCCATGGCGATTCGTGTCTCGCCGTGGCGGCGTACGACGTTGGTCGGGACACGCTGTTCGCCGGGGCGCTGCCCGACGCGGCCCTCGTGCTGGCGCGCGACGAGCTCACCGCGCCCATCGTCGAGCGCCGCGCTGCCGCCGGAGCGTCCGACGTGATCGTCGCGAAGGCCGAGTGCGGGCCGCTGCTTTTCAGCCTGGAGGTCCTTGCCCGCGCCAGGCGTCACGCCGCCCGCGCGCGGTATGGCGTGCGTCCGCCCCCGCCTCCCGCCCCGGGCGGGGGCGTGGCGGTCTCGGACATCCTGCTGTTCGATCCGGCGGACTCGCTTCCCTCGGATCTGGCCGCGGTTCTCACGTCGGTCCGCGGCTCGGCCACCGCGCGCGCGGGCGCCCGGCTCGGGCTGTTTTGGGAGAGCTACGGTCTGAACCCGTCAGGGGAGCCCGTCACCACGTCCGTCACCGTCGCCCCGGCAAGCACGGCGTGGCTCCGCCAGGCCATTCAGTCGCTCGGCCTCGCGCGGGGACGCGCGGCCGTGCGTCTCCAGTGGGCGGAGGTCCCTCGGGCTCGCGGGCTGGTGGCTGGGCGGGCGCTCGCCATCGACCTGTCGGGCCTCGCGCCTGGGCGGTACCGGATCGAGGTGCACATCGCCACGGAGCGGTCGGCGGCCGTCGCGACGCGGGAGCTGGAGGTCGAGCGCTCTAGGTGATGACGGCCGCCTCCCCGATGGGCTCCACCGGGACGGCCGAGACGATGACGCCCTCGCCCAGGGCCGCGCCCGGGCCCGGGATCGCGCCCGGCTCGCCCCCGAAGTAGGCCTCTTCGCCGTGCTCGCTCACGTCGAGGCCGCGCAGCTGCTCTCGCACGTCCGCCTTGGTGCCGACCGTGGCTTGAACGACGACCATGATCACCGCGGTGCCCGCGGCCGCGAGCGCGACCGTCGCCAGCACCGCGACGAGTTGTACGCCCATCTGTGCAAAGTTGCCGGCCAGCCAACCGTCGCCGCCCGCCGGATTCGCGAGCTTCGTCGCGAACACGCCGGTGAGCATCGCCCCAGCCACTCCTGCGAGTCCGTGGCAGGAGAACACGTCCAGCGAGTCGTCGAGCCGCGTGGTGGCGCGGATCTGGATCGCGGTGTAGCTGACCAGCGCGCTCAGCGCCCCGATCGCGAGGGCTGCGGGCGCCGTGACGAATCCCGCCGCGGGGGTGATGCCCACGAGCCCCACGACCAGGCCGGTCGCGGCGCCCACGGCCGTCACCTTGCCCGTGCGGACGGCGTCGAGGCAGGCCCACGTGACCAGCGCCGTCGCCGCTGCCGTGTTGGTGTTCGTGAACGCGAGCGCGGCCAGGCCGTTGGCGGCGAGCGCGGAGCCGGCGTTGAAGCCGAACCACCCGAACCACAAGAGCCCCGCGCCGAGCAGCACGAGGGGCACGTTGTGCGGGACGATCGCCGTGCGCTTGAAGTCCCTCCTCGGCCCGAGCATCCGCGCCGCGACCAGCGCCGACACGCCGGCGCTGATGTGCACGACTGTGCCGCCCGCGAAATCGAGCGCCCCGAGCTTCTGCAGCCAGCCGCCCGCGCCCCACACCCAGTGGGCGAGCGGGTCGTAGATGAACGTCGCCCAGAGCAGCAGGAACAGCACGTAGCCCCGGAACCGCATCCGCTCCACGATCGCGCCCGAGATCAGGGCCGGCGTGATGATCGCGAACATCAACTGGAACATGGCGTGCGCCTGCAACGGGATCGTGCCCGCGTACGCGGGGTCGGGATCGAGCCCCACGCCGCGGAAGCCAAGCCAGCCGAGGCCGCCCCACAGCGGCGAGCCGTGCCCGAACGCGATGGAGTAGCCGAAGAGCACCCATTGCACGCTGATCAGTCCCAGCGCGACGACGCTCATCATCATCGTGTTGAGGGCGTTCTTCGGCCGCACCAGCCCGCCGTAGAAGAACGCCAATCCCACGGTCATCACCATCACCAGCGCGGTGGACGTGAGCACCCAGGCCGTGTCACCCGCGGAGATGGCCGCGGCGTCGACCGCGAGCAGCGGCAACCTCATGACTCTTCCTCCCCGGCGCCGGCGCCGGCGTGATGGACGCTCTTGAGCGCCGCGCGCTGCACCTGGTCCGCGTTCACCGCGGTGAGCGCCGCGTTGTCGAGCTCGCCCGTGCGAATGCGGACGACGCGCTCGATCGGCTGGACGAAGATTTTCCCGTCGCCGACTTCGCCGGTGCGGGCCGCCGACAGGATGGCGTTGATGCACGGCTCGACGAAGGGTTCGGAGCAGACCATTTCGATCTTCACCTTTTCGTGGAATTCCATCACGACGGTGGTGCCCCGGTACTGCTCGACGACCTCCTGCTCGCCACCGTGGCCCGAGACGCGGCTCAGGGTGATTCCGGTGACGCCGGCCCGGAACAGCGCCGCTTTGACTGCGG
>DASPXO010000093.1:0-3632 GCA_035637235.1 Gemmatimonadales bacterium | reverse complement strand
GGGGATCCTGGGGCACGAATTCGTCGGCGTGGTCGAGCGGGGCGCCGACGCCTGGCGCGGCCGGCGGGTGGTCGGCGAGATCAACGCGGTCTGCGGCACCTGCCAGGCGTGCCGCCACGGGAGGCGCACCCACTGCGAGCGCCGGACGGTGCTCGGGATCGTGAGCCGCCACGGCGCGTTCGCGCAGTTCCTGACGCTTCCGATCGAGAACCTGCATGTGGTTCCCGACCAGGTGTCCACCGATGCCGCCACGTTCACCGAGCCGCTCGCGGCCGCGCTGGAGATTCAGGAGCAGGTGCAGGTGCGCGCCGGCGATCGCGTCCTCGTGGTGGGCGACGGGAAGCTCGGGCAGCTGGTCGCCCAGACGCTGGCGCTGACCGGGTGCAAGCTGCTGGTAGTGGGGCGACACCCGGCGAAACTCGCGCTGCTCGCCGCGCGCGGTATCGCGACCGGCGCCTCCGACGCCGTGCCGCCCGTCGCCTTCGACCTAGCGGTGGAGTGCACGGGCAATCCCGAGGGTGTAGCGATCGCGCAGCAGGCCCTGCGCCCCCGGGGGACGCTGGTGATGAAGAGCACGTACGCCGGCAGGCTCACTCTGGACGCGGCGGGGGTCGTGGTGAACGAGCTGACGTTGGTGGGATCGCGCTGCGGGCCGTTCCCGCCGGCGCTCGGGCTGCTGGCGGAACGGCGAGTGGCGGTGGAGCCGCTGGTTCACGCCCGCTACCCGCTCGGTGGGGCGCTGGAAGCGTTCGAACACGCCGAGCGGCCGGGCGTGCTGAAGGTGGTGCTGGAGATGGGGTGACCGGCCCTCGGCGCCTATGGCGGCCGCACCCAGTACACCGGATGAATCTCCCACAACGCCAGCGCCGATGCGTTGCAGCGCCCGTGGTTGTACGCCCCGCCCGCCCGCGTGTGGTGGAAGCCGTCGTAGAACGCCGCGCCGATGAAGCGCAGCCGGACGGGGGGCGTGACATCGCCCAGGGCGCTCAGATCGGCCGGTGCGGCGGCGAGGAGCGAGTCGAGCGCGCGCCGCGCCTCCGCGTAGTTCCCCGACTGACCGTGCTGGTCGGCCAGCGGGATCTCCGCGACGATGCACGAGTCCGCCGGCGCATCCCGGCGACCGGTGATCTCGATATGCCAATCCTTGTCGGCCTCGTGCTTCTTGACGCGCCGCACCCACCCGGCCACGCTGTAAACGCGGACCTCCCGCCCCTGCCGGCCCCCGCACGCGTCGCCGGCGAAGAGGGAGAGGGGCGTCCACTGCCGCAGGATGCTCGAGACGTACGTGGTCCGAGGGCTCGAGTCCGCGAGCGACGCGTCGATCTTGGCCGACCAGCGGTAGTAGGGCTCGTCGCAATTCTGCGCGCCCGCCGACACAGGCAGCAGGAGCAGGGCGGGACACATCAGGTGGACGGCGCGGCGCACGCCATACTATGCGTCGGGAGCAGCGCCGTCGTCAGGGCGCGCTCGAGGACTGACCGGATTCCGGAGGAACACGTGTCCAACAAGTTCGGCGAGCAGTACTACGACCTCACCCTGAATGCCCTCCGCGTCGTGGCCGGCTTGCTGTTCATGACGCACGGCGGGCAGAAACTGTTCGGCTGGTTCGGCGCCGAGAGCTCGTTCACCGCGTTCTGGCCGTTCGGCGTGGCGGGTGTGCTCGAGTTCTTCGGGGGCCTCGCCATCGCCCTGGGCCTGTTCCCGCGCTACGTGGCCTTTGTCGTGGCGGGGGAGATGGCGGTGACGTTCTTCTGGCGACACGCCGCCGCGCGCGGGAGCCTGTGGCCGTGGCAAAACCGCGGCGAGCTCCCGGCGCTCTACTGCTTCATCTGGCTCTTCATCTGGACGTCGGGCGGCGGGCGCTGGACGCTCGAGGCGTGGCTCAGGAGTCGGATGTCGAAGGCGGGGGGCTGACGCCTCAGGCGAGCGGGGTCATACCGATCGCTGATAGCAGGGCATGGCCATCACTCCATCCGGGTCCGCCAGCGGCGCCGGCGGCGCCACGGCAGTCCCCTGCGCATAGGCCACCCCCAACACCCGCAGCTTATCCAGAACGGCCTCGCTATCCACCTGCTCGGCGATCGTGGAGATGCCCATGATCACGCCGATCTGGCTCACCGCGCTCACGAGCGTGCCGAACACCGGATCGTCGGCAACGGCGCGGACATAGTGCCCGCTGATCTTCACGAAGTCGACGGGCAGCGCCTTGAGGTAGGCGAACGAGGTCAGGCCGTGGCCAAAGTCCTCCAGCGCGATCCCGCAGCCCGTTTCGCGCAGCAGCGAGATGAGACGCACCGTGTCGGCGAAGTTGGCGAGCGCCGCGGCTTCGGTGATCTCGAAGCAGAGAGCCTCGGCCGGGAGCTGGTGCTCCGCCAAGTGTTCTCGCACGACTGCCACGAACTGCTCCTTCAGTGAGGAGGCGCTGAGATTGATCGAGCAGAGGGGCAGCTCGCACTGGGGATGCTCGCGATGCCACTGACCCAGCAGTGCGACCGTCTGACGCACGACCCAGTGGTCGATCGCCGGCATGAGGTCGTGGCGCTCCGCTTGCGGGAGAAAGGCGTCGGGGGTCAGCAAGCCCCCCTGCTCGTCCGGCAGGCGCAGCAGAATCTCGCACCGGGGACGTGCGGGGCGCTCCGGCTTGAGCGGAGCAATCCGCTGGGCGTACAGCTGAAAGCGGCTCTCGTCCACCGCCCGAGCGAGGTGTGTGACCCGTCGAGTCTCCGTATCGCCAAGGACGCCCGGGATCGCCTGCAGCCGCTCGACATGAATCCGGTTGCCTCCCGCGTCCTTGGCGGCATAGCAGGCGGCGTCGGCGGCCCGGAGCACGGCAGCCGCTCGCCCGCTGGCGGCGGTGATCGGAACCACGCCGATGCTGACGCCCAGGGAGAAGCTCGTGTTGTTCCATCCGAAGCGAAGTCCTCCACCGTTCGGCGTAGCTTCTCCGCGATTGCTCCCGCCTCGGCCAGCGGACAGTGCTCGATGAGGGCGCCGAATTCGTCGCCACCCAGGCGTGCCAGCGTGTCGCGCCGGCGCATCTGGCCGGTCAGCAGGGCGCTGATCTGGCGGAGCAGCTCGTCCCCGGCGTCGTGGCCGTTGATGTCGTTGATGGGCTTGAACCCGTCCAGGTCCAGGTACAAGAGCGCGTGCTCCACGCCGGCATCGACGTCGTCGGCGGCATCGGCCGCGACCCGCGTCAGGCGCCGCTCGAACTCGCTCCGGTTCACCAGGCCTGTCAGGGCGTCGTGGGTGGCCGCGTGGGAGAGCTTGTGGGCCGCCCGGCGCCGCTCGGTCACGTCGTGGAATACCAACACGACGCCGGTCGTGCCCCCGTTCCGGTCGCGGATCGGGGCTGCCGAATCCGCGACCGCCACTTCCGTGCCATCGCGGCGCAGCAGCAAAACACCATCGCCCAGCGTCACGGTGCACCCTTCACGGAGGCAGCGGGCGGCCGTACTGTCGGCGGGGAGCCTCGCAGCGTCGGAAATGAGGGTCATCACAGTGTCCACCGGCTGCCCGAGGGCTTCGACGACGCGCCAGCCGGTGAGGCGCTCCGCGACCGGGTTCATGTACGTGATCATCCCGGCCGCGTCGGTCGTGAGGACCGCGTCCCCGATCGACTCCAGCGTGGC
>DASPXO010000092.1:0-6883 GCA_035637235.1 Gemmatimonadales bacterium | reverse complement strand
TCGGCGCCGGTGTCGGCATCGCAATCGACCCTGACGGCCTCACCGACCACTCTCCCTGCCGGGAGCGCGAGCGCGACCATCACCGTGACGGTGCGGGATGCCGGCGGCAACCCGATCAGCGGCGCGACGATGGTGCTCGCGGCCACTGGTGCCGGAAACACGCTCACGCAGCCCACGGGGCCGACGGACGCGAGCGGCGTGGCGACGGGGGCCTTGAGCTCGACCGTGGCCGAGCCGAAGACCGTTTCAGCGACCGCCGATGGGACCGCACTCACGCAAACGGCGACGGTGAGCGTGGCCGCAGGCCCGGTGTCCGCCTCGCAGTCGACGGTGGCTGCCGCGCCCGCGTCCATCCTGCCGGGGACCGGGACAGCGACGATTACGGTGACGGCGCGGGATGCCGGCGGGAACCCGGTCAGTGGGGCAAGCGTGGTGCTCGCGGCCGCGGGAAGCGGGAATACGCTCACGCAGCCGGCGGGGCTGACCGACCCGAGCGGCGTGGCGACGGGGACCCTGAGCTCGAGCGTGGCGGAGTCGAAGACGGTCTCCGCCACCATCGACGGCACGGCGGCGGTTCAAACGGCGACGGTGACCGTGGCGGCCGGATCGGTCTCCGCCTCACAGTCGACGGTCAGGGCCTCACCGACGTCGCTCGTGGCGGGGAGCGGGACCTCGACGATCACCGTGACCGCGAGGGATGCCGGCGGCAACCCTATCAGCGGCGCCACGGTCGTGCTGTCAGCCACAGGAAGCGGGAATACGCTCACGCAGCCCGCAGGACCAACCGACGCCGAGGGCGTGGCGACCGGGACCTTGGCCTCGACCGTTGCCGGGTCGAAGGGCGTCTCCGCCGCCGCGAACGGGACCGCGATCACCGAGACGGCCGCGCTGGAGGTGACGGCCGGGCCGGTCTCCGCCGCACAGTCCGCGCTCGCCGCCTCGCCGAGCTCGATCCCGGTGGGGACCGCGACGGCGACGATTACCGTGACCGCAAGGGACGCGAGCGGCAACCCGATCAGCGGCGCGACGGTGGTGCTCGCCGCGACGGGGAGCGGCAACACGCTCACCCAGTCGAGCGGGCCGACGGACGCGAGCGGCGTGGCGACCGGGACCCTGAGCTCGAGCGTGGCGGAGTCGAAGACGGTGTCCGCCACGATCAACGGGACGGCGGTCACCCAGACGGCGACGGTCACGGTGACGGCGGCGGGTACGACGCAGGTGCTGGTGGGCGCCGCCGAGGTGACGCGCTGCGACAATACGAACGACGAGGCGACGGCGCTGCTGCTCGATGACGTCGCGGGGACGGTGTTCACGGCGGGAGACAACATCCGCGCCAGCGGCTCGTTGACCGATTTCACCGACTGCTACCGGCCGTCCTGGGGCCGGCACAAGGCGCGCACCCGCCCGGCGGCGGGCGCCTACGAGTATCAGACGGCGGGCGCCACCGGGTACTTCGACTATTTCGGGGCGGCGGCCGGGGAGCGGGACAAGGGCTATTACAGCTACGAGCTAGGCGACTGGCATGTCGTGGTACTCAACAGCAACATCGACATGGCCGTCGGGTCGGTGCAGGAGCAATGGCTCCGCGCCGACCTAGCGGCAAGCGCCAAGCACTGCACCTTGGCCTACTGGAATCATCCCCGATTCAGCTCCTACTCGACGTTGGTGCGCTCGTCGGTCAAGCCGTTGTGGGATGCGTTGTACGCGGCCGGGGCGGAGTTGGTGCTGAACGGGCACTACCGGCTGTACGAGCGGTTTGCGCCGCAGACGCCGGACGGGCTGGCCGATCCGCAGTCGGGGATTCGGCAGATCACCGTGGGGACCGGAGGGATCGGGGTGGACGCGTTCGGGACGACGGTGGCGCCGAACAGCGACGTGCGGGGGAGCGGGACTTACGGGGTGCTGAAGCTGACGCTGACGAGCACCGGCTACAGCTGGCAGTTCGTGCCCGTCCCGGGCGGCACGCTCAGCGACTCCGGCAGCGGCAGCTGCCACTGAGCGGCGTCGCTCAGTGCGGCCGGCTCGGATTCATCATTTGGCGGTGCTGCCGTGTCCAGGCCTGCATCGAATCGGCCCAGGTCTGGACCTCGGCGCGCTGGGCGTCGGTCAGGACCGCACGCGCCTGCGCCGCCGACACGAGCATGGCCCAGTGGGCCTTGCCCATCGCGGCGTGCGCCGCCTCGAAGTGCGCCTTCAGCGCCGGGCCGCGATCGGTGCCGCCAGCACGAGCGCGGTCAGAATCCGCTTGGAGTTCATCAGAGTCGCCTCCCGAGTCGCTGGACGTCGCTGCTTTGTAAGCTAACGCGCGGACCCGGGGGTCGGCGCTCCGTGCTGTCCTGGGCGCCTTGCTCGTGCGACGCGGGGGCGGGATGTTCTGGCGCGTGGCTCGACTGATCCCGCGGCTCCTCGCGCTCGCGGCGTTCGGCAGCGCGGGAGCCGTCCTCCCGGCCCCGGCTGCGGTGCAGACCGCGCCATCAGACGACTGGCGCCCGCGGACGGTCCCGCTGCTCGGCGTGAGCTACTCGCCGGGCGTCGGGTTGCTCATCGGCGGGGGCGTGCTCCACACGCGCTACGGGTTCCGCGCGCTGCCGGCCAGCACCCGCCTGCTCGGCGAAGCTCAGTACGCGACCGGCGCGCGCACCTACCGCGCGGCTGCCCTGGGCGAGTTCCGGCGGCCGCTCGCCCCGGCAATCCTCAACGTCGAGTTGCGTGCGTCCGGGGTCGAGATCATCCGATTCTATGGCTTCGGCAACGAGAGCGACGCGTCGCAGCCCGACAGCGCCTACCAGGTGCGGCAGGAACAGCAGCTGGTCGCCCCTGCGGTGTCCGTGCCGGTCACGCCGCGCCTGCGGCTGCTGATCGGGCCGCTCGTGAAATACGTCCGCACCCACAGGGACGCGGGCACTCTCCTCGAGAGCACCGGGCCGTACTACGGCACCGGCAACTTCGGCCAGGTCGGAGCGCAGGCCGCGCTCGACGTCGACACGCGCGACATGCCGGCCGCCCCCGCCCGGGGGGCGCACGTCCGCGTCGCGGGTCAGTGGCACCCGGCCGCCTGGGACGTGGTCCGCCCCTTCGGGAAGGTGTCGGCCGAGGCGGCGACGTACCTCTCGCTGGGCGACCCGCCGGCCGCGACCCTCGCGCTCCGCGCGGGCGGCGCCGGCGTGAGCGGGACGGTTCCCTTCCACGCGGCGGTCTTCGTCGGTGGGGAGACGACGGTCCGCGGCTACCCCGAGCAGCGGTTCGCCGGGAGGTCGGGCGCCTACGCGAACGCCGAGCTGCGGCTCCGCATCGGCTGGCTCTGCGTCGGCGACTTCGGGGTATTCGGGCTCGCAGACGCGGGCCGTGTCTGGGTGGCGGGGGAGTCGTCCTCCTGCTGCCACGCCGCGGCGGGCGGCGGCCTCTGGCTCGCCTGGCGACACCGCCGCGCCAACACCATCACGATCGCTGCGGCCAGGAGCCCGGAGCGCACCGCGATCTACGTCCGCGCCGGTTTTATGTTCTGATGACGCCATGACCATGCTGCTGCGGGAGCACGTACCGCTCGCGCCGCTCACCACCCTCGGGCTGGGCGGGCCGGCGCGCTACTTCCGCGAATGCGCGAGCGAGGCCGAGCTCCGTGAGACGCTCGCCCTTGCCGGGGAGCGGGGGACGCGCGTGCAGATCATCGGCGGCGGCAGCAACGTCGTCTTCGCCGACACCGGATTCCCGGGCCTGGTCGTGAAGGTGGCGATCGGCGGCGTCGCCGTTCGCGACGGCGCGGACGGCGTGGAGGTCACCGCCGGCGCGGGCGTGGAGTGGGACGCGCTGGTGCGCGAGACCGTCGAGCGGGGGTGGACGGGTATCGAGTGCCTGTCCGGGATTCCCGGCACCGTGGGCGCGACGCCGATCCAGAACGTGGGCGCGTACGGCCAGGAGATCGCGGACACGCTCGTCTCGGTCGCGTGCCTCGAGCGCGAGCGCCTGGCCGGCGTCGTCTTCACGCGCGACGAATGCGAGCTCGCCTACCGCGACAGTCGCTTCAAGCGCCGCGATCGCGACCGCTACGTCGTGCTCGACGTCACGCTGCGGCTGCGCCGTGGCGCGACCCCGCGACTCCGCTACGCCGAGCTCGAGCAGGCGGTCCGGCAACGCGGGCGTCTCGATGCGCTGGACACTGGCGACGCCGTGCGGATCGTGCGCGACACGGTGCTCGAGCTGCGGCGTCGCAAGTCGATGGTGCTTGATCCCGCCGACCCGAACGCGCGATCGGTCGGCTCGTTCTTCGTCAACCCCGTGCTCTCGGGTGAGGCGTTCGCCGAGCTGGCCGGGCGCTGGCGCGCCTCGGGCGGGAGCGACCCGATCCCGACCTTCCCGGCCGACGGGCGCGTGAAGGTACCGGCCGCCTGGCTGGTCGAACACGCCGGGTTTGCGAAGGGCCATCGCCATGGCGGCGCGGGGATCTCGACCCGTCACGCGCTCGCGCTCGTGAACCTCGGCGGCACCGCGGCGGAGCTCCTCGCCCTCGCCGAATCGATCGAGCGGGCGGTACAGGCGCGCTTCGGGATCCGGTTGCAGCGTGAGCCGGTGGTGGTGGAGGTCCTCTAGCGGCGCGCCGCGTAACGGGACAACGTCCGCCGCGTCTCATTCCTGACGTGTAGGGGCGCAGTATGCTGCGCCCCTCAAAGGAGGGAGTTCGTAGCCATGCGCGCTCCGTTTGCCGGCATCGTCACGACCGTCCTGCTCGCCGCCTGTGTGGGGCCGTCCGGCGGGGGCCGCGGTGGCGGCCGGTTCGGGCCCCCGGGCGTCATAGAGCCCGCCGCCCCGCGCTACATCAACCCGGGGACGCTCGCCGCGCTCCCGGGCTTCACGCACGCCGTGCGGGTCGGCTCGACCGTGTACGTTTCGGGCGAGGTCGCGCTCGACAGCATGGGGCGACTCGTGGGCGCGGGCGACCTGCGGGCCCAGGCGCGGCAGGCGTTCGCCAATCTCGCCGTCGTCCTCAAGATCGCAGGCGCGGCGCCCGGGGACGCCACGAAGCTCACGATCTACGTGGTGAACTATTCACCGCGGGATTTCGCGGGCATCCGGGAGGCGGCGCCCGAGTTCTTCCCCGAGCGCAACCCTCCGGCGGGGATCGTGGTCGGCGTGCAGTCGCTGCCGCTGGATGGGCTTCTCATCGCGGTGGACGCGACGGCGGTCGTCCGCGCGATGTTCCGGCCGCTCGACGAGCGACCGCGGTGAGGCCGGGATCCGGCGCCAGCAGGCACCGGGGGGGAGGCTCAGTGGCGGAGCGTCACCACCGACAGCACGATCGAGAGCGCGATCAGGACGATGATGATCCACTCGAGCAGCTCCATCCGCCGGCTCGCGGCGCGGTCCGCCATCTTCGCGTAGATGCCGTCGATCGCCTGAAGCTTGCGGGTGATGCTCGCGTCCCACTCCGCCAGGTGGAAGCGCCGCGACGCGAGCGAGTACACCCGGGCCAGGTACTGCTCCCCGACGAGCTTGAGCGCATTCGTCACCTGCTCGAACAAGATCGCCCCGTCCAGCTGCAGCTGGGCGAGCCGGCGCAAGTCGGGGCCCAGCTGGCCGAAGGGGAACAGCCGCGCCGGCCGCCGCACGAACGTCTCGTAGGCGCGCTCCAGGGCGTCATCCAGCTGCTGGTCGAGGAAGCGCATCTCGAGCAGCTGGGTGTTTGCGAGCTCGATCACCGCGCGGACGTCGTCACCCTCCGGATCGAAGAGCAGCGTGGCGTCGGTGTCGATGAGCGTGGCGTCGTTCGGTCCGAACGAGAGGCGCAGCGCGATCGCGTCGCTGATCTCCTGCTGGGATAAGGCGTGCGGCTCGGCGCGCAGAATCTGCGCCACCGTCTGAGCGTGCTCCGTCCACAGGCTCGCGGCCTCGCACGGCGCCGTGAACGCCTCGATCTGGAAGATGGAGTAGTCCTCGACGAAGTCCGCGATGCGCGGCCGCACCGCGGCGTCGCCCAGCGTGCGGAGCAGCTCTTCCACGTGGCGGCGCGAGTCCGCGACCAGGCGCGTGTTGCCCCACAGCTCGTTGGCGAGCCCGGGCAGCCCCTCCAACGGCCCCTCCAGCGGGAGCGCGTAGCTCACCGAGACCGCCCCGTAGTCGTACAGCACGATCTCGACGCCCGGCGCCGTGCGGTAGCCGCCGAGGGCGTGCGTCCCGCCCTCCCACGTGACGCGCAGCGGCGGCGGCCGGTACTCGAAGTACGCCGGCGCGCGGCGCTTCTGCTTGATCGTCTGCCGCTCGGCGCCGGCCAGGAGCCGCCGCTCCGCGGCGTCCAGATCGATCGCCTGCGCCACCTCGTAGGCGAACAGGGGAAAACACGTTCCCTTCGCGATCACCAGGTCCACCGGCAACCGCGCTTCCGCAGCCGTCATCCCAGCAGCGCCTTCGCAGCGGCGAGATCCTCCGGCGTGTCCACGTCCGTGAGCAATGCGGCGGGCCAGTCCACGTACACCGCCTCATCCCGGTGCCGCTGCACCACCGGCTTGCCGCACCCCTCCCCGGTCCACGCCAGCAGCTCCGGAAACACCGCCCGCCGGAACAAGAGCGGGGGGGCGGTGACGTCACCGTAGCGCGACACGACGAGCGGCGCGTCGGTCCCGCGCGCCGCCGCCACGATCGCGCCGACCATCTGCTCGGTGACGAGCACCATGTCGGCGAGCATCACGACCGCGGCGTCCACGTCAGCCGGAAGCCGCTCCAGACCCCGGTGGAGCGAGCCGCTCGTCGGGCCCGTGAAGTCCGCGTTCACCGCGAACTCGCAAGCGAGCCCGGCAAGCTCGGCTGCGACGCGCTCGGACTCGTGACCGAGCACCACGACCACCGGCGAGAGCGCCCCCCCCACTCCCCCCCCCCCCCCCCCCCCCCCCCC
>DASPXO010000091.1:0-16971 GCA_035637235.1 Gemmatimonadales bacterium | reverse complement strand
TTCGAGAGCCCCGGCATGGTCATGATGTCGCCCGCCAGCGGCACCACGAATCCGGCGCCCGCGGACGGCAGGATGTCCCGCACCTGGAGCGTGAACCCGCTCGGGGCGCCGAGCTTGGCGGCGTCGTCGGTGAAGGAGTACTGCGTCTTCGCCATGCAGACCGGCGTCTCGCCGAGCCCCATCGCCGGCAGCTGCTCGAGCGCGCGCTCGGCGGCGGGCGCGAACGCGACGCCGGCCGCGCCGTAGATCTCCGTCGCAATCGTCTCGATCTTCTCCCGGATGGGGCGCTTCTCGTCGTAGAGCGGCTTGAACCTGGCGCTCCTGGAATCGAGCAGCTGCAGCGCCGCTTTCGCGACGGCGACCCCGCCCTCCCCGCCCTTCTCCCACACCTCGCACAGCTCGACCCCGACGTCTTCCGCAGCGCACTCGCCGCGCACGGCCTCGAGCTCGGCGTCCGTGTCGCTGACGAACCGGTTCAGCGCCACGACCACCGGGACGCCGAACTTCTTCACGTTGCGGATGTGCCGGCGGAGGTTGGCCGAGCCCCGCCGCACCGCGTCCACGTCCGGTTTGCCCAGCTGATCCTTCTTCACCCCGCCGTGCAGCTTGAGCGCCCGCACCGTCGCCACGACGATCGCGGCCTCGGGGTTCAGACCCGCCATGCGGCACTTGATGTCGAAGAACTTTTCGGCGCCGAGATCCGCCCCGAATCCCGCCTCGGTGAGCACCACGTCGCTCAGCGCGAGCGCGAGCTTCGTCGCCACGACCGAGTTGCAGCCGTGGGCGATGTTCCCGAACGGCCCGCAATGAACGAAGGCCGGGCCACCTTCGAGCGTCTGCACGAGGTTCGGGTTGATCGCGTCCTTCAGGAGCAGGGTCATCGCTCCCTGCGCCTTCAGGTCGCTCGCCCGCACCGGCTTCCGGTCGCGCGTGACCCCGACGATGATGCGCTCCAGCCGCTGCTCCAGGTCCGCGAGCCCCGTCGCGAGCGCCATGATCGCCATGATCTCCGACCCCGGGATGATGACGAACCGCTCCTCACGCGTGGGGCCGCCATTCAGTCCGCCGAGACCGATGATGATGCTCCGGAGCGCACGATCGTTCATGTCGATGGTGCGGGGCCAGGTGATGCGGCGGGTGTCGAAGCCGAGCGCGTTGCCGTGGTGGAGGTGCGCGTCGAGCATCGCGGAGAGGAGGTTGTGGGCGCTCGCGATGGCGTGGAAGTCGCCCGTGAAATGCAGGTTGATGTCCTCCATCGGGACCACCTGCGCGTAGCCGCCGCCGCACGCCCCGCCCTTCACGCCGAATACGGGGCCGAGCGAGGGCTCGCGCATGCACAGGGCGGCGTTCTTCCCGAGGCGCCGCAGCGCCTGCGTGACGCCCACGGTAACGGTGGACTTGCCTTCGCCGGCCGGGGTGGGGTTGATGCCCGTGACCAGCACCAGGCGACCCTTGGGCCGGCCGCGCCCGAGCGCCGCGAGCCGGACCTTCGCCTTGTACTTGCCGTACAGCTCGACCTCGGCGTCGGCGAGGCCGAGCTCGGCGGCGACGTCGGCGACCGGCCGGAGGGTCGCCGCCTGGGCGATGGCGATGTCGGTGGGGACCTTGGCCGTGGTGGTCACGGATCCTCTCGGGTCTCAGAGCGTGGCGGCGAGCCGCGCGCCGAACACCCGGCGCGCGTTGTCCGTGGTGCATTGGGCAACGGCCTCGAGCGAGTGCCCCCGCGCCCGGGCGAGCGCCTCGGCCACCGCGCGCACGAACGCGGGCTCGTTACGCCGCCCGCGGTGCGGGACGGGGGCGAGATACGGGGCGTCCGTCTCGACCAACAGGCGGTCAGGCGGACAGGCGGTCAGGCGGTCGGTCATCGTCCAGTTCTTGAAGGAGATCATTCCGGAAAAGGAAAAGTACGCGCCGGTCCGCATCCCCGCCTCGAACACCTCCGCGCCCGAGCTGAACGAGTGCAGCACGACCGTCGCGGACGCCCCCGCCAAGATCGCGGCCATGTCGGCGTCCGCCTCCCGGGCGTGCACGACGACGGGCCTGCCGAGCTCCCCCGCGATGCCGAGCTGAGCCTCGAAGGCGCGGCGTTGCGCGTCGCGCGGGGAATGGTCGTAATGGTAATCGAGCCCGGTCTCCCCCACAGCCACCACTTCGGGTAGGGCCAGCAAGGCCTTCAGGCGGGTGGCGGTCTCCGGCGTCCAGGTGCTCGCTTCGTGCGGATGGAGGCCAGCCGTGGCCGAGAGACCCGGACAGGCGCGGGCGAGGGCGGCGGCGCGCTCGCCCTCGGCGACCGTCCCGCCGACCACCACGACGTGGCCGACGCCGGCCTGCCGAGCCCGCTCGAGCACCGCGTCGCGGTCTGCGTCGAACGCCGCGTCGCCGAGGTGGCAATGGGTGTCGATGAGCAAGGGGCCGGGGACTAGGGGCTAGGGGCTCGGGGCTCGGGGTCGAGCTGGCGACACCCGGCACATAACCCCGAGCCCCCAGGCCCGAGCCCCGAGTCCCTCAGACCGTCGCTTTCGATCGGGATCCGGCGGGGGCCACGGGCACAGGCTGCGGCTCGGCGGGTTTGAAGGCCCGCGCGCCCCGCGCGTCCTCCCCGGGCCAGCGCTTCTCGATGTACATCAGGAGCGGCGCCGCGATGTAGACCGACGAGAACGTGCCCGTGAAGATCGCGAAGGTCATCACCAGGGCGAACGGCCGCAGCACCTCGCCGGCGAGCAGCACGAGGGCGAGCGTCGTGGCCATGGTGGTCCCGTGGGTGAGCACCGAGCGCGGCAGGGTCTCGTTGATCGAGAGGTTCAGGATATCGTACAGGTTCTGGCGCCGGAACTTGCGCAGGTTCTCCCGCACGCGGTCGAAGATGATGATCGTGTCGTTGAGCGAGTACCCCACCATCGTCAGCACCGCGCCCACCACGACCAGGCTCACCTCGAGATTCAGGTAGCGGATGAACGCGATGGTCGTGAGGATGTCGTGGAACGTGGCGAGGACCGCCGCGAGGCCGAAGCGCCACTCGAACCGGATCGCGAGGTAGATCAGGGTGACGATGAACGAGAAGAAGATCGCGAGGAACGCCTTCCCCTGGAGCTCGCGCCCCACTTTGGGACCCACCGCCTCGGTCCGCACGACGGTGTACTGGCCGGCTCCCAGGCCGTGCGCCAGCGCCGAGTCCACGGCCTGCGCGGTGGCCTGGGTGGAGCCCTCACTCGTGGCGGCTTGCTCACCGAGCCGCGCCCGAATCACGTACTCGTTCGCCGAGCCGAACTGCTGGATCTCGGCGTCGCGGATCCCCGCGGCGTCGAGCGCGTCGCGGATCTTGGCGGTGCCGACCGGCTGGGTCGTCTCGAGCTGGATCAGCGTGCCGCCGGTGAACTCGATCGAGTAGTTCAACCCGTGAACCAGGAACAGGGCGAACCCGGGGGCGATGATGGCCGCCGTGAGCCCGTAGGCCCAGCGGCGCCACTTGATGAAGTCGTAGCGGGCGTTGGCGAAGAGTCGGATCATCTCAGACGCTCAAGGTGGCCATGTCCGGCCGGCGCTGCAGCCAGATCAGGTAGAAGGTCCGCACCACGAAGATGGCGCTCACCATCGACGCGGCGATGCCGATGATCAGGGTGATCGCGAAGCCCTGCACCGGGCCCGTCCCCACAAGATAGAGGATGAACGCCGTGAGCGCGGTACTCACGTTCGAGTCGATGATGGCGCTCATCGCGTGCCGGAAGCCCTCGTCCACGGCGGTGCGGACGAGCTTGCCGTGCTGCAGCTCCTCGCGGATGCGCTCGAAGATCAGCACGTTCGCGTCCACCGCGATGCCGACCGACAGGACCAGCCCGGCGAGGCCCGGCAGGGTCAGCGTGAAGCCGAAGCCGGCGAGCCACCCCAGCGTGAACACGACGTACAGCGCGAGGGCGGCCACGGCGAGGAGCCCCGACAGCCGGTAGTAGGCGACCATGATCAGCACCACGAGGGCCACGCCCACGATCCCGGCGCGGATGCCGTCCTTGATCGAATCCCTGCCGAGCGACGGGCCGATGCTGCGCTCCTCGACGATGGTGAGCGGCGCGGGGAGCGCGCCCGCCCGCAACACCAGGGCGAGGTCCTGGGCTTCCTGGAGCGGCTTGCTGCCGAGCTCGATCAGGCCCTCGCGCCCGATCTGGCTCTTGATGACCGGCGGCTGCCGCTGGACGCGGCCGTCGAGGATGATGGCCATGTAGTCCTGGACGTGGCGCCCGGTCTCGCGCTCGAAACGGCGGCCGCCGCTGCGCGACAGGGTAAACCGCACGATCGACTGGTTGGTGAGGGGATCACGCGTCGCGGTGGCCTTCTCGAGCTCCTCCCCGGTGATGATCGGCCGGTCCTCGACCGCGTACAGCGCCCGGTACAGGCGCGCGCCGCGCGACTCGGGCTCGACGTCCCACCTGAGCTCCAAGCCTCGCGGGATCAGCCGCTGCGCCTCGGGTCGGGCGAGCAGGCTTTCCGCCGCCGGCACCTGCTCCTCGGGAACCAAGTACTCACCCGGGATCGCGCCCTGGAAGAGCAGCGACGAGAGCGGGCCCGGCGCGTTGAGGTCGGTCGTGTCTTTCTCCGTCGCGCTCCCCTTCTTTCCTTTCGCCGCCGCCTTCGCGGTGTCGGCGCCGAACAACTGGGCCACGTTCGCCGCCGCGGCCGCCTGCCCCGGCGTCTTCACGCCCGCCCGGCGCAGCGCCCGGTCGATCTCGGGGAGCGCGTCGCGGAACACGTTCTTCATGTCGGTGATGCGGAACTCGAGGTACGCCGTCTTCTGGATGATCCCCTTCGCCCGCGCCGGGTCCTTCTCCCCCGCCAGCTCCACGACCAGGCGGCAACGCCCCACGATCTGCACGACGGGCTCCGTGGTGCCGAACTCGTCGATGCGGCTCCGCACCACGCGCTCGGCGCGCTGGATCGCGTCGGCGCAGTCGGGCACCGGTCCCTTGGTCTGATCCACCTCGAGCGCCAAGTGGATGCCCCCCTGGAGGTCGAGGCCCAGGTTGATCGGGATCCGCCGCACCGTGGTGTCCTTCATCCGCCCGGTCGTGGCGTCGCGCACTCGCTGCGTCGTGCTCTTCGGGAGCAGGAGCCAGCCGGAGAACAGCAGCAGCCCCACGATCACGAACACCCGGGAACGAATCGTCCGCATGCCGAGCCCCTATTCCGTGAGGATCGCGCGCGCCGCCAGCGCATCGCGCCCGATCTGGTCCACGAGCGCGTCGCGCGACGGGAACGTCTGCACGTCCCGCAGCCGGCGCACCCACTCCACGGTCACCGTTTCGCCGTACAGCTCCCCGGCAAAATCGAACAGATGGATCTCGAGGGCCCGCGCCGTGACGCCGAACGTCGGCCGCGGCCCCTGGTTCATCATACCACCGTAGCGGCGGCCCCGTCCCCCATCCCCCGTCCCGGGCAGTTCCACCCAGACGGCATAGACGCCGTCGGGCGGCAGGAGCTTGCGCGAGTCGGGGGGCGCCAAGTTGATCGTCGGGATCCCGATCGTCCGCCCCCGTCCCGCGCCCCGCTCGACCACTCCCGTCAGGCCGTAGCGCCGGCCGAGCCAGCGCTCGGCAGCCGCCAGATCGCCGTGCGCCACCGCGGCGCGGACCAGCGACGACGAGATCGGCTGCCCGTCCTCGCGAACCGCCTCCACCACGTCCACCGCGAAGCCGTCCTCCCGCGCGAGCCGGCGCGCCAGGGCCACATCCCCCCCCCGCCCGCGACCGAAGCCATGGTCATACCCCAGCACCAACTCCTGCATGCGGTACCGCGCACGCAGCACCTGACGGATGAACTCCGCCGGCGCGAGGCGCGCGAGCTCGGGTGTGAACGGCAGCAACTCCACCCGGTCCAGCCCGAGTCCCGCCAGCAGCGCGCGCTTCTCGTCCGGGAGCGTGAGGAGCCGCGGCGCAGCCGCCGGGTTCAGCACCTCGAGCGGGTGCGGGTCGAACGTGACGATCAGGCTCGCGAGCCCGCGCGAGCGCGCCCGCAGCACGATCTCCGCCACCACCGCTTGGTGCCCGCGGTGCACCCCGTCGAACGTACCGACAGTGGCCACCGTGCCGTCGTTCATTCCGCCGCCACCACCACGCGGGGTTTCAGCACCGCGCCGACCTGCTCGGCCACCGCGACGAGCGCTCCACCCGAGAACAGCGCGACGGGTCTCGGGGCTCGGGGTTCGGGGCTCGGGCCCTCCGCATCGAGTTCCGAGCCCCGAGCCCCGAGCCCCGCCCCGCCAGCCGGCACCGGCCGCCCATGCATCACGGCATCCCGCTCGGCGCCGTCCAGCTCCCGGCGCGGCAGCCCCGCCACCAGCCTCGCGGGATCCAGCACGTCGCCGGCCGTCACCGCTTCGGGCGGCACCGCGTCCTCGAGCCCGAACGGGCCCACCCGGGTGCGGTTCAGCACCGCCAGGTGGGCGCCGCAGCCCAGCTCCTCTCCCACGTCGCGCGCGAGACTCCGCAGGTACGTGCCGCCGCTCACGGTGGCGCGGAAGTGGAGGTCCGGGGGCGCGAGCCCGGTGAGCTCGAGCTCCGCCACCTCGACCGGCCGGGCCGGGAGCACCACGGCCTCGCCTCGCCGCGCGCGGCGGTAGGCCCGCTCGCCCTCCACCTTCACGGCCGAGTAGGCGGGTGGCCGCTGCTCGTACGCGCCCCGAAACTTCGCCAGCGCCTCTTCCAACCGTCCCAGCCCGAGCGAGCGCCACGCGTCGGAGGTCGCCAGCGCTTCCCCGGTGGCGTCGTCCGTCGTCGTCGTCGTGCCCAGGCGGATCACGCCGTCGTACGCCTTGCGCCACCCGGCCGCGAACGACGCCAACCGGGTGGCGCGACCGATCACGACCACCAGCAGGCCCGTGGCGCCGGGGTCGAGCGTTCCCAGATGTCCGACCCGACTGGAGCCGAGCGCCCGGCGCACGCGATCCACCACGTCGTGCGACGTGGGTCCCGCCGGTTTCGCGACGAGCGCAAGCCCCGAGATCAGCCAGCGCCCTCCCGGAGCTGCTTCAGCACCTGGTCGATGCGCTGCGCGTGCTCGAGGCCGCGGTCGAGCTCGAAGCGCAGCTCGGGGCTGGTGCGGAGCGGCAGCTCGCGCGACAGCTGGGCCCGCAGAAACCGCCCGGCGCTCGCCAGGCCCTCGAGGCTCCTGGCCCTTTCCTCGTCGCTCCCCATCACGCTCACGCGGATGCGCGCGTGCGCCAGGTCGCCGGACACCTCGACGGACGTGACCGTGACGAACCCGATGCGCGGGTCGCGCACGTCGGCCGTGAGAAACGCCGCCACGGTCTGGCGGATCAGCTCGGCCACGCGCTCGGGGCGGTGGCTCGGTCGTCGCGTCATTCTCATAAGAAGCTCGTACTGGCGTCCATGATGCGGGCACCCGCCGCCGCGTCCACCAAGCGGTCCGCCTCGCGCAGCACGTTTTCCGCGTGGCCGCGGTCGGTCGCGACCACGCAGACCGTCAGCTCCGCCCGCTGCCACAGGTCGTGGTGCGCCGTCTCGGCAGCCGAGACGTTGAAGCGGTTGTGCAGCCGGTCCTTGAGGCTCTTCAAGACGCGCCGCTTGTCCTTGAGGGAGTGGCACGCGTCGAGGTGCAGCTCCCAGGTCGTCAGACCCACCACCACGGCTCACCCGCTCCGGGGCCTAGTTCCCCACGTCACGGAGACGGAGCGAGGGTGCGCGCGATCTCCTCGATCTTATAGGCCTCGATCAGGTCGCCGACTTTCACGTCGTTGAAGTTCTCGACCCCGATGCCGCACTCGAAGCCCTCGCGGACCTCGCGCTGGTCGTCCTTGAAGCGCTTGAGCGAGGCGATCGCGCCTTCGTACACCTCGACGCCCTCGCGAATCACCCGGACCCGGGCGGTCCGCGGAATCACGCCCGAGCGGACGAAGCAGCCGGCGATCGTGCCCACCTTGGCGATCTTGAATATCTGCCGCACCTCCGCCTCGCCGAGGACCACTTCCTTCTTTTCGGGCGTGAGCAGCCCTTCCATCGCCCCCTTCACCTCTTCCACCGCCTCGTAGATGATGCGGTAGGTGCGGATTTCCACGCGCTCCCGCTCCGCCGTCGTGCGGGCGTTCGAGTCGGGCCGCACGTGGAAGCCGATCACGATGGCGCCGGACGCCTTGGCGAGCAGCACGTCGGACTCGGTGATCGCGCCCACACCGCGGTGCACGACCTCCACCTTGACCTCGGAGGTCGACAGCTGCGCGAGCGCGTCGGCCAGCGCCTCGGCGGGACCGCCCTGATCGGCCTTGATGATGATGCGGAGCGAGGCGGCGCCGCCGGCGGCGCGCTCGGCCATGAAGTCCTCGAGGGTCTTCACGCGCCCGGTGCGACGGTGCTGCGCCTCGCGCTCCAGCCGCTGCCGCTTCTGCGCGATGTCGCGCGCCTCGGCGGCGTCCTCCATCGCCTGGAAGGTGTCCCCGGCCGCCGGCACGCCCTCGAAGCCGAGGACCTGCACGGGGGTGGACGGCCCGGCGGCGGCGACCGCGTGGCCGCGCTCGTCGTACATCGCGCGCACCCGGCCGTAATAGGGCCCGCAGATGAAGTCGGCACCCACCTGCAGCGTGCCGTTCTGCACGAGCACCGTCGCCAGCGGCCCCTTGCCCGGGTCGAGGGTCGCCTCGAGCACGGTGCCCTGGGCGCGGCGGTCCGGGTTGCCCTTGAGGTCGAGCAGCTCCGCCTGCAAGAGGATCTGGTCGAGCAGCGTGTCGACGTTCGTCCCTTGCTTGGCCGAGATCGGCGTACACAGGGTCGTGCCGCCGAACTCCTCGAGCACGACGTCGTGGGCGAGCAGGTCCTGCTTGACCTTCTGCACGTTCGCGGTGGGCAGGTCGATCTTGTTGATTGCCACGACGATCGGAACGCCCGCGTTCTTGGCGTGCGAGATCGCCTCGATGGTCTGAGGCATGATCGCGTCGTCGGCGGCGACGACCAGGACGACGATGTCCGTCACCTGAGCGCCGCGCGCGCGCATCGCGGTGAACGCCTCGTGGCCGGGGGTGTCGAGGAACGTGATCGAGCGCCCGTCCTTGAGCGTCACCTGATAGGCGCCGATGTGTTGCGTGATGCCGCCGGCCTCGCCGGCCGCCACATGGGTCTTGCGCACGTAATCGAGCAGCGACGTCTTGCCGTGGTCGACGTGCCCCATGACGGTGACCACGGGAGGGCGTGGTTGCAGCGTCGCCGCGTCCTCGGGCGCCTCCGCGCCCTCGCCGACGACGTACTCCTCCTCCCGCACCGCTTGGAACCCGAAGGCGGACGCGATCAGCTCGATCATGTCGAAGTCGAGCCGCTGGTTGATCGTCACCATCTGCCCGAGCTCCTTGAAGGCGAAGGAGACGATCTGGGTCGGCGGGACCTTGAGGACCCCGGCGAGCTCGCTCACGGTGATGAACTCCGTGACGCGGACCAGCGTCTTCTCGCGCTCTTTCTCCTCGCGCCGCTTCTCCTCCTGGAGGTCGCGGAAGCTCGGGCCCTCCTCGCGGCGGTGCACGCCTTTCTTCGCGGCGGGGCCCTTGATCGAGGCGAGGGTGCGCGAGATGTTCTGGGCCACCGCCTCCTGGTCGACCAGCGACTTCTTCCCTTTCTTGCGCTTCTTCCCCTTCTCGCGGCGCCGTTCCTCGAGGGGGATCGCGCCGGGGGCGGCGGAGGCGACCGGCCGGGGTGGCGGCAGCACGGCACCGCCCGGCGCTGCGCTCGCCACCGGCTTGGGCCGCACGGGGGTGGGGATCACGGGGCGCGGCGGCGCGGCGAACGGCGCCGCGGAGGGCCCCGACGCCGCCGCCTGCGGCGCGGCGGGCGCCGCCGCTACGGCCGGATGCTCGACGCGCGGCTCGCCGGCGACCGCGAGATCCTTGAAGAGCGCGGCGGCGCGCTCCTGGAGCGACGGTTTCTCCTCCTCCTCTTCCGCCTTCGACGCTTCCAGCGCCTCCAGCGCTTCGCGCGCCTTCAGCTCGCGCTCGGCCTCGAGCGATGCCGCCTCGGCCTGGGCCTCCGCGTCGGCCGCGGCCACCTCGGCCGCCGTGCGGCGGCGCCGCGTGGGCCGCGCCTCGGCCAGCGCCGCGACCGGCTCCGCCGCCTTCGCGGCCCGGCGCCGCTTCGTGGCGGGGGGCGCTTCCTTCTGCTTGCGCTTCTCCCGCTCCCACCGCGCGCGCATCATGGCCACCTGCTCGGGCTTGAGCGGCGACAGGTGGCTGCGCACGAAGATGTCCAGCTCCTTGAGCATGCCCAGGAGCTGCTCCGAGGGAATCCCGAATTCAGCCGCCAGATCGTGAATCCGCGTCGTCGTCACTCACTCCTCCAATGCCGCCAACCCGCGGGCCAGCCCCGCGTCTTCGATCCCGACCGCCTGCACCGGCGTCCGGCCGAGCCCGGCTCCCAGCCGGAGAGCGTCGGGCCCGCGCACGATCGGCACGCCACGCGCCCGCGCGAGGCGTTCCACCTTGTCCCGGGTGCGCTGGCTGGCGTCCCCCGCCACCACGACGCACTGTAGCGCGTCGCGCCGCAGCTTCGCCCGCACCCCCGCCACTCCGATCACGACCCGCCCGGCCCTGAGCCCCAGGCCCAACAGCCGGACCATCCGCTCGCTCACGCCGGCTGAGGCGACGTGTCACCTCCGCCTCCGCCTCCCCCTCCTGGAGCGCCGTCACGCTCGCCCGCCGGAGCGGGTGCTGCTTCCTCCTCCTCCTCACCGCCCTCCTCGGTCATCTCATTGAGGAAGGCCATGAGCTTGTCCGTGAGCTCCGGCGTCATCCCAGCGATCTTGTCCACGTCCTCGCGCTCCAGGTCGAGGACGTCCTGCAGCGTCTTGTGGCCCGCCCGCTCCAGCACGTCGACGAGCTCCACCGGCAGCCCCTCGAGCTCGCGCAAGGAGACCTTGGTGGCCGCTTCTTCCTCAGGCGGCAGCGGCGCGAACAGCGGGCCCTCACCGCCCCGCTCCAGCCATTCCCGGCTCGAGTAGAGATCGATCTTCCAGCCGGTGAGCTCCGAAGCGAGCCGCACGTTCTGGCCGTTGCGCCCGATGGCGAGCGACAACTGGTCCTCGTCGACGATCGCCTGGATCGTCTTCGAGTCGGGGTCCGAGAAGACCCGCGCCACGCGCGCCGGCGCGAGGGCGAGCTTGGCGAACCGCTCCGGGTCGGGCGACCACGGCACGATGTCGATGCGCTCGCCGCCCAACTCGTTGACCACGGCCTGGACCCGCGAGCCCTTGAGCCCGACGCACGCGCCCACCGGATCGATGGAGTCGTCCCGCGACGACACGGCGATCTTGGTGCGGCTCCCGGCCTCGCGCGCCGTGGCGCGGATCTCCACGATCGCCTGCTGGATCTCGGGCACTTCGAGCTTGAACAGCGCCTTGACGAACAGCGGGTCCGCGCGCGACAGAATGAGGCGCGGCCCCTTGGGGGTTTCCTCGATACGCTTCAGCACGGCCCGGATCGTGTCGCCCTGGTGGAAGTGCTCGCGGTGGTTCTGGTCGCGGTACGGGATGATCGCTTCGGCCTCGCGGAATTTGGCGAGCATCACGACGATCTTGCCGCGCTCGATCTGCTGCACCTCGCCTGAGAGCAGCTCGCCCACCTTATCCGTGAACTCCTCACGAATCCGGGCGCGCTCGCCCTCGCGCACCCGCTGGATGATGCGCTGCTTCGCCGCCTGGACGGCGGTGCGCCCGAAGGCATCGAACGGGATCTCTTCCTCCAGCACGTCGCCCGGCTGGAAGTCCGGATCCTCGAAGCGCGCCTCCTCCAGCGACACCTGCGAGCCGGGGTCCTCCACGGTCTCGACCACCGTGCGCAGCACCACGATCTTGATCGTGCCCTTCAGCTCGTCGATCCCGATCTCGGACCGCACATTCGGCCCGTAGCGCTTCACCAGCGCGGCATGCAGCCCATCCTTCAGGAGATCGAGCAGCTCGGAGCGCTCGAGCTGCTTAGTGTTGGTCAGCTCGCGCATCGCGGAGACCACATCGGTTGTATTGGCCATCACACCATCCAGTGAAACATAGGCTAAGAGGCTAAGAGGCTAAGACGCTCAGGCACCCGATCACCAGTCTGGCGCGAGCCGCGCGTCGCGTATCTCGCTCAGCCGGACGCTCCGAGAGCCGGGCGCACCGCCCTGCCCCATCGGCTCGAGCACCACGGTCTCCCGGTCCGGCACGGCGACGATCCGGACCCGCACGCGCCCCAGCCCGGCGACCGTCGCCTGCACCTCGCGCCCCACGAAGCGGACCCAGTCGCGGTGCGAGCGCATCGGACGCTCGATCCCCGGGCTCGAGACTTCGAGCACGTAGCGCCGACCCAGCGGCCCGCCCGCGTCGAGCCAGGACTCCAAGTGCCGGCTCGCCGTCGCGCAGTCATCCACGGTGACGCGTCGCGCGAGCTCCGCCGCTGGCCATTCGATGCGCACTTGAACCAACGGCCGGTTCGGCGTGCCGCCGATCCGGAGGTCGGCCAGATCGAGCCCTAACTCCGCCAGCCGGGCCCGAAACGCCTCGACGAGAGTCTCGGAGAGCATAAAAAAAAGCGCGGGCCCCACTTCGCCCGCTTCACCGGCCGGAATCTAGCCGCTGCGTGGCGCGTGTCAAGCGAACGGCACGCCGAGGTAGGCGACCATCCGGCCGTCCCGCCCCCCGGATGCCCGGTGCGAGTAGAACCGCTCGCGGTCGTGGGCGCTGCACCAGGGGGAGACGGACAGCCCCGTGAGTCCGAGCTCCCGCGCCTGGCGGGCGAGCTCGTCCCGCAGGTCCACCTGCCCCGACGCCTGCTCGGTGCGCCCCGTCAGGTGGGTCAGCACCTCAGAACCCACTTCATAGCATTGTCCACAAATACCAACGCCACAATGCATTACGATGTCCGCAACACTGACCTGCGCTTCCCGCCGCACGAGCTCCACGCCGCGCTCGAGAATGCGCCCCGCCGTGCCGCGCCACCCGGCGTGCAGCAGCGCGACTACCTGCTTCCCGGGCGCAACCAGGTACACGGGGATACAGTCGGCGACGGTGATCGTGAGCAAGAGTCCGGGATCGCCGGTCGCGTGGCCGTCCACGCCTTCGCACAGCAGCCAGCCGTCCGTCGCCCCGGAGCGCCATTGCACCGCCGTCCCGTGGATCTGGTGGCTCAAGACCACGGCGTGGAAGGCCGGGCGGAACGCGGCGCAGAAGGCGCGCCACCGGCCCATGACCTGCCCCACGCGCTCCTCGCTCCACAGGCCGAGCGAGAATCCGCCTTGCCGGGTCGTGATGCCCGCCACGACGCCGAACTGTTCGGCCCACTCGCGCAGCTCCATCCGGGGGACTGTCGCGTCGCCGACCGGCTGCTCGCGGAGCACGGCCGGACTGGCGGACGGGCGGACAGGCGGACGGTCGCCGCCTTCACCGACCGCCCGACCGCCCGACCGCCTGACCGCCCTATCGTGCGTCATCGACTCTTTCAATGTGAGCGCCCAGCGCCCGCAGGCGCTCGTCGATCCGCTCGTAGCCGCGCTCGATCTGGCCGATGTTGTGGATCACGGAGTCGCCCTGGGCCGCGAGCGCCGCGAGCAGCATCGCCATGCCGGCTCGGATGTCCGGGCTTTCCACCTCTTGGGCGCGCAGCGGCGACGGTCCGGCGATCACCGCGCGGTGGGGATCGCACAGCACGATCCGCGCTCCCATGCCGATGAGCTTGTCGACGAAGAAGAGCCGCGACTCGAACAGCTTCTCGAACACGAGCAGCAGGCCCTCGCACTGCGAGGCGACCACGATCGCGATGGACATGAGGTCCGCGGGGAACGCGGGCCAGGGACCGTCCTCGAGCTTCGGCACGTGGCCGCCGAGGTCCGGCCGGATGCGGCGCTCCTGATCGGCGTCGATGGTGAGCTTCGCGCCGTCCAGCCGGGGCCGGACGCCGAGCCGCTCGAACGCGATCAGGGTCGCCCGGAGGTCGTCGGGGCGCACGCCCTCGATCGTCACGGCGCCGTTCGTGACCGCCGCGAGCCCGATGAACGACCCGACCTCGATGTGGTCGGGCCCCACCGTGAACGGCGCGGCCTTGCGCGGCGCGCCGCCGTCGTGCACCGCCAGTGTGTTCGTGCCGATGCCCTCGATCTGGGCGCCCATCGCGGACAGGAAGCGGGCGAGGTCCTGCACGTGGGGCTCGCAGGCGGCGTTGCGCAGCACGGTCGTGCCCCGCGCCGTCACGGCCGCCATCAACGCGTTCTCGGTCGCCGTGACGCTCGGCTCGTCGAGGAAGATGTCCGTCCCGGCGAGCTGCTTCGCCTCGAACGTGTACGCCGCGCCCACCGTGATGTCGGCCCCCAGCTGCTCGAGCGCGAGGAAGTGCGTGTCCACGCGCCGGCGGCCGATGACGTCTCCGCCCGGGGGCGGGAGGCTCACTCGACCGAACCGCCCGAGCATAGGTCCGGCGAGGAGGATCGAGGCGCGGATCCGGGCGCACAGCTTCGGGTCGAGCTCGCGCGGCTCCGCGCGGGCGGCGTCCACCTCGACGGTATTCGGGCCGACCCACTCGACCCCCGCCCCCAGGTGGGCGAGCAGCGCCAGCATGGTTTCGACGTCGCGGATGTGCGGGATGTTGTCGATGCGGCAGGGTCCGTCGGCGAGCAGGGTGGCCGCGAGAATGGGAAGGGCCGCGTTCTTGTTGCCCGCGGGGCGGATGGCGCCTTTCAGGGGGCGCCCGCCGGTGACGCAGAAGGAGGCCGGCATGGAGACGCAAGCTATGACGCGGCTTGCGCGTCCGTCAAGCGTTCGCGAATGTTCGCGACGTGACTCCCGGCCCGGACCCTGCGGCGGACTCCGCGTCATGATTCCCACCTGGGTGGCGGTGGTGACGGGGATCTCTCTCGCGATCCTGGCGCTCGCGGCGATCGCGATCGCGCTGTCGTCCGCGGCCGCGGCGCTTGCGCTGCGGTCGTTCCTGCGGGTGCTCCGGCAGCTCGCCGGCCCCGCCTTGGACGACGTGCGGCAGCTCGTGGCGAGCATTCGCGCCGAGGCGGACGGGTTCGTGGGGACCTCGCGGGACCTGCGCAGTCGGATCGTCCGGGCGGCGGACGCCGCCGAGGCGCGTCTCGCCGACCTCGATGCGCTGTTCGAAGTCGTGCAGGACGAGGTGGAGACGACGGCGCTCGACGTGGCGGCGACCCTGCGGAACGTGCGGCACGGCCTGTCGGTGCTCGAGTGGGGGCGCCGCGCGCTGAAGCGCCGGAGGAAGCACTGACGCCGCGGCACGTCCTCGCGGCGAGCGCGGCGGCGCTCGCCGGGATCGCGATCCTGCCCGCCGTCGCGCACGCCTGGACGCCGGGCACGCACGTTTATCTCGGCGAGTCGGTGCTCGCGAACCTGCACCAGCTCCCCACCATCGTCGCGGACCTGTTACGCGCCTTCCCCTACGACTTCCTGTACGGCAACATCGCGGCCGACACGTCGATCGCGAAGAAGTACGCCCCCGTGGGCCGGCACTGCCACGCCTGGCACGTCGGCCAGGAGATTTTCGACCTCGCGCCGACGGAACCGCTGCGCGCCTTCGGGCTCGGGTACCTGTCGCACCTCGCCGCCGACAGCGTGGCCCACAACTTCTTCGTGCCGCGCCAGCTCGTGCTCACCTCGAGCACCGCGGCGCTCGGGCACAGCTACTGGGAGAGCCGGTTCGAGACCCATCTGGGGGACGCCTACGCGAAGGAGGCGAAGGAGCTCATCCTCCAGGACCATACGCCGAGCGACACGCACCTCGACACCATCATATCGCCCACGCTGTTCAGCGTCCGGACCAACCGACGGTTGTTCCGGGGGATGGTGCATCTGACCGAGAGCGAGAGCTGGCGCTGGGCGTTCCAGCTGATGCTCGAGAACACGCGCTGGGACCTCCCCGACGAGGACGTGGAGCGCCACATGGCGGTGGCGTTCGAGTACGTGATGGAGCTCTTGGGCGAGCAGGACGCCGCCGCCCGCCGGCTCGACCCGGCAGGCGACAAGGCGCTCAGGCTCGCGAAGCACATGCGGCGGCAGGCGCTGCGGGAAGGGGGCCGGGAGGACCCCGAGCGCCTGGAGCAGACGGCGGAGGAGCACTTCGGGCTGCCCGCGCCGGCGCTCGCCTACTGGCAGGCGTCGCAGGCGCAGCGACCGTGGCGAGATAGGGCGGACGGAGAGACGGGCGGACAGCCGGACCGGTAAGCTGTCGCCGTCCGCCCGTCACGCCGCCAGCTTTTCCTCCAGCACTTTCTGCGCGAGTTTCGGATCGGCCTTGCCGCGCGACGCCTTCATCACCTGCCCCAGGAAAAACTGCAACAACTTCGTCTCGCCGTTCTTGTAGCGGGCGACCTCGCCGGGGTGAGCGGCCAGCACCTCGCTCACCCAGCCCGCCACGACCCCGCTGTCGGCTACCTGGATGAGCCCGAGCGCCTCGGCGACGTTGCGCGGCTCTCCGCCCCGCTCCGCGACCTCGGCGAACACGCGCTTCGCCGCTTGACCCGAGAGCGTCCCGCCCTTCACGAGCGCGATGAGCTGGGCGAGCGCCGGGGGCGGCACCCGCAGCTCCTCGTGGTGATCCTTGGCATCGGCCCGCGCTTCATTGACGACCCAGTTCGCCGCCGCCTTGAACTCGGCGCCGGCGCGCACGACCGCCTCGTAGTAGTCCGCGAGCGCGCGGTCGGCCGTGAGCACGGCGGCGTCGGTCACCGACAGGGCGTACTGGGCCTGGAACCGCTCGCGCTTCGCCGCCGGGAGCTCGGGCAGCGCCGCCCGCTGCTCCTGGACGAACTCCGGGGTGAGCACCAGCGGCGGGAGGTCCGGGTCCGGGAAGTAGCGGTAGTCGTGGCTCTCTTCCTTGCTGCGCTGCGGCCGCACGCTGTTCGTCTTCGCGTCGTACAGCATCGTCTGCTGCTCGACCTTGCCCCCACCTTCGAGCAGCGCGATCTGGCGGTCGCGCTCCACGGTGAGCGCCTTCTCGACGTAGGCGAACGA
>DASPXO010000090.1:0-14811 GCA_035637235.1 Gemmatimonadales bacterium | reverse complement strand
GGCTGTTGCGAATCGATCTCGGCTACCGCGCGGACCGTCTCTCGTTGCTCTGGCTCACGGTCCCCGTCTCACGTGCTGACGCCGAAGCGAAATTCGGCGCCTTGTTGGACCGGATCCCTCCTGCACTCCGCGCCCTTCCCGGCGTCACCGCGATCACCCCGGTCGAAGCGCAGCCGTTCTTCGGGCCTCAGATATTCAATGCGCCGTGGGAGGTCGAGGGCCGGTCGTCATCCGAGGCGAGTGAGAATCCGCGGATACCGATCGAGGCGGGCGGCCCGGAATACTTCCGCACACTCGAGATCCCGTTGCTGCGGGGCCGCGGGTTTCTCGACACCGATCGGGAGAACGCGCCCAACGTGGCGGTCGTCAGCGAGGCGGCGGCTCGGCTCCTCCAGCTCGGGGCCGACCCGATCGGCCAACGCATCCGTATGGCCAGTGACACCAGCGCCGGGGCGTGGCGAACCGTGGTCGGCATTGCCGGCGACATTCACTTTCGCAGCCTCCGGGAGGCGACACCCACGATCTACCTGCCGTCGCGCCAGTACTTCTCGCAGGGCCTATTCGCCGTGCGGACCATCGGCCCCCTGGGGGGTCTGCTGCCGGCGATGCGTCGCGCCGTGCACGACGCCGATCCCGAGGCCGACATCGTGCGCACGGAGACGATGGAGGACCTGCTGGCCGACCAGCGTGCGCTCCCTAGGCTCTCCACGCAACTCATGTCCGGGTTCGGACTCGTGGCCATGCTGCTCGCCGCCGTGGGGCTGTACGGCTTGATGGCGTCGGTCGTCCGCGAGCAGACACGCGAGATCGGCGTGCGCATGGCGCTCGGCGCGACGCCGGGACGCCTGCGTCGCGATGTGCTCGGCGCAGCCCTCAGCCTGACGTCGGTCGGCGCTGGGGTGGGGCTCGTGGTGGCGCTCTTGAGTTCGCGACTGCTCACAGCCCTCCTATTCCAGGTCAGCCCCACTGACCCGATCGCGCTCGCGGGGGCGTGCGTGGTGCTTTTGGGGGTCGGTGTCGGCGCCGCCTTCTTGCCGGCGTGCCGGGCGATGAGGACCGATCCCGCGCAGGCGCTGCGAGTCGAGTGATATGACACGTCTGGCCGAGGACCTCCGCTACGCGCTCCGTCAGTTGCGCCGCGCGCCAACCTTCGCCGCGACCGTCGTGCTCATTCTGGGAATCGGGATCGGCATGGCAACCGCGATGTTCAGCATCTTCCGCGCCGTCGTGCTGCGCAAGCTCCCGGTGCGCGACCCGGATCGGGTTGTCGTCCTCTGGACCTTTCGTGATCCGACCGTGGAGCTCCCGGTCAGCGTGAAGGAGGTCGATGACCTGCGGCGCCAGAGCCGGACCCTGACCAACGTCGCCGGCTTCGTGCATTGGGGAGCCCAAGCCATACCGTTGACGGACGGCGGCCGGCCGATCGTGCTGAAGCAGGCGATGGTCACCGCGGGCTTCTTCGACGTCCTCGGTGCGCGTCCGGTGCTCGGTCGCTTGCTTCGGCCGGAGGACGGCTTGGAGGGTGCGGCACCCGTGGCAGTGATCAGTTACCAGGCATGGCAACGGGATTTCGGTGGCGATCCGCGGGTCCTCGGCCGGCGCCTGACGACCACGCAGGACCAGACGAGCTACGCGATCGTCGGCGTGACGCCGCCTGGATTGGATTTCCCCCCCGGGACGGACTACTGGACTCGACCCCGCCCCTTCGACCTCATCGACGTCGTCGCCCGCCTGGCGCCGGATGCCACCCCGTCGTCGGCGCAGTCGGAGTTCCTCGCCATCGCGCGGCAGCTGGACCACGAGCGACGGGCCCCGGCGTACCCGACCGGTGCGGCGGTCCGGACCCTCACGCAGGCCGTGCTCGGCGACGCGAAGCCGATCCTCGTCGCGCTGACCGCGGCGGTCACCTTGCTGCTCCTCATCGTTTGCGTGAACGTCGGCAACCTGCTGCTGCTGCGCGCCTCGTTCCGTGCACCAGAGATCGTGATGCGCCGCGCGCTGGGGGCGAGCTCCCGCCACATCGCCCGCCTACTCGTGGCGGAGAGCGCACTGCTCGCCACGGCCGGCGGCGCCCTCGGCCTCGCCTGCGCGGCAGGGCTGCTGCACCTCCTCCTCGCGTTCGCGCCGGCGCAGGTCCCGCGCATGGACGTGATCCGCCTCGCGGGCACGCCGGTGGACGTGGCCGCCGGCGTGACGCTCGTGGCGGTGATGCTTTTCGGGGTCGTCTCGGCTCTCCTGGCGTCGCGAGGGGATCTTGCGGCTCTTCTCCGCATCGATTCACGCTCGGGAACGGAGACGAGACGGCGACGACGCTTTCGGCAATCGCTGGTCGCGTCGCAAGTAGCGCTCGCGGTCGTCATGCTCGCCGGTGCGGGCCTTCTCGTGCGGAGCCTCGAGCGTCTCGAGCGACTCGACCTCGGCTACGACGCGGACCACCTCTCTATCGTTGAGCTCGCGGTCCCCTACGTGAAGTACGGCTCGAACCAGAAAATCTTCGCGATGTTCGATGACCTCTACGGGCGCTTGCGCGAGGTCCCGGGCGTGACGGCGTTGACACCCATCCTCTATACGCCGTTCGCGGGAGCGAACCTCATGCAGGTCACGCCTGTGTTGGACGGACAGTCGCAGGCCGCGGTGGACGCGAACCCTCCGGTACCCCTCGAAGGTGGAGGGACCGAATACTTCCGCACCTTCGGGATTCCGATCCTGCGTGGTCGCGGCTTCCTGTCCAGCGACCGGGAGCGCGCCCCCAAGATCGTGGTCGTGAGCGAGGCGGTGGCGCGCCGTCTGTGGCCCGGCCAGGACCCGGTCGGCAAGCGCCTCCGGTTCCTCGGTGGCGACCCAACGGACTGGCGGACGGTGGTCGGCGTCGCCGGCGACATCCGCTTCCGCCGCCTGAAGGAAGCCACACCGACGATCTATCTGCCATGGCACCAGCTGGTCACGTTCGGAACCTTCGCGGCGCGCACCCGTGACGCCCTCGCGTCGGTGCTGCCCGCGATGCGCCGCACGGTCCGTGACTTCGACCCCCAGCTCGACGTGTGGGATGCCAGACCTATGGACGAGTTTCTCGCCAAACCGCTGGCGCAGCCGCGGCTGAGCACGCTCCTGCTCTCGGCATTCGGACTCGTGGGCCTGCTGCTCGCCGCCATCGGGCTGTACGGCCTGATGGCGGCGGCCGTCCAGGAGCGGACGCGCGATCTGGGCGTCCGCCTGGCGCTGGGGGCGAACCCGGCACAGCTGCGTCGAGCGGTGCTGGGTGCTGCCCTAGGCGTGACCTCGCTCGGTGCCGCCGTGGGCCTCGCTGCCGCGCTCGTCAGTTCGCGATTCCTGACGGCGCTGCTCTTCCAGATCAGTCCCACCGACCCGATCACTCTCGCGGCGGTCTGCGTGCTGCTCGTGGGGGTCGGTTGCCTCGCTGCATACGTGCCGGCGCGCCGGGCGATGACGGTGGATCCGGTGGTGGCGCTGCGCTATGAATGACCTCCGTTACGCGCTCCGCAGCCTGCGTCCGTGATACGCCTGCAAGCCCGACCGGTGGCACGATGCTGAAAGGGGACGTATGAGGGGTTGCGTCGGGTGATCGCACGGGCTGGAGCCCGGCCTCGGCTTCGGGCCCGTCCTGAAGGACGGCGCGGCACCGGCGTCCTTCAGGACGCGTCGGCGCCGAGGGCGCCCTTCAGGGCGTCCAATCAATCGACCTCGCGACACTTCAGGGAGTTTTCCAGCACCCGGTAGGAGGAGACGGAGATGCTGCGAGACGTGCGGTACGCCCTGAGGACCCTGCGAAAAGCCCCGGGCTTCAGCGCCGTCGCGATCCTCACCCTCGCCCTCGGCATCGGTCTCGCGACCGCGGTGTTCACCGTGGCCGACGCGCTGCTCCTGCGCCGGCTCCCCGTGCGCGATCAGGACCGTCTGGTCGTGCTGTGGGGACAAAGGCCAGACCGAGACTTCGACTATCCATTGGGGCTCGACGACGGCCGCGAGTTCGCGCGCAGCACGCGTATGCTCGAGCGGGCCGCACTCTTCCTCTTCAATGGCGCTGGGGCGCTGCCGATCCGCGACCGCGGCCAGGTGTCACAGCTCCGCCGCGCACTCGTGTCGGGCGACTTCTTCAACGTGCTCGGGGCGCGAGCGGCATTGGGCCGCACGCTGCGTCCAGCGGATGACGTGCGCGGCGCGGCACCGGTTCTGGTCTTGAGCCACGCTGCCTGGCGGGAGCGGTTTGGCGCCGACCCTCACGTACTTGGGCGACAGGTCGTGCTGTATGGCGGTGGTACCGCGTACACAATCGTCGGGGTCATGCCCCAGGGGCTCGACTATCCCAAGGGCACCGATTTCTGGGCACCGGTCGTCCCATCGATGTCCCCGGAAGGGCTGTCGCTGATGGGCTTTTACGTCCTTGGGAGGCTCACGCCCGGTGCGACACCTGCCAACGCGCGCGAGGAGATGACGACCTTGTTCCGGCGCCCCGACACGTCGCCGTGGCAGCGTGACCTGACCGGCGTCGTCCACACGCTGCCGCGGCTCGTCCTGGGGGACGTGCGGCCGGCGCTGTTCGCGTTCGCCGCGGCCGCCGCGTTGCTGCTTCTGATCACATGCACCAATGTTGCCAATCTCCTGCTCGTGCGCGGCCTCGCCCGCATGCGCGAGATCGCGCTGCGCTCGGCGCTCGGCGCCGGGCGCGGGCAGGTCATCGGGCAACTGCTAATCGAGAACGGACTCCTCGGGATCACCGGCGGCGTGCTTGGGATCGTCGTGGCGGCTGGCGCCGTCCAAGTTTTCGTCGCCTTCGCACCGGCCGAGCTACCCCGCCTGGACGAGATTCACCTGAATGCCACCGCGCTGGCCGGCGCCATCGCAATCACCGGCGCCGCGATGCTTCTCTTCGGCCTCGCGCCCGCGGTCCTAGCGTCGCGTGTGCAGCTCGAGCAGTTGCTGCGAATGGGCACGCGGCAGAGCCCCGGCAGGCGCTCCCGGCTCGGGAGGGAAGCATTGGTAGCGGGACAGGTCGGGCTCGCGCTGGTCGTTCTCTCGGCGGGGGGACTGATCGCCAGGAGCCTCATTAACCTCGAACGGGCCGAGCTTTCCCTCGAGCCGTCGCGCCTGCTGATCGGCGAGTTGGCAATTCGCTCCGATCAGCTCGATACCCCGGCGAAGCAGCTCTCAATGCTCGAGAGGCTGCAGTCGCAGGTGCACGCGATTCCGGGCGTGCGCGCTGTCTCGCCCGTGGTCGCCGTTCCCTTTTCGGGAAACGGCGGGTGGGACGGCAAGCCCTCAGCCGAAGGACAGACTGCAGAAGAGGCCGCAGCCAACCCGATGCTCAACCTGGAGGTCGTCGGACCGGATTACTTCGCGGCGTTGGGCATTCCGGTGGTCCGTGGGCGGGGCTTCACGGACGCCGACCGCGCGGGTGCGCCGCCGGTCGTCGTGGTCAGTGAGTCCGCCGCGCGGCACTACTGGGGGTCCGCCGATCCCATCGGCAAACGTTTGCGCAATAGAGCCGACTTGGAGCGGGCAGTCACCGTCGTCGGAGTCGTCCCGGATACACGCTACCGCGACCTGCGGGAGGCGCGCGCGAGCGTCTACTTCCCGCTCAGGCAGTCGTTCTTCCCCTTCATGCCGACGAACCTGGCCATCCGCACGAGCGGCTCACCCGCCGAGCTGGTGCCGACAATCCGGCGCGTGATCAGCGAGGCGGAGCCGGGTGTCGCACTGGCGAGCGCGGCACCGTTCGAGACGTTCCTCGAGGGGCCGCTGGCCCAGCCGCGACTCAACGCGCTGCTGCTCGCCGTGTTCGCGGGCGCCGCGGTCGTGCTGGCCGCCGTGGGTCTGCTGGGCGCGATGGCGACTATGGTGCGCCAACGCACGCGCGAGCTCGGTGTGCGGATGGCACTCGGGGCCACGGCGCGAGATCTGCGCCGGATGGTGATGCGGCGCGGTCTCTTGATCGCAGGCGTGGGAACGGCGCTGGGGCTGCTCGGCGCGCTGCTGGCGAACCGGTTGCTGGTGGCGTTGCTGTACGGCGTGACTCCGACTGACCTGGCGACGCTCACGGCGGTCACCGGGTTCCTCATCGGTGTCGCGGCGCTCGCCAGTCTCGTCCCGGCTCAGTCGGCCACGCGCGTCGATGCGGCGATCGCCCTGCGTGCGGAATAGGCGTGAGGACTCGATCCCCTAACCCCGAGCCCCGACATGCTCCAAGACCTCAAGTTCGCTTTGCGCACTCTCCGCAAGGCCCCCGGCTTCACGTGCGTGGCCGTGCTCACCCTCGCCCTCGGCATCGGCGCCACCACCGCGATGTTCAGCGTCACCAACGGAGTTCTACTGAAGCCGCTCCCGATCGAAGAACAGCAGCGCCTCGTCCTCTTCTATAAGGAAGCGCCGCGCGACAATTCGCTGCGCCCGTTCGCCGTCACGGACCTGACCCCGCTGCGCGAGCGGAGCCGCGTCTTCGCGGGCGTGGCGGGCGTCCAGTACGACGGCGCGTTTCCGTACGTGGTGCAGGCCGGCGATCGTGCGCTCTCGGTCATGATGAGCATGGTTTCCGGAGAATTCTTTCGGGTCTTGGGCGTGCGTCCCGCCGCGGGCCGTCTCATCGAGCCCGCGGATGCTGCGGCCGGCGCCGAGCCTGTCGTGATGATCAGCTACGGCCTGTGGCAGCGCGAGTTTGGGGGCGATCCGCGTGCTGTGGGGCGGGTCATTCGGTTGGGGCAGGACCCGCTTACCATCGTGGGCGTGGCGCCGCGTGGCTTCGTGTACCCGAAGGGGGCCGAGGGTTGGGTTCCGCTCCAGGTCACACGCGACATGATCAGCAACCGGTTCGCGCCCTTCAGCATCATCGGCCGGCTGAAACGGGCCGCGACGCTCGAGCAGGCGCAGGCCGAAGCGACGGCGTTCGTCCGCGAGCGCGAGACCGCCTACCCGCCGGGCGAGATTTTGCTCGGGCAACGTGCGGTCGTCGAGCCGTTTCGAGATGCCGTGATTGGCAACCTGCGAGACTCGGTGCTCATCCTCTCGGCCGCCGTGGGCCTGGTGCTCGTCATCGCCGGCGTGAATGTCGCCTCCCTCCTGATGATTCGCGGCGTTGCGCGGGAGCGGGAGCTCGCCGTGCGGACGGCGCTGGGGGCGGGTTCGAGCAGAATCGCCCGGCAGCTGCTCGTCGAGACCGGCGTCCTCGCCGCGGCAGGCGGTGCCCTGGGAATCGGGCTCGCGTACGGGGCGGTGCGCGGGCTCGTGGCTGTGGCGCCGGCCGAGCTGCCCCGACTCGCGGAGGTGCGTGTCGATGCCGTGGTGCTCGTCTTCGCCGTGGCCGTCTCGATGGCGGCGACTCTGCTCTTCGGCCTCGCGCCGGCTGTCTGGACGGCACGAGCGCCAATGCATCCGACGCTGCGGGGCGGTGCGCAGGGAGGCCGAGAGAGTCGCCGGACGCGCTTCATCAAGCAGGCACTCGTGGTGTCGCAGGTCGCCCTGGCCCTAGTGGTCGTGGCCGGGGCCGGGCTGCTGACGAGCAGTCTCATCAGGCTGCAGCACGTCGACCTGGGTCTCGACGCCACGCACTTGACGCTCGTGAAGGTGAGGGTGCCGCGCCCGAAGTACGCTGCGGTGTCGCGGTGGCTGACGTTCTTCGATCAGCTCGTCGAGCGGCTCGAGGCGCTGCCGGGCGTGGCGGCCACGCCGGTCGTGCTCGCCCCCTTCACCGGCGCGGGTGGCTGGGATGCGACCGTTACCGCGGAAGGGCAGGGGCAAGCCGCAGCGGTCGAGAACCCAACGCTCAACCTCGAGCCCATCGCTCCGAACTATTTCCAGACCATGGGCATCCCCGTGCGTCGCGGCCGTGCGTTCACGGATCAGGACCGCGCGGGCTCGCCGCCGGTGGCGATCGTCGGCGAAGCGACGGCCCGCCGCCTCTGGCCCGGACGGGACGCGGTCGGCAAGCGGCTCACGTTCGGTCTCCCGGACCGGCACGAGCCGTGGCTCACGGTGGTGGGCGTGGTGGGCGATACGCGGTACCGCGAGCTGGCTGTCGCACCTGCCAGCATCTACATCCCGTTCCGGCAGACGGACAGCCCCGGTCAACAACCGACCTATTTGGCTGTCCGGTCCTCCGCTGCCGCGGGGGCGGTGATCGGTGCCGTGCACGCCGCCGCCCAAGAGCTCGATCCCATGGTGCTCGTGGCGGACGCGCATCCGTTCACGCGCCTTCTGGCCGCGCCGCTCGCGCGACCGCGGTTCGACACGCTGCTGCTGTCGGGATTTTCCGTGATCGCGCTGTTGCTCGCCGCCGTGGGTCTCTATGGCACACTGGCGGCGTTCGTGGCCCAGCGCACACACGAGATCGGGGTGCGGCTCGCGATCGGGGCGCAGGCCGGGGACGTGCGCCGACTCGTCCTGGGGCAGGGGATGGCCCTGGCGTGCTGGGGCGTCGTCCTGGGCGTGCTCACTGCGCTCGCGACGGCGCACGTGCTGACCGGTGTCCTCTACGACGTGAGCCCGACCGACCCCGCGACGCTGGCCGCGGTGACGGCGCTGCTGCTGGGCGTGGCGCTGATCGCTTGCTACCTGCCGGCGCGCCGGGCGATGAAGGTGGACCCGATGATGGCACTGCGAGCGGAATAGGTACCGGGGTTCAGCGCGTGTCGCTGCGCTTGTCGCGAAGGATGATCCCGAGGGTAACGATGATCCCGAGGGTAATGAAGAACAAGGGGCCGGCGAGGTTCCCCCCCTCCCGAAGGGAGAGGGGGTCAGGGGGTGAGGACTTGAGCCCCTAGCCCCGAGCCCCAAGCCCCAACAAGCTTGAGCATGCACCCGCGTATTCTCGTTGCAGACGATCAGCCGGACGTGCTGGAGGCCCTGAAGCTGCTCCTCAAAGGCGAGGGCTACGAGGTCGAGAGTGCCACCTCCCCCCGCGCCGTCCTCACCGCCCTCGGCGCCCGGGACTTCGACGCCCTCCTCATCGACATGAACTACACCCGCGACACGACCTCCGGCGCGGAGGGCCTGGACCTCTTGGCCCGGCTGCAGGCGCTCGACGCGCCGCCCCCGGTCGTGGTGATGACCGCCTGGGCCAGCATCGACGGCGCCGTCGAGGCGATGCGCCGCGGGGCGCGCGATTTCGTCGAGAAGCCGTGGGACAACCGCCGGCTGCTCGCGACGCTCCGCACCCAGGTCGAGCTCAGCCAGGCGCTGCGCAAGAGCCGGCAGCTCGAGCGCGAGAATCGCGCCCTGCGCAAAGAGGGCCTCCCCGAGCTGATCGCCGAGTCGCCCGCGATGCAGCCGGTGCTCAAGCTGATGGAGCGGATCGGGCCCTCTGACGCCAACGTGCTCATCCTCGGCGAGCACGGCACCGGCAAGGAGGTCGTCGCCCACTGGTTGCACGCCGCGTCCGCCCGCGCCGAGCGGCCGCTCGTCGCCGTCAACCTGGGAGGCATTCCCGACGGCCTGTTCGAGAGCGAGCTGTTCGGACACGTGAAAGGCGCCTTCACCGACGCGAAAGTCGATCGGGTCGGCCGATTCGAGCTCGCAGAGGGCGGGACCCTGTTCCTCGACGAGATCGCCAACCTGCCGCTGCCCCAGCAGGCGAAGCTCTTGCGCGCGCTCGAGACGGGGGAGTTCGAGCGCGTCGGCTCCTCCAAGACGCAGCGTGCCCACGTCCGCGTCATCTCGGCTACGAACGCGGACATCCACGCCGACGCGGCGGCGGGTAGGGTAAGGCAGGACCTGCTGTTTCGTCTCAACACCGTCGAGATCCGCCTACCGCCGCTGCGCGACCGGCGCGAGGACATCCCGCTGCTCGCCAGCCATTTCGCGCGGCGCTACGCCACACGTTACCGCAAGGGAATCACGGGCTTCGCTCCCGACGCGATGCAGGCCCTCCTGCAACATCCCTGGCCCGGCAACGTGCGCGAGCTCGACCACACGATCGAGCGATCGGTTCTCATGGCCGAAGAGAGCGTCGTGCGGCCGCGGGACCTGGGGCTGGGCACGGGGGCCGACGGCGCCACGCCGCTCGACCAGATGAGTCTCGAGGACGTGGAGCGGGTGCTCATTCAGAAGGCGCTGGCGCGCGCGGGCGGCAACGTGAGCGAGGCCGCGAAGGCGCTCGGGCTCTCCCGCAGCGCCCTGTACCGCCGGCTCCAGCGGCATGGGCTCTGAGCGGCGCCGCAAGCGCAAGCCGCGGCACGAGCGCCGCATTTTCATCCTGGCGCTGCTCACGGGGCTCCCCGCCGTGACGCTCGCCCTGCTGCTCCTGTGGCGCGGCGACTTCGCCTCCCGCACACAATGGACCCTGACGATCCTGCTGGCGGGTGCATGGCTGGCGTTCGTCGGCGCCCTGCGGGAGCGCGTGGTGCGGCCGCTCCAGACGATCTCGAACATGCTGGCGGCCCTGCGGGAAGGGGACTTCTCGCTGCGGGCGCGCGGCTCGGACCCCAACGACGCGCTCGGGCTCTTGCTGCTCGAGCTCAACAGCCTCGGCGAAGATCTGCGGGCCCAGAGGCTGGGCGCCCTGGAAGCGACGGCGCTGCTCCGCCGCGTGATGGAAGAGATCGACGTCGCGGTCTTCGCGTTCGACGAATCGCGGGCGCTCCGGCTCGTCAACCGGGGCGGGGCGGCGCTGCTCGGGCGACCGCCGGAGCAGCTGCTCGGCAAAGACGCGGCGGAGCTGGGGCTCGCCGAGAGCCTGGCGGGCGAGGCGCCCCGAGTCGTGGAGCTTACGTTCCCCGGCCGGCAGGGCCGTTGGGAGCTGCGGCGCGGCACGTTCCGCCAGGGCGGGCTCCCCCATCAGCTCCTCGTCCTCGCGGATGTGAGCCGCGCGCTGAGCGAAGAGGAGCGGCTGGCGTGGCAACGCCTGATCCGAGTGCTCAGCCACGAGCTCAACAATTCGCTCGCTCCGATCAAGTCGATTGCCCAGAGCCTGGCGGGACTGGTGCGCCGGGATCCACCGCCGCCCGACTGGCGCGAGGATCTCCGCAAGGGGTTGGATGTGATCGGGAGCCGCGCGGAATCGCTCAGCCGCCTGATGGCGGCGTACGCGCGGCTGGCGCGGCTGCCGCGGCCTCGCCTCGAGCCCGTCGCCGTCGCGGAGTGGGTGCGTCGCGTGGCCGCGCTCGAGCCCCGCCGTCCGGTGACGGTCTGTCCCGGACCGGACGTGACGATCCAGGCGGACGGCGGGCAGCTCGACCAGCTGCTGATCAACCTCGTCCGCAATGCGGTCGACGCCACGCTGGAGAGCGGCGGCCAGGTCGAGCTGGGGTGGGCCGCGCGCAACGGCCGGCTGGAGGTGTGGGTCCGGGACGACGGCCCCGGCCTGGCCGACACCGTCAACCTGTTCGTGCCGTTCTACACGACCAAGGCGGACGGCTCCGGGATCGGGCTCGCCCTCTCGCGCCAGATCGCGGAGGCGCACGGCGGCACGCTGACGCTCGCCAACCGGACGCCGGAGCGGGGATGCGAGGCCCGGCTGTCGCTCCCGTTCCCCGGCCGACCCGCTGACACCGCGGCGGCGAGCTCCTCGGAATGAACCGCGGAGCAGCCCAGCGCGGCTGACCCCGGGCCGGCGGCCCGGGGTCCACCAAACAGAGCCGGCTCCTTAACCCGGGGCACCGGCCCCGGAGTTAGCTGCTCCTGGATGAACCCCGGGGCACCGAGGTCCACCAAACAGAACCGGTTCCTCAAAACCCCGGGGCACCGCCCCGGGGTCAGCCGCGCCTGGATGAACCCCCGGGGCGCCGCCGTGGGCAGCGGGCACGATCGGAGACTCCGTGATTTGCCGTTTGCCGGGCGGCCCGCCACAATAGGAGCCATGCACCGCCGCGAAGGGCTCGCCAAGCTCGCCGGCCGCGAGCGCTACGTCGACGACCTGCCGCTCGAGGGCGCGCTCTGGGGGATGACGGTCGGCAGCCCGGCCCCGCGCGGTCGCGTCACGGCCATTCGCTTCCGCCCCGATGTGGACTGGTCGGAAATCGCCGTCGTCGATCATCGAGACCTCCCCGGACCGAACGAGATCATCCTCATCGAGCGCGATCAGCCGGTGCTCGCCGCGGGCTACGTGCGGCACGTGCACGAGCCGGTCGTGCTCGTCGCCCACGCCTCGCGCGACATGGCGCGGCGCGCGGCCCGGGCGGTTGAAGTGCAGATCGACCCCGAGCCTCCGGCGCTCGACTTTCGGCTGCGGCCACGGCCGGACCAGATCCAGTACGGGACGGACAACGTGCTGAAGCGGCTGAAGATCGAGAAGGGCGACGTGGAGCGGGCGCTCGCCCGAGCGCCGGTCGTCGTGGAGGGCACCTACGAGACCGGTGCACAGGAACACGTGTACATCGAGACCCAGGGGATGATCGCCTGGCTCGAGGGCGACGTGCTCGTGGTCAAGGGCTCGATGCAGTGTCCGTACTACGTGCACCGAGCGCTGGCGCACGCCCTGGCCCGCGACGAGCGGCGCGTGCGCGTGGTCCAGACGCCGACCGGCGGCGGGTTCGGGGGCAAGGAGGAGTACCCCTCGACCATCGCCCTCCACACGGCGTTGCTCGCCCTCAAGGCAGGTCGCCCGGTCAAGCTGATCTACGACCGCGCCGAAGACATGGCGGCGACGACGAAGCGCCATCCTTCCCAGGTGCGCCACCGCACCGGACTGACCAGGGATGGCCGGCTCCTCGCGCAGGACATCGAGGTCGTGCTCGACGGCGGCGCGTACGTCACGCTCTCGCCCGTGGTGCTGTCGCGCGGGATCATCCACGCCGCGGGCCCCTACTCCTGCGAGAACGTGCGCATCGACGGCCGGGTGATGTTCAGCAACGCGGTGCCGTTCGGCGCGTTTCGCGGGTTCGGCGCCCCCCAGACGCTGTTCGCCTGCGAGCGCCACATGGATGTGATCGCCGCCACGCTGGGGCTCGATCCGGCAGAGCTTCGCCGCGTCAACCTGATCCGCGACGGGCAGACGACCGCGACGGGCCAGGTGATCAACGATGGCACCGATCGCGTGGCCGTGCTCGAGCGCGCGCTCGCGCTCGCGGAGTACGCCGATAAGCGGCGGGTGCACGCGGCCTTCAATACGGCGCATGCGACGAAGCGGCGGGGGCTCGGCCTCGCGACGTTTTTCCACGGCGCGGGCTTCACGGGCGGCGGCGAGATGCACCTCAAGTCGCGGGCGCAGGTGGCGGGGCTGCCGGACGGGCGGGTCGAGGTGCGGTCCGCGAACATCGAGATGGGGCAGGGCACGCTCACGACGTTCACCCAGATCGCGGCTCTCCGGCTCGGGCTCTCGCCCGAGGACGTGCTGATCGCCGAGCCGGACACGGCGACCGTGCCGAACAGCGGCCCGACGGTTGCCTCCCGCACCACGATGGTCGTCGGCCGGCTGATCGAGCGCGCCGCGGACGACCTGCGAAACCGGGTCGGCCTGGACGACCGGGCGCGCGGCGCGGTAGTGCGGGAAGCGATCCGTCGCTGGCACAGCGAACATCCGGGCCTGGGGGCGCAGCATGCTGCGTCGCTACTCGGCGAGGCGGTATACGAGCGCCCGCCCGGGATCGCCTGGGACGAGGAGCGCTACCAGGGCGACGCGTACGGGGCGTTCGCGTGGGCCGCCCATGTCGCCGAGGTGGAGGTGGACCTTCGGACCTGCGAGACGCGGGTGACCGACTTCGTGGCGGTGCAGGAGGTCGGCAAGGTCCTGAACGAGACGCTCGCGCGGGGGCAGGTGCAGGGCGGCGTGGTGCAGGGGATCGGCTGGGCGCTGATGGAGGAGTGCCGGTTCGCGGACGGCGCGATGATCAACAACCAGCTCACCAACTACATCATCCCCACCAGCCACGACGTGCCCCCGATCCGCGTGGCGTTCGTCGAGAACCCGTACCCGCACGGCGGGCAGGGCGCGAAGGGCCTGGGCGAGCTGCCGATCGATGGCCCCGCGCCCGCGATCGTGAACGCCGTGGCGGCCGCGACCGGCGCGGACCCGCGCGCCATCCCGCTGACGCCGGAGCGGCTGCTGCGGCTGATTGAAGGGAATGAGGGAGGGAAAGTCGCATGAGACGGGCGGTGTGACCGCGCTCACCATCTCGTTCACCTTGAACGGCGGGCCGACGTCCCTGGACATCGATCCCGCCGAGCGACTGCTCGACACGCTGCGCTACCGTCTGGGGCTCACCGGAACGAAGGAAGGCTGCGGCGAGGGTGAGTGCGGGGCCTGCACCGTGTACCTGGACGGCCTGCCGGTGGACGCGTGCCTCGTGCCGACCTACCAGGTGCGAGGGTGCCGGGTGGAGACCGTCGAGGCGCTGGACCCCGGGCAGCTCGAGCCGTTCGTCGCGCACGGTGCGACGCAGTGCGGCGCGTGCACGCCCGGGGTCGTGATGACGGCCCTGTGGATCAGCGCGCACCCGGAGCTGCTCGAGACGCATACGATCCGCGAGCTCATGGCCGGCAACCTGTGCCGCTGCACCGGCTACGACGGCATCGTGGAGAGCGTCGCCGCGACCCTCCCGGCCAGTCGCGGGGCGCCGGCGTGAAGGTGCTCTTCGCCGGGACGCTGCGGGACGCGCTCGCGCAGCTGGCGGATGGGAGCGCGGCGCCGGTCCCCGTCGCGGGGGGGACGGATCTCCTGGTCCACTGGCCGCTCCGGCTCGCCGAGCGCGAGCGGACCTACCTCGATCTCTCCAAGCTCGCGGAGCTGAAGCCGCTCCGCTGGACGGCGGACGCGCTCGTGCTGGGCGGGCTCACGACGTACTGGGATGTCCTGAGCGACCACCGTGTCTGGGAGGAATTTCCGCTCCTCGTAGCGGCGGCGCGCCAGGTCGGGGCCGTCCAGATCCA
>DASPXO010000089.1:0-11853 GCA_035637235.1 Gemmatimonadales bacterium | reverse complement strand
CTCGCCATTGTCGAGCTGAACGATCCGCCCGCCAACGCGTACACCTTCGAGATGTTGCGAGAGCTCGACGACGCGGTGGTGCGGGCCCGCTTCGACGACGACGTGCACGTCATCGTGCTGCGCGGAGGCGGCGACCGCTTCTTCTCCGCCGGGGCCAACATCCGCATGATGCAGCGGGTGAGCCCGCGCTTCTTGTATTACTTCAGCTTATACGGCAACGAGACGCTGAACCGCCTCGAGCACACGCCCAAGCTCACGATCGCGGCGCTGAACGGTCACGCGGTGGGCGGGGGACTCGAAATGGCCCTTGCCTGCGACGTCCGCGTCGCCAAGGAAGACGGCGGGAAGATCGGTCTCCCCGAGGTGAACCTGGGCGTGCTCCCCGGGCTGGGGGGGACGCAGCGCCTCGCGAAAGCGATCGGGAAGCACCGCGCGATCGAGCTCATGGGCAAGGGCGAGACCTTCTCCTTCGACCGCGCCAAGGAGCTGGGCCTGGTGAACGAGATCTTCCCGGCCGAGACCTTCTGGGACGACGTGGTCCTCTACGCGAAGCAGTTCTGCCCGCCGCACAAGGCGGCCAAGACCGTGGGACTGATCAAGCGCGCCGTGCAGTCGGGCGCCGAAGCGACGCACGACGTGGGGCAGGCCCTCGAGCGGGAGCTGCAGCAGCAGCTGTTCGAAAGCCGCGACGCCCGCGAGGGGATCGCCGCCTTCAACGAAAGACGGATGCCCGAGTTTTCGGGCCGATGAGCTACGCCGACCGCAACGTCGTGCGGGCACTCGCCGATGATCGAGCGACCTCACGAGTTCAACCGCATCCTCCTCGCGTTTTCCCCCGCAAGGTGGGGAGCGCTAGTCCGATGCGAGGAGGGCACCTCGGGCTTGTCGCGCGTCGGGTTCCGCTTACCGGCCGTTGCCCGCACCCGGGACGTGAGCGAAAACCACGATGCACCCCGTAGCCTGGAAGCCGAACGGGGTGCAGGCCGTCGGATTGGCATTGGCTGCAACGACCGCAAATATGAGATTGTTCTCCGCCGCGGCTGCGGGGTTCGTCGCTCCAACGGCGGGCACATACTGGAGCACCTTGCTGCCGCGCGCGTCGATCACGCCGAGGGAGTTGGGACCGGGGGGAGTGGTGCTGAAGTTCGCTCCCGTCACGTAGAAGTTGCCGTCCCCGGAATTGTACCAGGTCTCATTCCCGCCGCCGACCGGCAGGATGGCCGTGATATCGCCGGTCCACGTGTCCATGAGGAGCGCCCTCCCGCACCCCGGTATCACCATTCGTCCGCCCGGGCCAAGCGATGGGTCATTGATGCCGAAGAGCCCCCCGGCGGTGGCAGTGAGCCCGAGCGCTTGGCAATCGATGTCGTACTGCTTTTCGATCGCAAATGGCGTGACCGTGGGATCGACGACGGCGACATACTGCTGGAATACCGTTGTGCCCGATAGCCTCCCCGAGACGGCGGTCAGGATGCGGTGCTGCCCGGAGTCCCACAACGGCGCTTCCTGGCCTCTGCGATCAGTAAACGAGAGGGTGCCGAGAACCGTGTACGGGGGGATGGCGGAAACGAAGGTGCCGTAGGTGTCGATCGCGGGGAACGTAGCACCGCCGTGCTTGCTGGTATCCAAGGGAGAAGGATTCTGGACGAAAATGATCCGATGCTCGGGATCGTACGTGATTTCGTTGGTGCGCTGGCAGTTGTGCACGGTCCCGTTGTCGCACGCCGGGATGGCGGTGCTGATCGTTGCGACGATCGCCTGGGTGCCCAAGTCCACCACCTTCACGGCGCTGATGCCGTCCGACACCCAGGCGTGCCCGTCCCCGCTGAGCGCGATGCTGTTCGGCCCGGACGTCGCGGCGACCCCGGTCGCCCCGACAAAGCCCCCTACGCTGCCCACATAGTCGTGGGAGACGACGTCCCAGATGTACACGCTCCCGTTCGCGAGCTCCGTGAGATACAGCCTTCCACCCTCGACCCAGGACTTCGTGCCGTTCTGAATCGGCTTGCTGCCTGGCGGAAGGGTGAGCGCGCAGAGCGCCGCGACGGGCGCGTTGGGCCGGCGGGCCAGATGCCTGCCCGGTTTATCTGTGCACGCCTTACTGAGTCCCGGCGCCGAGCTGCGGTCGAACGAGAGCAGCGGCCCTGGGTCCGATGCCTCTTCGGGCCCGCAGCTCAGGGACAACGCGCCGAGGAAGGTAAAGAGGCACGTCGACAACCGCGTCATGGGCTTCATGCAATTGGGTCCTTCGTGAGGTTCGCCCTGGTCGCTCGGGGCTAACCTGCTGGCGGCGGGCCGTCTGTCAAGGAGCCGGCGCCCGAGAGTTGGGCCAGCTCACGATCGTGCCGCCGCGCGAGCAGCCACTGAGCGCTGCACGCTCCGATGAGCGCCAGAAACATGTCCCACTGGGTGTCCCAGACGTCGCCCTGCGTCCCGAGGAAGTCGGTAGCGGCCTCGCCCCCGGCAAGCGCGGCCCACCACTCGACGAACTCGTAGCACGCGCTGATCGCCAGCGCGACGCTGGCGACGAGGAAGAACAGCCACCCGCCGGGGCGGAGGGGCGTGCGCCGGAGGAGGATCTCCCGGGCGATCATGGCCGGGACGAATCCCTGTGCGAAGTGGCCAAGGCGGTCGTAGTGATTGCGTGTGAAGCCGAACAGCTCCTGAGCCCAGAACCCGAGCGGCACGCGCGCGTAGGTGTAGTGACCGCCCACCATGAGGATGACGGCGTGCAGGAAGATCAACCGGTACAGCAAGGGCGTCAGGGGGAACCGTCGGGCGGTGGCGATGAGTAGCGGCACGCCCACGAAGATCGGTGCGACCTCCATGACCCAGGTGGGGCGGTCGTAGGGGCGGATGGCGCTCAGCGCGAGGGCGCCGAGCAGTGCCGCCAGCAGGATCGACAGCTCGGATCGGCGAGGCGTCACGGGCGTCGGCACCCCGCTAGCTCCGGTAAAGCGCCAGGTTCGCGAGGCACGGCGTATCGAGCGCCGCGTCGATCGCCAGCCGCACGCGGCTGGACGTCACGGCCGGAAAGCGGTCGAGTTTCTTGTGGCCAATCGTCGTCCCGCGCGCGAGCGTCGTCCACGCGCCCCCGCCCCCGCTCCCGGTCCACGCCTGGAGCGTGTAGCGCTCCACGTTCTGCCCGTGCGCGATCGCCTCCTGGAGGCACGCGAGGTCGAACGTGGCCGGGTGCGCGAGCTCGAGCTCCACCCACCCGGTCGTCACGCCGGCGGCCGGGCGCCAGAACGAGTCGGGGTCTCCATCGGCGACGTGTGCTGCGGGATGCGCCTGCTCCTCGCCGCCGTTCGTGTGCGCCCGCGCGCCCGCGGCGAGGTTGGTCGCAAAGATGGCGCGCCGCCGCTCGCCGAACTCGGCGATCCGCGCCACGTCCGCCGTGTGGAAGAGACCATCCCGGGTGGGGGGGACGTTGAGGAGGAGCCCCGCGTTCCGCCCCACGCTCGAGCAGTACAGCTCCACGAGGTTCTCCGCCGTGCGGACCTTGTCGTCCTCATTGTCGTGCCAGAACCACCCTGGGCGGATCGACACGTCGGCCTCGCCCGGACGCCACACGCTCCCGTGCGCATCTCCGTGCTGGAGCGCGCGGGTGATGGAATCGCCGCTCACCCCGGGGTACGGCACCGTGGCTGGATCGACGGTGCACCAGTTCGGGTCGCCCGCGATCCCCTTCTCGTTCCCGACCCATCGGATGTCGGGCCCCGCGTCCGAGAAGATGACCGCCTTCGGCTGGAGTTTCCGGACGATCCCATGGACGCGCGGCCAGTCGTACTCCTGCCGCCTCCCGTTCGGCCCCTCGCCGTTCGCGCCGTCGAACCAGACCTCCACGATGGGACCGTACCGAGTGAGCAGCTCGGTGAGCTGTCGCGCGTAGAGGTCGTTGTACCGCGGTGAGTCGCCGTACGACGGCTCGTGCCGGTCCCACGGGGAGAGGTACAGTCCCACGCCGAGCCCCGCCGCGCGACACGCGTCCACGAACTCGCCCACCACATCGCCTCGTCCGTCGCGCCACGGACTCGAGCGCACCGAGTGAGTGGTCGTTTCCGTCGGCCAGAGGCAGAAGCCGTCGTGGTGCTTGGCGGTGAGGATCATCGTGCGGAATCCGCCCGATTGCGCCACGCGCGCCCATTGCCGGGCATCGAGGCGCGCCGGGTGGAAGATGCGGGGATGCTCCGTCCCGTCCCCCCACTCGCGGTCGGTGAAGGTGTTGACGGTGAAGTGGACGAACAGCGCCAGCTCCGCGCGCTGCCACGCGAGCTGCTGCGGCGTGGGGCGCGGGCCATCGGGCTTCGCCGGCCGGCGCCGGGGATCACGTCCCTCCGACCCTCGGCGCCAACCCGAGGAACCCGGGGCCCGCAGCGGGAGGGCGCCGATCGCGAGAGCGGCGGAGGCGCCGGCGGAGAGCAGCTCGCGGCGGTTCACGTCTTACCCACGCTGCAACATCTAACCAGCGCTGGCGTGCCGGGTCAAGGATGAGTCTCCGACGGGCGCGCCGAAGGTGGGTAGTATTCAGTTGTGCGCCAGTTCCGATGCGAAGCCCTGCTGTTCGACCTTGACGGTGTGCTGGTCGATTCTCGCGCCGCTGTCGAGCGGACGTGGCGGCGCTGGGCGCAGCGTCATCAACTCGATCCCGAGCCGCTGCTTCGCGTCGCACACGGGCGCCGCACGTGCGAGACCTTGCAGGCGGTTGCGCCGCACCTCAATCTCGATTCGGAAGTGGCGTGGCTTGAAGCCGCCGAGGTCGCAGGCTCCGCTGGCCTCCGCGCGGTCGAGGGGGCGCTGCGACTCCTGTCGCTCCTCCCGGTCACCGCGTGGGCGGTCGCCACCTCCGGAGGGCGTGTGCTCGCCCGACGGCGCTTGGAGGCTGCTGGTGTGCCGGTCCCGAAGGTCCTCGTGACGAGCGAAGACGTGGCGCGTGGAAAGCCCGCGCCAGACGCCTATCTGCTGGCCGCTCAGCGTCTTGGCCACGAACCAGCAGCATGCTTGGTATTCGAGGACGCTCCGCCGGGCGTGGCCGCCGGTCGCGCGGCGGGCGCCCGTGTCGTGGCGCTCACCACAACTTGTCCAACGGAGCAGTTGCTGGACGCAGACGCGGTGATCCCAAACCTTGCCGGTATCGAAATCCGTGCCGAGAGCCCCGGCTTCCTCGTCGAGATTCCGGGAGGCGCGCCGAGGACCGGCGCTGCCTGACGCAAGGCGCCAGCTCTAGTAGCGGACCAGCGCTCGCCTAACGTTGCCGAGAGTTGCGAAGACTGCCCACATATTCATACGCGCCGATGTCATACGCCGCTCCCTGCGGGCGGACGTGGCCGTCATAGTCAACTGTGACATCGGAGAGTGTCAGGCCCGTATCGATCGCGGGGCTTCCGGACTGGAGATGGAAATCGAGAGTGGATGCATTGACCAACTTCGGGTCCGTGGAGGGGAGGTTCCCGCTGAACGTCACCCCGGACGTCGAACCGCTGCTGACCGTGTCAGGATACGCCACATTGTTCCGAACGGTCGTATTTGAATGGGACGAAACCGCAAAGACGATCGCGACGTTCGTCGGATCGTAGAAGATGTTGTTGTCAATGCGGGAATTCACAAGCGAGGCGTTCACAACGATGTGGCCGTCCGTATACGGATTCGCAAAAGCAAACGTATTGTTCTCTATGTTGACGTTCTCAAACGTCCCGCCGTATAACTGAATCGCATATCCGCGTTTCATGTTATAGAAGATATTGTTCCTGATCGTGATGTCGCCGGCTGCGTCTTCAAGCGAAATCGGATGGTCGTGATCCTTATAGTAGGTCGTCGTCGGGACGCAGCCGTTCTCGCCCGGAGCGAACCTGCCGATATCGTGGATGACGTTTCCCTCGATGGTCACATGCGGGTGGAAGGAGGACACGCCTTCCGATCCGAGTGACGATTCGTTGCAATAGCGCCCTATGTCATGGATGTTGTTGCCAACGATTGCGAGATTCTGCCCGCCCAAAAAGTTGCTGAACCCCTGTTCCAAGAAGCCGTAGAGCTCAAATCCCTCGACGCGGACGTAGCTTGCGCCGCTCGCGAACAGCCACCCTTCCCGTATCGTATTGTCGCCGCCCGAGAGTTTCGCGCCCCACTTGTGTTCCGCCTGAAAGGTGACCCATGCGGCGGATGTGCCGCCTCTTTCAAGGGTGATCGGGCTGCTGTATATGCCGTCCCGCACGATAACCGTGTCTCCGGGATTCACGACATCAGCGGCGTGTTGGATCGTGCGAAACGGCGCTGTCGCCGTTCCAGGATTCAAATTGGAGCCGGTCGTGGCGACGTAGTAGTTTCCAGTGACGACCGGCCCTCCGCCGTCCGAGCACGCGAGGAGCGCCCCAAGCAGCGTCGCCCCCAGCCGCCGAGCCGCATTTTGGTATCTCGCGTTAGCCGCCATGTCGTCCTTGTCGCCGGGCCCGCCGCCCAGAAGCGAAAACCGGCCGGGTGGGTGCCCCCACTCAGCCGGCCTCGTGATTCGCTCCCCCGAGGCGTGGGCGATCCGACATCGCATCTCGGGGTTCATGCCATCCAGGCTACCTTGAATATGCACCTGATGGCGTCGGTTGCAAAGGGGAGGTTGGCCGAACGGCCTTGGCCCTGGTCGCCCGGTCGCCTTCCGCACCTCCGCGGCGCAACACGGCCACCGGTGAGCCCACAGCCTCACTCGTACCGCAGCGACTCCACCGGATCCACCGCAGCGGCGCGGCGCGCGGGCAGGAAACCGGCCAGGAGCCCCACGCCCACCAGGATGCCGACGCAGATGAGGGCGATGGGCCACGAAAGCTTCGGGTTCAGGATGTACTGCATCGCCGGGTTGCCTTCCGACGGGATCGCGTCGACCCCGATCACGATGAGCGCCGCCGTCGCGAGTCCCACCAGCCCGCCGGAAACGGCGACCGTCATGGCCTCGAACAGGAATTGCGCCATGATGTGACGCCGGCGGGCGCCGAGCGCGAGCTTGATGCCGATCTCCTGCGTCCGCTCCTTTACCACGACGTACATGATGTTCGCGACACCGACACCGGCGATGAGCAGGGTGAAGGCTCCCACCAGCCCCATGAAGATCTGGATGCCGAGCCCGACGGCGAGGTTTTCCTTCTCGCCTTCGATGAAGTCCCACATGCCCAGGGCCCGCTCATCCTTGGGGTCGAAGCGGTACTTCTGCCCCAGTACTCGGAACAGCTCCGCCTTCACGACGGGTCCCCGGGATGCATCGCGCGGCTGCACGATGAGGTGGTTCACGAACCGGGTTCCATAGATGGTGCGAAAGGTCGAGTAGGGGATCACACCGCGTTCGGCGTCCGGCCCGTTGTTGCTCGAGTCCTGGAACTTCTTCTTCAGCACGCCGACCACCATGAATGGCAAGCCGTCGACGACGACGCTCTTGCCGATTGCGTCCACGCCCTTGCCAAAGATCCGCTCCGCCAGGCCGTTGCCGAGGAACAGCACGCGCCGCTTCTGCGCGATGTCGGCGGCGTTGATGAAGCGTCCGCCCTGGGCCGGTTCCATGTGGCACATGGCCTCGTGATCGGGACCCACGCCCTCGAGGAATGCGTTGGTGCGGGTCTTGCCCATCTGATACGAGGTCCCCCAGCGCCCGTACGAGATACTCCCGCGGTCGACGTCCGGGATCGCGTTCTCGAGCAGCTCGAGATCCTCCTCCACCAGGCGGATTCGCCGTCCTTGCCCCAGCCCGGCGAACGACTTGCTGGTCTCGCCCCCGTAGACCATGAAGATCCGTTCGCCGGCGCCCAGCAGGCCGTCGCGGACCGTGCGCTTCAGTCCCTCACCGAACGCCAAGAGCAGCACGACCGCGAGCGTCCCCCAGGTCACCGCGAAGAAGGTGAGGAACGCCCGGGTACGCTGCGCCCGCAAGTCCCCGAGGAATTCCTGGAGCAGGATGGAGAACATGCCTAACTTCGCAGCGCTTCCACGGGATCCAGCGCCGCCGCGCGCCGGGCCGGCATCAGGCCGGCCGCGAAGGCAACGACCGCGAGCAACACAAGGGTCGCCGCCAGCACCGTCGGCGAGATGGTCGGTACCCCGACGAACTCCTTGATCGGCAGCCCGCCCAGCGCGGCCACCAGCCCGAAGGAGAGCAGCAGGCCGAGCGTCGCCCCCATCAACACGATCATCAGCGCTTCGGCGAAGAACTGGCGCATGATGTGGGCCCGGGTGGCACCCACGGCGCGCCGGACGCCGATTTCGCGCGTCCGCTCCCGCACGACGATGTACATGATGTTCGCCACCCCGATGCCGCCGACCAGCAGGGTGAAGCTCCCCACGATGGCGAAGAACATGTTGAACGCGACGAACATCTTGCCGAAGCGGGTTTCCCACTCGCTGGTGTCCCAGAAGCCCAGCGCGTCTTTGTCCTTGGGATCGAACTTGTACTTGCGCCCCATCGTCTCGTACACCCGCTGCTCGGCCAGCTTGGTGATCTCCGGCGTCTTCGCGCGGTACACGATGTTGTTCAGGAAGCGGTTGCCGAACAGGGCGTAGTGCGTCGTCGCCGGAATGAAGATCCGGTCCTTGTCCCGCTGCTGATAGGAGGAGTTCTGCAGCTTGGGGCGCATCACCCCCACGATCGTGAACGGCGTGTCGCCCAGAAACACCTGCCGCCCGACCGGCGATTCGTCACCGAACAGCAGCTTGGCCAGCTCGTCGCCCAGCACGGCCACGCGTCTCCGCTCGGCGACGTCGCGATCGTTGATGAAGCGGCCGCCCGCCTCCGCGATGATGTTGCGCATGAGGCCGTACACGGGGAGGATGCCCGTGACGGCGGGCGAGGCCGCCTTGACGCCACGCCGGACGCGTGCGCTCCGCGTGATGAACTCGGGGCTGATGTGCTCGATCTCGGTGACCTCGCGCGCGATCAGCTGCACGTCCTCCGGGCTCAGGCGGATGGGGCGGCCATCTCCGAAGCCGGCGAACGGCTTCGTGGTCCGTCCGCCGAACAGGATGACGATCCGGTCGCCCAACCCGTGAAACCGCTTCTTGGTTTGGCGCTCCAGGCCGACACCGAAGGCCAGCAGCACCACCACCGCCACCGTGCCCCAGGCAATCCCGGCCACCGTGAGGGAGGTGCGGAGCTTCTGCGCCCGCAGGTCGGCGAAGAACTCGCGCCACACGTCAGGTGATCTCGCGCGGCGGCGCTTCGACGATCGAGTCCGTTGCCTGCAGGCCCTCCAGCACCTCGATGTTGATGGCGTCGGAGAGGCCGGTCTTGATCACGCGCTCCTCGGTCTTCCCGGGGCCCGTGCGCACGGTCACGAAGCTCGAGTCGTGTCGGTGGGTGATGAGCCGCTCCGGGATGTACAGCACGCTGTCCCGGCGAGAGATGATCACCTCCGCATTGGCCGAGTAGCCCGCCCGGAGCGTGGCCCCTGCCACCTCGGTCAGGACAATCTCGATCGGGAAGACGGTCGCCTGCTCCTGCTTGTGCGCCTTGAGCCAGATCTTCTCGAGCCGGCCCTGCACGCTCGCGTTGGGCAGTGCGCCGATCTTGATCGTCACCGGCATGCCCTCCTTCAGCCGGCCCACGTCGATCTCGTCCACCGTTCCCCGGAAGATCAGGTCCCGCATGGCCGCCATGCGCATCAGCACCGTGCCGGCCTGGTACGGCGTCAGCGGCACCACGGGATCGCCGATCTCGATGGAGTCCTCGAGGATGTACCCGTCGATGGGGGCGCGGACCACCGTCTCCACCTCCTTGCCGCCGGTCAGCACCTTGCCGCCTTCCTGTAGCGCCAGCCGCTCCTGCGCCAGCGACAGCTGCGAGCGCGACTCGTCCACCCGTCGCTGGGCGATCTCGAGATCGGAGGGGGAAAGCAGGTTCCTGTTGCGCAGCTCCTCCTGGCGGGCCAGTTCGCGCTCCAGGTTCTTGAGCTCGATCTCGCGCAGCTCCACGCTGCGGCGCAGCTCCACCATTTCCAGCGGCGTCGGGTTGGGTGAGATCTCCAGCAGTGGCTGGCCCCGCTTGACGAAGTCGCCCACTTCGGCGAAGCGCCGCCGCACGACGCCCGCCAGGATGGATTTCACGCTGACCTCGACCCGGGGCTCGATGGTGCCGACGGCGAGCGCCTTATCGACCAGGGACCCGCGGACGACCGCCACCGCTTTCAGCCCTTCCTTCTTATTGCGGCCGAGCCTTCCCGTGGCGGCCATGGCGCCCAGGCCCAGGATGGGGACTACAACGGCGAGGATGATGATCGTACGGCGCTTCATCTCAGGGCGGCTCCGGGCAGGTGCGTGGGACGGGATGCGCCCTCTCTTACGGGGCTCGGCGCCGGTAGGTTCCGGCTTTGACGGGCGCCCTCCATCGGCGGAGCGCCTCATTGCGCCGGCTGCCAGGGCGCCTGCAGCTTAAGCGTACGTCTTCCAGATCGCATCCGTGAGCCCACCCTCGGAGCACCTCGACGCGGTCCGCGCCCGGCTGGCGCAGCTGCGGGCGTCCCTCGCCAAAGTCCTCCGCCTGACGGTCGGGAGCGTAGCGTGGGCCCCGCCTCCCTGGGTCGCATCGCTGCGGGCGCGGGAGGCGGCCATTCGCACCCGCGCAGCGGCCAATCCGTCCGCGTTCAGGCGCAACGCGATCCTCGCCGCCGTCGGCCTCGTGGCTCTCTTCACCGCGGTCCAGCTGTGGCGCCATCGCCCTCGGGCCGTGCGCACCGCCTTCGACGTGACCAACCCGGCCGCCACCGACCTCGCCGTGGACACACCGAAACCCAAGCCGCTGCGGGTAATGTTCGAGGCCTCCGTCGCTCCGCTCCGCACCGTGGGCAAGCCGTTGCAGGCGGGCGTCGACATATCGCCCCGGATCGCCGGGACGTGGCGCTGGGTCGGGGACCGTGAGCTCGACTTCGATCCGGCCGAGGATTGGCCGGTGGGCCAGAGGTTCAGCGTGTCGCTCGCCCGCAAAGGATTCGTCGCCTCCACGGTCAAGCTCGAGCGGTACAGCTTCGACTTTTCCACCGCGTCCTTCACCGCGACCGTCTCGTCCGCCGAGTTCTATCAGGATCCGGTGGATCCCAATCTCAAGCGGGTGGTGCTCAAGCTCACCTTCAGTCACCCCGTGGATACTGCGTCGCTCGCCTCGCACGTCTCGCTCCGGATGGAAGGGGAGAGCGGGGGATTCCTCACGGGGCTCCGGTCACTCTCATTCACCGTGAGCGCGGATAAGAAGGGGCTGAACGCCTCGATCCTCTCTGCCCCGCTCGCCATCCCGGCCAAGGACGCGCTGATGCAGGTGGCGGTGGACGCGGGGGTCCGTTCGAGCCGTGGCGGCCCCGGCACGGATCAGAAACTCGAGCAACGGACCCAGATCCCCGGCCTGTTCAGTCTCGCCGTGGAGGGCGCCAAGCTGACCCTCGTCCGCAACGAGCGCTACGAACCCGAGCAGGTCCTCATCCTCTCGACGTCGGCCGATGTGAGCGAAAAGGACATCCAGCAGAACGTGCAGGCATGGGTCCTTCCGGTGTACAATCCCGCCACTCCGGCGGAGCAACGCGTCCGCCCCTACGTGTGGGGCCGGCCCGAGATCATCGACCCCCAGATCCTCAAGGCGTCCACGCCGCTCACCCTGACCCCCATCCCGGCCGAGCGCGAATACACCTCTCACCCGGCGTTCCGGTACAACGCCGACCCGGGCCGGTACCTGTATGTCCGGGTGACCAAGGGCCTGCGGTCGTTCGGGGGCTACGAGTTGGGCCAGACCTGGGACCGCACCACCGTCATCCCGCCGTTTCCCAAAGAGGTCAAGATCCTGGGCAGCGGCTCGCTCTTGAGCCTGAGCGGTGACCGGAAGATCTCCGTGTACAGCCGCGA
>DASPXO010000088.1:0-3188 GCA_035637235.1 Gemmatimonadales bacterium | reverse complement strand
ACGCTGCTCGCGCGCAACCTGTGGCAGCGCTGGACGGACTCGACCCACACGACGGTGCTGGACACGCGGTACGATGGCACGTTCCAGAGCGTGTGGTACGCCAACTGGAGCAACACGGGCGCCTGCACCCAGACTCAGGGTGCGTCCCGCGGAGCGGGGTATACGGCGGGCACGTGCGGAGGGGGAGGCCTTCCCACGTTCGGCACCAACTGCACAAACGGTGCGGCGTTCGCCATCGGGGACACGGCGATATGGCAGCCCGGATACCTGGTCGGGCCGGACACCGCGGCCCGCCGCGCGTTCCGTCAATCACGCAAGTACGCGATCTACGAGCCGTGTATCGCGGAACCTTGTCCCAATCAAACCACCACGGGCCAGTACGACATCTTCCGGTACCCGACGATGAAGAAGTGGCAGGACGAGGCGCGGCCGGATTTCAACAACCAGGACGGTGGCCGGGACCTCATTCTAATGCGCCTCGGCGAAACGTACCTCGTCGCCGCGGAGGCCGCCCTCGGCATGGGCGATCAGGCCGGCGCGAGGGGCTACCTCGTCACGCTGCGGCAGCGCGCCGCTCTTGATGCGGTCACCAAAGCGATGATCGTGGACGGCGCGCACATGCCGGGCACGATCGACCTCGAGTACATCATGGACGAGCGCGGCCGCGAGTTGTACGGCGAAGGGATGCGGTGGCTGGACCTCGCCCGCACAGGCCTGTGGCACCGCATCGTGGACAACAACTGGCAGGCTTCGCCGTTGCACGGCGGTTTCTTCGACGAGACGAAGCACCGCCTGCGGCCGATTCCGCAGGCGCAGATCGACCTCGTGGCCGGCGGCTCACAGGCGTTCCCGCAGAATCCGGGCTACTGATGCCCGGCACCGGCCCTCGACCCCGGGGCACCGCCCCGGGGTCAGCCGCGCCTGACCGTCCCCCCTCGGCTGACCCCGGGCCGATGGCCCGGGGTTCAGGGACGGGGGGCCGCGCGTCGGCTTGTGCCGTGCTCGGCGTGGCCGTGTGGGTCGGGGTCGCATCAGCCCAGGTGCGCGGGGAGCACCCACCGTACCTCGATTCGGCTCTGCCGGTCGAGCGCCGGATCGATGACCTGCTCGCGCGCATGACGCTCGAGGAGAAGGTCGGCCAGATGCTGTGCCTGTGGCAGGGCAAGCGGGCCATCACCGACAGTCAGGGCCGGTTCGATCCGTCGCGCGCGCCCGAGTGGTTCCGGATCGGGGTGGGTCGCATCGAGCGACCGGGCGAGGGTCACGGTGCCCGCGCCGAGGCCGAGTACACCAACGCCATCCAACACTGGCTGAAGGACAGCACCCGCCTCGGCATTCCGGTCCTGTTCAACGAGGAAGCCCTGCACGGTCTCGAGGCGGAGCAGGCCACCAGCTTCCCGCAAGCGATCGCGCTCGCCAGTACCTGGAACCCGGACTTGGTGGAGCGCGTGTTTTCCGTGGCGGCGGCCGAGGCGCGGGCGCGTGGCGTGCACCAGGTGCTCGCGCCGGTGGTGGACGTGGCGCGCGACCCCCGGTGGGGCCGGATCGAGGAGACCTACGGGGAGGACCCGTATCTGGCGGCCCGAATGGGCGTGGCGGCCGTGCGCGGATTCCAGGGGACGGGTGCGGCCGTCGGGCACTCCAACGTGCTCGCCACGCTGAAACACATGACGGGGCACGGCCAGCCCGAGTCCGGCACGAATGTCGGTCCTGCGCCCTACGGAGAGCGCACGCTGCGAGACGTCTTCCTCTACCCCTTCGAAGTCGCGATCAAAGAAGCGGGAGCGCGCAGCGTGATGCCGTCCTACAACGAGGTCGACGGCATACCGTCCCACGCCAACCGCTGGCTGCTGCACGACGTGCTGCGCGGGGAGTGGGGGTTCGACGGCGTCGTTGTCTCGGACTGGTTCGCCATTCAGCAGCTGGTCGACCGGCATCGGGTCGCGGCCGATCCGCCGGAGGCGGCGCGCCGCGCCCTCGCCGCGACCGTGGATATCGAGTTGCCCGACGCCCAGGCGTATCCCACGCTCGTCGACCAGGTGCGCCAGGGCCGCGTCGCCGAGACCGCAGTCGACGACGCGGTGCGACGCCTGCTGCGGGCGAAGTTCGACCTCGGTCTGTTCGAGGACCCCTTCACCGACCCGGAGCGCGCCGACCGGATCTCGGGGGCGGAGGAGCAGCGAGCGCTGGCCCTCGAGGCGGCCCGCCAGGGGATCACCCTGCTCAAGAACGACGCCAACACCCTGCCGCTTCGGGTCGAGGGCCTCTCCCGGGTCGCGGTGATCGGCCCCCATGCGGCGGAGGTGCTGCTGGGCGGCTACTCGGGGGTCCCTCGTCACATGGTCAGCATCGTTGAGGGCATCCGCGCCCGGCTCGGTCGCCGCGCCACGGTGGAGTACGCCGAAGGCACCCGCATCACCGAGGACTCCAGCTTCACGCGCGAGCCCCAACCGCACCTCGGCGGCACGCGCTCGCACGCGCGCTGGGGGGCTGACCGGGTGGTAGCGGCCGACGCCCGGTCCAACGCGCGGCGGCGCGCCGCCGCCGTCGCGCTGGCGCGGCGCAGCCAGGTGGCGATCGTCGTGGTCGGCGACAACGAGATGACGAGTCGCGAGGCGTATGCGGAGAATCATCTCGGAGACCGGGCGGACTTGGGGCTCCCGGGCGAGCAACAGGCGCTGGTGCGCGCGGTGCTCACCACCGGCACGCCTACCGTGCTGGTCCTGATCCATGGCCGCCCGCTCTCGATCCCGGCCCTCGTGGAAGACGTTCCCGCCATTCTGGACGGATGGTACCTCGGGCAGGAAACCGGCACCGCGGTGGCCGAGGCGCTGTTCGGCGACGTGAACCCCGGCGGCAAGCTGCCCGTCACCGTGGCCCGCCACGTGGGTCAGCTGCCGGTGTTCTACAACCACAAGCCCTCCGCACGGCGCGGGTACCTGTTCGACACGACGAAGCCACTGTTCCCTTTCGGGTACGGCCTGTCCTACACGACGTTCGCTTACGCGAACCTGCACCTGGCGCGCGAGCGCATCGGGCTAGAGGAACGGACGACGGTCTCGGTCGACGTGACGAACACGGGGTCGCGCGCGGGAGACGAGGTTGTGCAGCTCTACATCCGGGACGTCGTGAGCGCGGCGACGCGGCCGGTGAAAGAGCTTCGAGGATTCCGGCGCGTGACGTTGCAG
>DASPXO010000087.1:0-43157 GCA_035637235.1 Gemmatimonadales bacterium | reverse complement strand
TCGGGGACTATGCGAACGTGCTGCTGCCCAGCTCGCCGATGACCGAATTCAAGATTTCTCCCACCTGGGGTGGGGTAGGCGACGTCAAGAGCACGACCAACTACTACTGGTATGACCACGCCCGCCTGAGCGGACGCTGAGATTCGCGTGGGAATGCATACGCGCCGGTCTCGCATCGTAGCCGAGGCCGGCGCGTTCCCGCGGGTGTCACGCGTCCCCGGGTTGGTGTCGCTCGGTGCGGATCCAGGGCTTGTCACCCACCATGCGGAGCGCCCGGCCAGCTGCGCCAATGCGCCAGAGTGCGTAAAGGGGCAGGAACGCGAAAGCTCGGATCGCGCGGCCGGGGTGGGGGTCGACGGCCAGGGCAGCCACGGTGTACGCGACGGGTCGTAGGAGCGAGGCACCGAGCGTCGCGACGAGCGCGGACCAGCCGGGGAGATGGAGCAGGGTGGCTATGGTTGCCAGCAGGAGCACGAGGCCGAGGTGCAGCGCCGGCCCGGGGGCTGAGAGCTCCGCCAAGGCATCGAGCTTTTGGCGCAGCCCGATGTGCGAGCTCCGGAGGATCCGGGGTCCGAGTCGCCCCAGCACGGTGAGCCTCCCCGCGGTCCAGCGCTGCCGCTGGGTCGCGCTCTGCCGCAGGGACTGGGCTTCCTGCGCATAGACGTGGGCCGCGGGGAGGCACTCGATGGGGACTCCCCGCTCACTCAGCAGGGCATACATCTCCCAGTCCTCGCAGATCGAAAATGCCTGCCAGCCGTGCGGCGCCAGCACCCGTGTGCCGATGCACATCCCGTTGCCGACCAACGGCACATTCAGACCCGCCTTCTGCTTGAGCGGATACGCGAAGCGATGCGTCGCCGTTGCCAGCACGGCTGCCATGCGGGTGAGCGGGCTCTCGGACGGGTTGCTGAGATCGAAGAACGCCTGCACGGCTTTCGTCGTGAGCGATCCCACGGTCGCGACGTGCGCCGCGAAGTCGGCATCGACGATTGAATCCGCGTCGACGATCACGACGGCATCATACCGGTCCAGCGGGGAGCGTTCGAGCGCCCAGGCGATCGCCCGGGGCTTGCCCGGGTGTTCGGCGTCTTGACGCTCGAGGCAGCGCGCGCCCGCCACCCGCGACAGATCCGCGGTGCGATCGGTACAGTTGTCGGCGACGACCACGACGTCGCAGCGCGCTCGCGGATAGCGGAGATTCATGAGCGAGCGGACGCAGTCCGCGATGAGCAGCTCCTCGTTGTGCGCCGGGACGAGGAAGAGCAGGCGGGGCGGCTCGGCCGGCGGTGGAATGCCCTGGGGCGGTCGACCGAGCGCGGCACGCACGAGGCTCACGACATCGGACACCGCCGGCAGAAGCAGGACGGCGGCGACGAGGCCGACCAGGGCGCTCAGGACCACCACGTGACCAGCCGGGGCGACGGCGTCGCCGGCGGCACCGCGAGCGGCGTGACCTTACGGAGCGCGGCCACGAGCGCCAGCAGCACAAGCAGCAGGTCTCGATGCGCGAGCGAGAGGAAGAAACCGCCCACCACGTATCCGATGAGCGAGGCGCTGAGCGCCTGGGCGAGGGGCGCGTTCGGGGACGTAGGGCCACCGTCACCGGGCGGTCGCACCCGACGGGCGCGCTGGCGCACGACGCCCAGGGCGCGAAACGCGCCCAGCAGGGCGCCCGCGAAAAGGATCAGCCCGGGCACACCCAATTCCGCGCCGATCTGGACGAAGCTGTTGTGCGCGACGGACCACTTCACTCCTCTGCCGACCGTCGCCGCCCGGGCGACGGGCGACAGGGTGCCCTCCGCCGTCGAGAAGTTCCCGGCGCCGACGCCCAGGAGGGGATGCTCGAGCATGTATCCGATGCCCCGCTTCCACACCTTGAGCCGCCCCTCCTCGCCCGTCACGTTGTAGTCATCCTTGGGCTTCGTGATCGTCTTCATTTTTTCCCAGTACGTGTCGCTCGCCGTGGCCGCGAAGACGACGCCCAGCAGGGCGGCCGTCAGAATCCGCCAGCGGAGATGAATCGCGGTATAACGCACCAGTAGAAAGGCGCCGACCGCGAGCAGCGCGAGGAAGCCGCCCCGCGATCCTGCCCAGATGATCGCCACAGTGAGGGCCGCGACGGCCGGCACGCTCGCCAGGCGCCGCCACGAGGGATGCGGGCGGGCGATGAAATAGACGCCGAGCGGAAGACTGATCACTGCGAGCGCGGCGAATTCGTTGGCGTCGTAGTAGTACAGCGAGCCGAGCCGCCAGTCCCCTGGCCCGACCTGGAACCGCGTGATGACGGCGGCGGCGTATATGGCCACCGAGAGGAGATAGACGAAGGCGAGCCGTTCCACGTCGCGGACGCCGCGCACCGCGCCTACCAGGATCACGCACACCACGACCATCTTCGTGAACTCGACGAACGTCTCGAACGCTCCTCCCGCCCAGAGCGCCCCCGGGACCGAGAGGCCCATCCAGACCCCGAGCCCCACGATCCAGCGCACGATCCCCACCCGGAGCACGGGCTGGAGCCGTCGCCCTCGGCTCCGGTCGACGAGGTACAGCGCGATGGCCAGCGCCGAGGAGACCATGGTGAGGCGGAGCGGCTCCAGCACGGCGAACACCTGGTGCACCCGCCCCACGCCGGTGAGCACGTAGCCCGCGAGGCAGATGAGGAGCAGGTCCCAGCGACGGTCGGGCTCCCGCAGCAGTAGCGCAGCGCCCGCTGCGGCGCGGTTCGGGAACCACGGGGTGGCGACTCGCTCGTTCACTGCTGCAGCTGGGCTGCGAGCCCGCGCGCGGCGGCGACCGGCTCGCGTGCGGCGGCGTCGAGCACACGACTCGAGAGGGAGGTGTCGTAGCGGCGCGGTTGGAAGATCGACCACACCGCGAGGCGCTGCGGCCAGTGCAGCGTCGCGAGGCCGATCGCCAAGCGCGCCCCCACGAAGCACGCCGCGAACAGCGGTATGGGGAACCACAGCATCCGTCCCCGCCAGCCGTGCTCGCCGAAGCGGGCGAGTAGACGGCGGCGGGTCGGGATCGCGGGGTCGATGAGATTCACCACGGGCGGCGCGGCTTCAAACTGCTCGGCGCTCCACGCGACGACGGCGGCTGCTCGCCCAACCTCGCACACCGCGAACGGCAGCCCCGGCCGCCCGAACCCAAGATGCCAGCGACCGAAGAGCCGGCGGCCAACGAGGCCCGGCACGTCCGGGGCGGCCCAGTCGACCAATGCCGCCGGCCGCAGGATTCGGGTCTGGACGCCGTGCGCCGCTGCCTCGCGGGCGACGAGACGCTCGGCCTCGGTCTTGCCCCACGCATAGGACCCGTACCGCCGGGCGTTCGGTGGGGCAAGCGGCGTTCGCTCGTCCTGGACCTCCCACGGCGTGCGCGGGGGTCGTAGCACGGAGAGGCTGCTCACGTAGACGAGACGCGCGACGCCCGCCTCCTGCATCGCCCGCAGCACATTCCGCGTAGCAGCGATCGTGTTCCGCTGATGGCCGTCGTAGCCGCCCGACGTGTCGACGGCCGCGTGCACGACCACGCTGGCCCCGGCGAAGACGTCGGCGGGAACCGACCGGCTCAGGTCGAGCGCGCGCCATTCGTGCACGTGTGGATCCTCGGAATCCAGCGAGCGGCTGACCCCGCGGATCCGGAACCCTCGCCGCACCAGCTCTCTCGTGATCTCCTTCCCGAAAAACCCCCGCGCGCCCGTCACGACGGCGAGCGGTGCCCCTGGGGAGGGCTCCCGAGGCGCGTCGTTTTGCACGGCCGCACGCTCGGCCGCGCCGCGCACGTTGGCCGCGAGTTCCTCGTAGACGGCGGTCACGCGGCGCAGGTGGTCGGGCGCGAGCGGCGACGCGCCACCGTGCGCGACGGCATCGTAGAACGCACCGATCAGCTCGGCGAGACCCGGATAGTCGCCGCCCTGAACGATGCGCCGCAACACGCCGCCGGCCCCTCCCGCAGCCGTCTGCCATCCTTCGAGCAGCGGGTTGGCGGCCTTCTCCAGTGGGCCGGTCCCCGGATTGACGGCACCCACCACGCTCGTGCGGATGAAATCGGCTGTCAGCGCGCCACCCGCGCCGGATACGGACAGAGTGGAAGCGACGGGGCGTGCCCGCAGGCTTACCGACAGGCGACCATACGTCTCGTTCGCGCGGATCACGACGTGCAGATCGGCCGGACCCGCGGTCACCGCGACCACTTCGATCGCCGAGGAGTCGGGCGTGACCGCCTCGAGCGCCGCGATCAGGGTGTAGAGCGGGTGGGGCAGGATGTCCAGGAGCTGGCCGCCGAGCGCCCGGGGTCCGGCGCGCTCCGGGTTTATTCCCACCGGCCGGAACGCGAAATGGCTGTCGACCTGCGCGATCGGGACCAACTCGGGGAGGCGACCGATCAGGGCCACGAACGCTGGATCGCGCACCTGCTGGTGACCGGCGCACACTCGCAGGCCCCGCTCGCCCGCGATGGCGAGCAGCTCCCGTGCCTCCCTCTCCGCCTCGACGAATGGCTTCTCGACATAGATGTGCGCACCAGCCAGCAGCGCCTGGCGCGCAGGTTCGAAGTGGGCGCCCGCCGGCGTGCACACGTGGACGAGGTCTGGAGTCACCTCCCGCAGCAGGTCGGCCAGCGCCGGGTAGGCGACCGCACCTGCCTGCGCAGCGAACTCCCGGGCTGCGCTCTCCGAGGTATCGTAAACAGCCGCGACGACGTGCGGTGTCCGCACGCGCCGCAGGGCGTGAAGGTGGAGGCGGGCCATTTTGCCCGCCCCGACGAAGGCAACGCGCATGGTGGTCATACAGGCGGCAGTCTGCAAGACCGGCGCCACCTCACTGGGCTGCGTGGTCTCGCGGGAGTGTTGCGCGCCCGCAACGGTCGGTCACGCCGCGCTTCGGTGGCGGCGCGGCACGCTTCTCTCATGTCCTTGCGACGCGCATGCGAGTCCTCATTACCGATGGTGACGAACGGGCCGCCCTCGCCACGGCGCGCTCCCTAATCGCGGCGGGATACGAAGTACACGCTACGGCCGCTCGGCGCTGGTCCCTCGCCGGGGTATCGCGCGGCGTACGGCGCTGGGTCGTGCGGGCGGATCCCTTAGCGGAGCCCGGCGCCTACGCGGGCGAGGTGGGCCGGCTGGCGCGAGACCTCGACGTGCGGGTCCTGCTCGCCGTGACGGATCCCTCGGTCGACGCGCTGCTCGAGTTTGGGCGCGCGGTCCCCCCCAGTGTGGTGCTTCCGTTCCCCGACCTTGCCACGTACCGCCGGGCGTCGGACAAGGCGGAGATGGTCCGCCTGGCCTGCTCGGTGGGGCTCGCGGTGCCGGAGACGTGGGTGGTGCGCGAGCGGGGGAGCGAGCTGCCCGGCGCGGGCTTCTTCCCGGCGGTGATCAAGCCGCATCGTTCGGTCGTCGCGGCGGCGGCCCGCAGCCCCCGCCTCAAGACCACCGTATCGCACGTGGCCGACCTCGAGGCGTGCTGTGCGGCACTCGCCGTCCTGCCCGACCCCGCGTTTCCGGTGCTGCTGCAGCAGCGCGTACGGGGTCCAGGCGAGGGACTGTTTCTCCTGCGGTGGAATGGGCGGGTGGTCGCCGCCTTCTCGCACCGTCGCCTCCGGGAGAAGCCCCCGGCGGGCGGTGTGAGCGTGTACCGCGAGAGTATCGCGGCCACTCCCGAGCTGGTCGCGGCCGGCACGGGTCTTCTCGAGTTGTTGGACTGGCAGGGCGTGGCCATGATCGAGTGCAAGCGCGACCTCGACAGCGGGCGTCACGTTCTGATGGAAGTAAACGGGCGCCTGTGGGGCTCCCTCCAGTTGGCGATCGACGCCGGCGTGGACTTCCCGGCGCTGCTCGTTGCCGCAGCGCTGGGCGAGTCCGTGCCGGTCGTCACCGACTACCGGCTGGGCGTGCGGAGTCGCTGGTTCTGGGGTGACGTGGATCATCTCTATCTGCGCTTGCGTGACAGCAGCGGTTGGGCGGGTCGGCTCACTGCCGTACGCGACTTCTTCCGCCTTGGCTCCGGAGACGATCATGAGGAGATCTGGCGCTGGGGGGATCCGGCGCCGTTCATCGTCGAGACCCTGGCGCGTCTGGGCGTCGGGAGAAGGAAGCCGTGATCTGCCTTGACGCGCGGCGCCGAGCGCGGTCAGGTGCGCAGCTCGCGTAGCAGCCCCCACAACGCCCGGAGGCGCGCGCCGTGAGCGAAATAGACGACACTGGCGTACGCCACCGCGCCACTCACCACTTGCGCCACGAGCCGCACGCCCACCGGCCAGGTGTCCGGAGTGGCGAACCGGACGCCCAGCGCCACCGCTGCCATCACAAGTGTCGCGCCACCCGCGGGCAACAGGGACTGTAGATACCCGGGCAGCCGTAGCCCGGTGACGCGAAGGGCGTAGGCGACGTACAACGACATCACGAGAATGGGATGCCCGACCACCCATGCCGCCGCTACCCCTGCGGTACCCCAGTGCGTCCCAAGATAGAACAGGAACGGCAAGGTAAGCGCCGCGAGGATGGTGAACTGCAGGTTGCGCCGGGTGTGCCCGGTGGCGACGAGGACCGGCGGCAAGAGTGGGCTCACGGATCGAAGCGCCGCGGAGAGAGCGAGGAGCTGCAGGGGCACGATCGCAGCCCGCCAGTGCTCCCCCAGCACGGCGACGACGAACTCGTCCGCGATCAACGCGATACCGACAGCCGCGGGGAACGTCACCAGGGCGAGGCCTTCGGTGAGGTTCTTGAGATAGCGTTGCAACGCGAGCCGGTCGTGTTGCACGGCCGAGAGCACTGCGGGCGTGACGCTGCCGACGAGGCTCGTCACGCGATCGACCGGAATGCTCGCGATCGTCCAGCCGAGGGTATAGGCCCCCAGGGCCGCTTTGCCAAGCACGCGGCCGACGATGGCGAAGTCTGCGTTGCTGTAGCAGTACCAGGCAACCCGTGTCAGCATGAGGTGCCACCCGAATTTCACACCGTCGCGAATGACGTCGAGGCGACGGGGCCACGCCAGGCGATGGGGTCGCCAGGCGTTGAGGAGAGTCGTGCTGAGGGTCCGCGCAGCCAGGAGGCCGAAGACGAGGGCCCAGTATCGGAGCCCGACCAGGGCGAGCGCGAGCGTGGCGGCGGTCTGGACGAGGGCTTCGGCCCCGTCGACCCAAGCGAGCCGCCGAAAATCGAGATCGCGCTGCAGCAGAGACCTGGGTACGGTCTGAAGCGCGCTGGTGACGAAGCTCAAGCTGTACGCCATAATCAGCCAGCGCACCGTGGCCTCGCCGAAGAACGCCGCCACCGGACCCGCGAGCAGGGTCGAGAGCACGACGAACCCACAACCCAGCAGCACGGCCAGGCCGCCGAGCCGCGCGATCTGGTCCTCGGTCAGGTCGCGGAGGGTCACGATCGCGGCCCCCAGCCCGAACTCGTTCACCAGCTGCATGAAACTGAGGTAGACCAAGGCCATCCCCACGAGCCCGTAGTCGGTGGGGGCGAGCAGCCTTGCGACGATGAGGGTGGATGCCCAGCTGAGGAGCTGCGTGGCCCACCGCGTCGCCCCGGTCCACGCCAGACCGCGCACCAGCGAACGGTCCAGATCCCGAACACGCTGGCCCTCCGTCTCGGGAGACGCGTCGGGCTCCGCCGGTGACGCCGGCTGTCCCAGGGTGGCGGTCGGGGAATCGCTCATGTCATCCGGGACGCTCGCTCGGCCGGCTCGGGGCTCACGGCGAGCTGCCTGGACGCGGCGCGGTCCGCGAAGCCACGCTCGACGATGGCTGTCAGGGCGGCCAGCTGTCGCTGCGGCGAGAAATGCTCGAGCACGCGTCGCCGCGCGGCCTGGCCGAGTCGGGCTGCCCACGCCGGGTCGTCGAGCAGGGCGCCGATCGCCTTTGCCAGCGCGGCCTCGTCCGACGGTGGCACGAGGAGGCCCGTGACATTCGGCACGATCAGCTCGGGGTTCCCGCCCACCCTAGTGGCGACGACGGGTCGCCCGGCCGCCATGGGCTCCAGCACTCCCAAGCAACACGCTTCCTCCCACACCGACGGAACGACGCACAGGTCGGCGGATTGCACCAGTCGGGCAGCGTCGGGGCGATACCCCGCGAGGATGATGTGCTCACGGGCGCAGAGGGCTTCCCGCATCGCGCTCAGTTCGGGGAACTGTGGCCCAGCGCCGATGTACAGGAGCACCGGCCTCCGCTCACGGTACCGCGGGTCGCGGGCGACAAGATCGAAGGCGCGCAGCAGATAGGCGACCCCCTTTTGCGGCGTGGCCCGACAAGCGCAGGCGATGACGGGACGGTCGAGGGACAGACCAAACAGACCGTGCGCGAGCCGGTCCGGGGGTCCGGCGCTCGGACCGACCGGGATTCCGTTCCACACGCGTACCACCCGTTCCCGCGGTGTCATACCGACCTCCAGGTGACGCCGCGCGACGTAGTCGCTGACCCCGATGACCACGTCCGCGCAGAGGCCGGGCATACGTGCGTAGAGCCACTTGAGAACGCGCTTGAGCCCTCGGGGCCGGGTACGCGCGCCTGACGTGTGGTCGTGCACGACGATCCATCGCGCGCCCGCTGCCCGGAGCACCAGGTACGCCGGGTGCACTGCCGGCCGGTCCGTGAAGTATACGATCCGGACTCTCGCCTGGCGGATCAGCCTCGCGGTGGCGCGAAGCGACGTCCATGTCGCGAGTGAAGCATCCAACGTGATTGGCTGCGCGGCGCTCCCCGCGAGCGTCGCCGGCGGCGAGGCGATTGCCGGATACGCCACGAGCGTGATTGCGCCGTGGGCCACCAGGCGGTCGGCGATGCCCGCGTAGAGACGCTCGATGAAATCCCACGCGTAGCCCGTGTTCGCCGGAAAATTGACCACGCAGAGCAGCGTGTTCATACGGTGGCGGCGACGAGCGGGCCGTGCCGCGCCGGGGCAGTCTCGACGTAGAGGCGATGCCAGGTCGAGAAGCAGAGCAGGGCCCACAGGATTCCCTCGTGGTTGTGCCGCCGGGACCAGTGCTCGTCGATCAGCCGGGTGACCGTCCGGGCGTCGAAGTACCCGAGGCGAGCCATGCGGTCCGCCGCAAGCTCGTCTTGGAGCATCGGCCGCAGCTCGCGGCGCAGCCAGGCGGCGGTGGGGCCGACGAAGCCGCGCTTGGGCGCACGCAGCAGCGCCCGCGGCAGCCGCTCGGCGAGCGCGCGCTTGAGGAGACGCTTGAGCTGCCAGCGGCCCAGCTTGAGGTGGGCGGGCAGCGGGAACACCCGCTCGGCCAGTACGTGATCGACGAAGGGCACGCGGACTTCGAGTGAATGCGCCATGGAGAGGCGGTCGGAGAGCGCGAGGATATCGTCCGGTAGATAGACCTTGGAGTCGAGATACAGGGCGGCCGCGAGGCCCTCGGGCGCACCGGCGTCGTCGTGCAGCCGCGCGAGCCGTTCGCGCGCGGCACCGCCGGACACCAGGACGCGCAGGTCGGAGGCGTAGAGCTGCGCCCGGTCGCGGTCGTCGCACTTGCTGAGCAGGCCGAGGTAGCGCCCCGGCGTGCCGGACTCGTCGCGCAGCGTGCGCAGGAACCGCTTCAGGCGGTACACGCCCAGGCCGCTCCCCGGCAGCTCGGGAACGAGCTGGCCGAGCGCAGCGGCGGCGCGCCGGAGGGCGTGCGGGAGCCGGCCGTGGCGCGCGGCGGCAAGCAGCCCCAGGTGACGCGCGTAGCCCGCGAACAGCTCGTCGCCGCCGATGCCCGTGAGGGCCACCTTGTAGGAGCTGCCGACTGCCTGTGAGAGCGCCCATGTCGGCACGGCGGAATCGTCCGCGAGCGGCTCGTCGAGCGCCCGAACGATCGGCTCGAACACATCCCGCACGTCGGGCCGGATGTCCACCACCGTCAGTCGTGCGCGGTAGCGCTGCGCGAGCCGCCGGGCGAGCTGCGTTTCGTCCGTCGCGGCCGATCCCGAGCCGAAGTAGCGGGCCGTGAACGCGTGCGGCGGCTCTCCCCCGGTGGCGAGCGCCGTGCTCGCGACCACCGCCGACGAGTCGAGACCGCCCGACAGGAACGCCGCGATGGGGACGTCGCTCACCAGGTGGGCCGCGACCGACTCGTCCAGCCACTCCACCACCCTGGCTTCGACGTCCGGCGGCGCCGGCGTCTCGTGCCGCGGGAGGTCCCAGTAGGTGTGCACCATCACCTCGCCCGAGTCCCGCCACAGCAGCCAGTGCCCGGGCTTGAGCTTGTGCACGTCGCGGAAGGGCGTCGCCGGCGCCGGGATGTATCCCAGCTGGACGTACGCGTCGAGCGCGTCCCAATCGAGCTCGCGCGCCGTGAGCCCGCCCGCGACCAGCGCCTTCAGCTCCGAGGCGAACGCGATCCCCCAGGGCGCGGCGACGTAGTACAGGGGCTTGATCCCGAAACGGTCGCGCGCCAGGAGCAGGGACCGCGCGGCCTCGTCCCAGATCGCGAAGGCGAACATGCCGCGGAGCCGTTCGGTCGCCCGCGGCCCCTGCTCCTCGTAGAGGTGCACGATCGTCTCGGTGTCGCTGTGCGTGCGGAACCGGTGCCGCGGCATCAGCTCCCGCCGCAGGTCCTGATAGTTGTAGATCTCGCCGTTGAAGACGATCACCGTCGATCCGTCCTCGTTGGTCATCGGCTGCCGGCCGCCGGCGAGGTCGATGATGCTCAGGCGGCGCATCCCCAGCCCGACCGGCCCGGAGAGGAGCACGCCCTCGTCGTCGGGGCCGCGGTGGCGGATTGCGGCGCACATCGCGCGGATCGTCGCGCCGTCGACGGGCCGGTCGCGCTCGCGGTGGACGATGCCTACGATGCCGCACATACCAGGACGGGCTCCTCGGCTGGATGGGGTGGGGCGCCCGCGATCGCCTCGATCGCCGCGAACAGCCGGTCTGCCTGCGCCCGGCGGCTGTAGCGCGGGTCGTCCGCGATGCGGCCCGGCCACTCGCCGCGCAGGTGCTGCAGGTAGCGCAGCTCGAGCAGCCCGGCGATGGTGCGGACGGCGTCGGGCGCCACGACGTCGGCCCCGCTGCCGCGCAGCAATTGCTCCGTCGCGCTGCCGTCGTTGGCGAGCGCCAGGAGCCACGCGTTGAACTGCATGTAGTCGAACACCTTGGCCGGAATCGCCATGTCCGAGTCCTGGGGCAGGATCACCAGCATCGCGGCTCTGGAAAGGAACTCGAGGGCCTCGGTGCGGGGCCGGGGTGGGTACGTCCGGACGAATGCGCCGACGCCTTCCTCGCGGGCGATCCGCTCGATCGGTACGCCGTCGAAGGTCCGCACGTGGCCCATGAACTCGATCCCGAAGTCCTCGGGCGTGAGGCCGCGCGCCGTCACGAACAGCGCGGCCGCGCGGAACAGCGCCCGCGGATCTCGGTCGAGGTAAATCGACCCCGCATACCCGATCACGAACCGCTTGCCGTGCTGCGACGGGGGCACCGGCTCGTCGTCGTAGCCGTTGGGCACGGAGATGACGCGGCTCGCGGCCGCGCCGTGGGCCCCGCGCATCACGTTGCGCAGGGGGTCGGTGTTCGCGACGATCAGCGACGCGTGGGCGACGGCGCGCCGCTCGTACCGGGCCGCGAGGGAGAACCACACGGGGCTCGCGATCGCTTCCGGCAGGCGCTGCACGAGGCTCCACGGGTCCCGCAGGTCCATGACGAACGGCAGCCCCGCGCGACGGGCCACGAGTCGCCCCGCCTCGTGCGCCATGTGCGGCGGCCCGCAGCTGATGACCGCGTGGTGCACGCCGGGCTCGACGAGCCGCAGCGCCCGGCGCGCCGCCGCGCGGGCCCAGCGCCCCGTGCGCGCATACTCGAGCCACGCGAAATAGGCGCGCGCGAAGTCCCGCGGCGCGCGCGGCCACCACGGCACGTGGCGTCGCGCGAGCGAGTCCCGGCGCACGCCGGCACCCTGGTGCGCCCCGCGCCGCCACAGCCCGCGCGCCGTGCCGTAAGCACGCCAGGCGAGCTGCACGGCCTGCTCCACCCACACGCGCGGCACCGGAACGCCGTAGACGCGCACCCCCGGCGGCAGGTCGGCGAGGCGGCTGGGATCGGTCGTGGCGAGGCTCGCCGAGTCGAGCGTGATCACGTCGAGGCCCCAGCCCCGTTCCGCGGCGTAGCGCGCAAGCTTCTGCCAGCGCAGCGCGCCCACGGCCGCATCGGGCGGAAAGTGCCAGCTGAAGAGCAGCAGGCGGGCGCGCGCGCCGGAAGGGGCGGTTGCGTGGCGCGGCAGCGGCCGCGTGCGCGTCAGGTCGAGCATGCGGGCCGTCGCTTCCTGCATGCGCGCCCGGTGCGCGATCAGCAGGACCGCGACGTAGGCGAGCGCTCCCCCGCCCACCTCGATGCCCAGCCGCGCCGTACTGGGCCAGGCGTCCGGGACGAGCGCGCGCAGGAGGACCACGGCGGCCACGATGCCCGCCGCCCCGCTCGCCGCCGGCCACAGCGCGCGCAGATACTCGCGCCCGCGCATCCCCAGGATCCGGAGCGTATGCCGGAAGAAGGTGGGGATGGTGACCAGCGGGTACCAGATGATCCACCCGAGCGCGACCCCCGTCGTGCCCCAGTGCGCGCCGGCGTACAGGGCCACCGGAAGCGTGAGCGCCATGAGGATGTTGAACTGCATGTTCAGCTTCGCGTGGCCGGTGGCGACGAGCATCTGAGGCAGAAGGTTGAAGACGGCGCGGAACCCGCCGTACAGCCCGAGCAGGCGGAGCGGGACGATCGCCGGCCGCCACTGCTCTCCCAGCACCGTCAGCACGAACTGGTCGGCGACCAGGGCGAGACCCACGGACACCGGGAAGGTCACGACGGCGAGGCCCTCGGTGAGCCCGATCAGATAGCGCCGCAGGGCGGGCGGGTCGTCCTGCGCGGCCGCAAACACCGCGGGCGTGACCCGTCCGATCATGGAGCTGACGCGGTCGACCGGGATGTTCGCGACGTCGGACCCCTTGGTGTACGCGCCCAGCGCCGCCTTCCCCAGCATGCGCCCCACGATGGTGAGGTCCGCGTGGTTGTAGACGTACCAGCAGAGCTGGGACACGACCACGTACCCGCCGAGGTTGACCGCCCCCGCCACGGAGCGGAAGTCCCGCGGCCAGGCGAGGCGGTGCGGCCGCTGCAGGCAGACGGTGCCCATGACCGCGAAACCGCTCACGACCGCGCCCGTGACCAGAGCCCACGTGCCCAGCCCGAGGGCCGCACCGACCAGCGTGGTCGCGCTCCAGATCAGCGCTTCGGCGGCGTCGATCCAGGCGAGCCGGCGAAACTCGAGATCGCGCGCGAGCAGCGAGCGCGGGACGACCTGCGCCCCGCGCATCACGAACGTCAGGCTGAGCGCGATGACGATCCAGCGCACCGCACTCTCCCCGAAGAACGACGCGATCGCACCCGACAGCCCGACCGATAGCGCGAGGAAGGCGAATCCCGCGAGGACGGCGAGCCCGCCGAGCTGCGCGATCTGCTCTTCGCCGAGCTCCCGGCGTTGGATGATCGCCAGGCTCAGGCCCAGTTCGTTCACCAGTTGCACGAAGCCGGCGTAGACCATGGCCATGGCGAATAGGCCGTAGTCGGTCGGCGTGATGAGACGCGCCACGATCAGCGCCGCCGCCCAGCTCATCAGCTGGGCGAGCCACCTGATTCCGCCAGTCCAGGCGATCCCTTGGACCAGCGAGCGGTCGAGGCTGTGCGACGGGTCGCCCATGTCGGGGGGATGGTGAGCAAGAGGAAGGCCATCGGCTCACGTGCCGCGCGTTCACCCCGCTTGTTGCGGAGACGCCACGGGCGTGGCCCCGGGGGCATAGTGGCGTCATCGGGCACGAAACTTGTCTCTCTCGCCGTGGCTGAGACGCCATGACCCTCGCGACCCTGAACCAGTCCTTGCGGCGCACTGCGCGCGCCGTGTGGAAGCGGACCGAGCTGGACCGCGCCATGCGGCGGCTGCGGGCTCTCGCGCCGGACGCGCTCCCGGGCTCGGAGCTCGTTGCCGAGCTGCGTGGCGCGTGGGACAACGACGGGTTCACGGCCGACGTCGATTACCTGGCGGAGGTCGCCCGGTGCGCCGCGACGACGCCCGGTCCGGTGCTCGAGTGTGGGAGTGGGCTCACGACGCTGCTGCTCGGGGCGCTCGCCGGGCGGCGCGGCGTCGAGATCTGGGCGCTCGAGCACGATCCGCGGTGGCACGCCCGCATCGCGACCACGTTGAAGCGTCACCGCCTGCCCGGCGTGCGGCTGCGTCTCGTGCCGCTGCGCGACTTCGGGGATTTCGTGTGGTACGACCCGCCGCTCCCGCAACTGCCCGCGGCGTTCTCGCTCGTAGTGTGCGACGGGCCGCCGGACAGCACACGGGGCGGGCGCCTCGGCCTCCTGCCCGTGCTCGGGCGTCGCCTCGCCCCGGGGTCGCTGATCCTGCTGGACGACGCGGCGCGTGAGAGCGAGCGGCTGACGCTCGAGCGGTGGATCCGGGTCGCACCGCTCCGCGTGGAGTCGCGGACGCTGCCGGGTGGGACCCTCGCAGTCATCACGCGATGCTGACATCGCTCGCGCCATCCGCGGTCGTCCCGCCGTCGACCGGCGGGGCGGTCGTGCCCAGCCGACCGCTGCGGTGGGCGGTACAGGCAACCTGCCCCGCCGAGTGGTGGGTGCATCTCGAGCGGTGCGGCGGCGGGTTTTTCCATGCGCCGCCCGGACTCGCGGCGGGGGCCGGGGCCGGCGAGACGTTGTTCGCACTGCTTGTGCAGGGAGAGGAAGTCGTGGGCGTGGCCGCGGGCGTGCGCACGAAGTGCCGGTTTGCCCTGTCCGCGCGGCACGTCTGTTTCCCCACCAGCCCCGCGCTCCGCGTTCCTGAGCGCGGGGCCGAGGCGCTGGCCTTACTGGTCGCCGCGCTGCGCGCGGCGGGAGTGGCCGAACTAGCCATCGACTCGTTCGATGCGCGCTGGCGCCCCGCGGTCGTGGACGCCGACGCCCACGCCCGCGATCGGCTCGAGTTCGTGGTCCCGCTCGTGCCGGACGCGCAGCAGCTCTCGCGGGCGTGCTCGACGCACCACCGGCGCCATCTCCAGCGCGGCGAGCGCGAGGGCTGGACGTTCCGGCGTCTCGAGCCGCCGGAGGCGCAGGCCCTGCTCACGGTGGTGCAGCAGCAAGCGGCGGCCCGCGCGGCCGCGCGAGGCGAGGCGTTCGAGGCGGCGCTCCCGGCCGCCGCGCTGCAGTCGGGGGACGGCGGCGCGCACTGGGGCGCGACCACGTTCTCCGCGTGGCGTGACGGCGCGCCGCTCGCCGCGGCACTGGTCGGCTGGGCGAACCGGCGCGGGTTCTATCTGATCGGCGGATCCACGCCGGACGGGTATGCGCGCGACGCCGCGCAGTGGCTGCACTGGCGCATCATGTGCTACCTCGCGGAGGAGGGATTCACCGCCTACAACCTGGGCGGAACCCCCGGGTCCGCGGCGCACCCTGGCGACCCCGCGCACGGCCTCTACCGCTTCAAGGCCGGCTTCGGGTCCACGGTCGTCCCGTGCCGCAGCGTGCGCTGGACGCTGCGCCCCACTCACGTCGTGGCACACCGCGTGGCCCGTTGGGTGGCGGCGCGGGTGCGCCCCTAACCGCGACGCCATGCTCTCCTTCATGCTGCCGTTGCCGATCCCTCGGGCGGCGCGCGCCGTCGAAACCCGCCTCCGGCAGGTGCGCGCCCACCCGGTGTTGAACCCCGTCGCGCTCGAGGAAGCGTGGCGCGAGCGCGCGCGCCATCCGGTGGCGCCCGACCATCGGCCGCATGTGCTCGCGGCGCTCGAGTGGCTCGCGCGCGCGCAGGACGCCACGGGCGACGGCGGGATCGCTCGAGGCTACAGCCTCGCGTGGGACCCCTACTTCAAGTCGCGCGGCTGGCAGCCGGCCTACCCCGAGACCACGGGGTACATCGTTCCCACGCTCTACGTGGCGGCGCAGCACCTGGACCGCCCCGATCTCGCCGAGCGTGCCGAGCGGGCCGCGCGCTGGGAGGTCGAGATTCAGCTGCCGTCGGGTGCCGTGCGGGGTGGGGTGATGGGCGCGCCCACGTCGCCTGCGGTGTTCAACACCGGTCAGGTGCTGTTGGGCTGGCTCGCCGCGTTCGCGCAGACCGGCTCGGGCGTCTTCGCCGGCGCGGCCCGGCGTGCGGCGTGCTACCTGCTCGCGATGCTCGACGAGGACGGCCTGTGGCGGCGCGGGAATTCGCGGTTCGCCAATTCGCAGGCCACCCTCTACAACACGCGCACCGCGTGGTCGCTCGCGGAGGCGGGCCTGCGACTGGAGGCGCCCGAGTTCACGGCGGCCGCGGCCAAGAACCTTCGGGCGGTGGCGCTGTTCCAGCACGAGGACGGCTGGATCCCGCACTGCTGCCTCACCGACCCGCGGCGGCCGCTGCTCCACACGATCGCGTACGCCATCAGGGGCCTGCTCGAGGGCGGCCGGGTGCTGCGGGACGCGGGACTGCTCGCGCGCGCGGCGGTCGCGGCGGAGCGCATCGCCGCGGCGGTGGGATCGGATGGCCGGCTGCCCGGGCGCTTTGCCGCCGGCTGGCGGCCTGCGGTCCGGTGGAGCTGCCTGACCGGACAGGCGCAGATGGCGAACATCTGGCTGCGGCTCTTCGAGATCACCGGGGAGCAGAAGTGGCTGGCGACCGTCAGCCCCGTGTTGCGCTTCCTCAAGTCCACTCAAAATCGCACGAGTCGCGACCCCGGGCTGTGCGGCGGCATCAAGGGCTCCTTCCCGCTCGGCGGCGAATACGGACCGTACCAGACCCTGAGCTGGGCAACGAAGTTCTTCGTCGATGCGCTCGTCCGCGACGAGCGCATCAGCCGCGGCCTGACCGCGACCGCGCCCGCCGCGGTCTTGGCGTAGAGGCCGCGTGGTCCTGCTGCATGTCGTCGCACCGGCGGAAGTTGGGGGCCTGGAGCGCGTCGTGCAGACGCTGGCGCGTGGGCTGTCGAGCGCCGGGCACGACGTCCACGTGGCCGCGGTCCTCGCCGGGCCCGCGGCCGACGACGGCTTCCTGGCATCGCTCGCCGAGGCCGGCGTCGCGACGCACCGCATCCCGTCGGGCGGGCGCGCCTATGTGCGCGAGCGGCGCGCGGTGGCGGAGCTGTGCCGCCGCCTCCGGCCGGACGTCGTCCACACGCACGGCTACCGGCCGGACGTGGTGGACGGCGCCGCCGCACGCCGGCTCGGGATTCCCGTGGTCACGACCGTTCACGGATTCACGGGGGGTGGATGGAAGAACCGACTCTACGAGCAGCTGCAGTGCCGCGCCTTCCGGCGGTTCGACGCGGTGGTGGCGGTATCGCAGCCGCTGGTCGAGCGGCTGGTGCGGGCGGGAGTACCGGCCGAGCGAATTCACGGCGTGTCGAACGCGTGGCCCGATGCCGAGCAGCCGCTCGATCGCGCGGCCGCACGGCAGGCCCTCGGCATCCCGCCGCACGGCTTCGTCGCGGGATGGGTCGGCCGCTTGAGCTACGAAAAGGGCGCCGACGTGCTGCTCGACGCGCTGCTGCACCTCGCGGACCTGCCGCTGGTCGTCTCGGTGGTGGGACAAGGGATCGAGCGCGCGGCACTGCAGTGCCGGGCCCGGCGCCTCGGGCTCGACCGGCTCATCCTCTGGCACGGCAGCCGGCCGGATGCGGGCCGCCTGTTCCGGGCGTTCGACGTGTTCGTCCTGAGCTCGCGCACCGAGGGGACCCCGATGGTCCTGTTCGAGGCGATGGCGGCGGGGGTTCCCGTGGTGGCGACGCGGGTCGGGGGCGTGCCGGACGTGGTGTCGCCCGAAGAGGCGGCGCTCGTGCCGGCGAACGACCCGGTGGCGCTGGCAGCGGAGATTCGCGCCGTGTATCGCAACCCGGCGGCGTCCCATGAGCGGGCGCTTCGGGCCGGCGAGCGGCTGCGCCGCGACTTCAGTATGGCGCCCTGGATCGGCCGCTACGAAGCAATCTACCGGCTGGTGCGCCGGCCCGCGCTGGCGCCGGTGTGCTGATGGCCCGGGCGCACGTTCTGCTCGCGGCTTCCCTGGGATGTTGCCTGTATGCCTACGTCGCCTACCCGGCGATCCTGAAGCTGCTCGGCCTGCTGCGACGCCCGTACCGCCGCCCGGACCCGCCTGCCAGCTGGCCGCAGATCAGCGTCACGATCCCGGTCCACAACGAGGCCGGAGTGATCGCCGAGACGCTGGAGCGGACCCTCGAGCTCGACTATCCTGCCGACCGGCGCCAGGTCCTGATCGTGTCGGACGCGTCCACCGACGGCACGGACGAGATCGTGGCGCGGTTCGCGGCGCGCGGGGTCGAGCTGGTGCGCCTCGCGCGCCGCGTCGGGAAGACCGCGGCCGAGAACGCGGCTCGAAGCCGCTTGCGGGGAGCGATCATCGTCAACACCGACGCCTCGGTGCGGATCCACCCGCGGGCGCTCAAGCGGCTCGTCACCGCGCTGGCCGACCCCACGGTGGGCGTCGCGTCGGGGCGCGACGTCAGCGTGGCGCGCCTGGACGCCCAAGCCGAGCTCGGCGAGTCGACGTATGTGGATTACGAGATGTGGGTACGGGACCTGGAGACGCGCCTGTCCGGCATCGTCGGCGCGTCCGGCTGCCTGTACGCGATCCGGGCGGAGCTCCAGCGGGAGCTCATTCCCGAGAACCTGAGCCGGGACTTCGCGGCGGCGCTGATCGCCCGGCGGCACGGGCTGCGCGCGGTCTCGGTCCCCGACGCGATCTGCTTCGTCACCCCCGGTGCGTCGCTGCGGCAGGAATATCGCCGGAAGGTCCGCACCATGGCGCGGGGCCTCCGGACCCTGTGGGCGATGCGGGCGCTCCTGAGCCCCCGGCGCTACGGTCTGTTCGCGTGGATGCTGTTCAGCCACAAGCTGTGTCGCTGGCTCGTGCCGTGGGCGCTGGTCGGCGCCCTGGGGGCGCTCGCGTCGCTCGCAGCGGGCACGCCGTGGCTGCTCCCAGGCCTAGCGGTTGGGGTGGCCCTGGCCGGTATCGGCTGCCTCTGGCCGGAGGGGGAGCAGATGCCTCGGCTGTTCGCCTTACCGGCGTATCTGGTCGCCGGCAGCGCGGCCGCGTTGCACGCCTGGCTCCGGGCGCTCCGGGGCGGGCGCACCGCGGTCTGGGAGCCGACGCGCCGGGGGCGAGCGGCGGGCTCCGGCGAGCACGCCGCCATAGACCCAGCGGCGGAGCGCGACGTACGCGTCCCCGCCCACCGCTTTCGCCGCCTTCTTGCAGTTCCAGAAGCACCACTGCCCGAGCCTGGGGAAGAGCCTGCCGGACGCGAGCGCCCCGGCCGTTCGCGCCGGGGTTCTTCGCCGCAGCGAGTAGCGACCGATCACGAGGCAGCCGTCGACGGACCGGCACCGGGCGGTGGGCTCGGAGGTGAACAGCGCCGTGATACCGGCGGCGGCGGCCGCCGCCGCCACCCGGGGTGAGTAGGCGCCTCCCGGCACCGAGCCGATTTCCACCGGCGCCGCCAGCACGTCCGACAGAACGCCCGCGCTCCGAGTCCATTCCTCGACCAGGCGATCCCAGGGGCAGGACGACATCCGCAGGGGATGGGAGCAGGAGTGCGTGCCGATCACGTGCCCGCGTGCCGCGAGCTCGCGCACCTGCCCCTGAGTGACGAACCCCGGACGGTCGAGGTAGTCGGTGGTGATGAAGAAATGGCCCCGCCATCCGGACCGCTCGAGCAGGCCGGCGACGCAGGAGTAGCCGCTCGTCCCGCCGTCGTCGAACGTCAGCAGAACGGGAGGCTCCTCGTCGCCGCCCCGCAGCAGGTCGGACACGGTGCCGCGGCGCGCGGCTGCGGTGGACACGGCGGCGAGGTGACTCTCGAAGTTGCGGCGCTCGAGCTTGTAGCTCGCGGGGGCGGGACCGGGAAAGCCGGTGGCGTCCCAATCGTCCCCCTCCACGACGTCATGATACAGCAGGGCAAGCGCTCTCACGGCGCCTCCTGCGCGCGCGCTGCTTCCAGCGCAGATGCTTCGTGAGCCACGGCTGGCCCCACTCGGCGGACGCGCGCTGCGCCGTGTCGAGCGGGATCGCCCGCCCCTCGAACACGTCGATCAGGCGGTACCGGATCGCATCGAGGTTGTCGAGCACCACGCGGTTGTGAATCACGAACGACGACTCCGTGACCTCGTCGTACGCGTAGCTGAAGTAGCCGTACACGGGGCCCGTGTCGATCCCCTCGTCGATCCGGAGCAGGGTCGCCCCAACCTTGTCGATGTCGCCGTTCGCGAGCGCCCAAAAGCAGCCGTGCGCGTTGCGGTACTCCGGACAGATCCCCGGATGCAGGACGAACGTCCCGGCCGCCGGCAGCGTAAAGACCTCCTTGCGGAGCAGGCTCTTGCAACGGGCCAGCGCGAGGTCGGGACCGAGCCGGCGGATGAAAGCCGTCGCCTCGGAGCTGTTCGGACTGGAGGTCGTGAGCACGGGGGTCTGTGGGCGGAGCGGCGGGTACGCGGCGCACAGCCGCTCGAGCGCGCGGGCCTGCCAGGCGCGGTCCTTCGCGGCGAGGAGCAGCCGCTGGAACAGTCGAAAGGCGAGCACGTCGAGGAAGCGGAGGGGCCCGACGCGACGGATCTCGCGCTGGATGCGCAGCCGCAGGCGCCGCGCGGGCTCACGGATCTCGACGATGCCGACCAGGTCCGAGAAGGAGCCCAACCAACGCGCCACGCCGACCCGGTTGAGCGGCTCGTCGTGGTGGCAGATGAGCAGCGTCTTCACCAGCCGCCGCGCCGGAACACCATGACGGGGACGGTCCGGAGCATGATCTTCAGGTCCGCGAACGCGGATTGGTACCGGACGTACTCGAGATCGAACGCGAGCTTGCGCCGCACGTCGTCGACCGACCGGTCGTAGCTCTGGTTGATCTGCGCCCAGCCGGTGATGCCCGGCCGGACCCGTTGGCGGCGCTGGTAACCCTCGAGCTGCTCGCGCAGGTAGACGAAGATCGCCGGCTGCTCGGGCCGGGGGCCCACGATGTTCATTTCGCCCTTCAGCACGTTGAACAGCTGCGGCAACTCATCGAGCCGGAACCTGCGGAGCGCGCGCCCGATCGGGGTCACCCGCTCGTCATTCGGCCGCGCCCAGACCTGCCGGTCGCGGTTATCGGAGTCCGGATGCATGGTGCGGAACTTGTACATCGTGAACGGCTTGCCGCCGAGATCGATCTGACGCCGGGTGTTCCCGCCGGCGCGCGACAGCGCTCGCCGGTCGAGGCCGATCCGCGCCTGCTTGAAGAGCACGGAGCCGCGCGAGGTGAGCTTGATCAGTGCGGCGATGCCGACCATCAGCGGCCCCAAGACGCAGATGCCGACGGCCGCCACGATGACGTTGAACAGGCGCCGACCCCATCGCTCTCGATCGAGCGGGCCGACCGGAGCCGCATGGACGAGCCCTATCGCCCGCCGCTCGCCGGAAGACCGCGCCGGCGCCGGACGGCGCTCGCCAGACTGGTGCGGGAACCGGGCCACGACGCGCGGCATGGTCAAGCCAAGGCCTCGGCGGGCGGGAGGTCCAGCCGGAAGAGGAAGCGCGTCCCGGAGCCTGGGCTCGTTTCGACCTGCAGCCGCGACCCCATGGCCTTGACGAGCTTGCGGCAGATCACGAGGCCGAGCCCCGAGCTCGAAAAGTGCTGCTCGGGCCCCGAAGGGCTCCTGCGGAACGGCTGGTACAGGACCCGCAACGCCTCCGGCTCGATGCCGGGACCGGAGTCGCGCACCGAGAACTCGAGCCGTGTCGTGGAGTCGACCGGCCGGCCCGTGATCTCGATGTAGCCCTGGTCGGTGAACTTGACCGCGTTCGTCGCGAGGTTCAACAACACCCGGGAAAGCGCCCGCGCGTGGCCGATCCGCCGCTCCTCCACCGGCTGCACCAGCCGCACCTCGAGTCCCTTCTCCGCGGCGATGGGCAGGATCATGCTGCGGACCGACGTGAACACCTCGACCAGCGAGAACGGCGCCGGCTCGCGGTCCACCAGCCGGCTTCCGCCCCGGGCGAGCTCCAGGACGTCGCTCGCCGTGGCGCAGAGCGACAACGCCGCGCTATAGATGAGCCCGAGGCCGCGCCGCTGGTCGTCGTTGACCGGGCCGTTCTGGCCAGCCTTGAGTTGCTCAGTGAGAAACAGAATCGCCGTGAGCGGTGAGCGGAGATCGTGCGCCATCTCCACGACGAGGTCGAGCCCGTTCGGCCCCGCGAGGCAGTCGGCGAGGTCGCGCGGCTCGGCCTCGGGGTGCGGTCCCGCCGAGACCGCCCGCCTCGCCGGAGCGGGCCGCCGGACCTGCGCGGCGGCGCTCGTGCTCATGGGGTCACTCCCTCGGGCGTCACGGAACCTGCGCGACCGGAGTGCCCGACGTGGCCTCCGCCGCCGGCGGCGCGGACGCGGGGACCGGCGCCTGTTCGCGCTCGATCACCCAGCCCGTGCTCGGCCCGCGTTGCAGCCCGTGGCGCTCCATCAGTCGGTACAGCGTGGTGCGGTCCACGCCCGCGACGCGCGCGGCCTTGGACATGTTCCCCCCCGCTCGGTTGACGAGCCAGGTGAGATACTGCAGCTCGAACTGCGCGATCACGCGGTCGCGCGCGACGTGGTAGCTCTCCTCCAACAGGGTCGAGATGAGCGAGGCGGGGTTCGCGGTCGCTCCGGGCTCCACCTCGCCCGTCAGGTTCAGCTCCTCCGGCCGGATCTCGGCTCCCGGCTCGGCGATCACCGCCAGGTGCTCGATGACGTTCTGCAGCTCGCGCACGTTGCCGCGCCACGGGTGCACGCACAGGGCGCGGATCGCCGCGTCGGTGAGCTTGGGGAAGGGCGCGCCCTTGTTGCGGTGGCGGACCCAATAGGTCGAGAGGAAATAGTTCGCGAGCAGCGGGACGTCCTCCGGCCGCTCGCGCAGCGGCGGGACGTGCATCGGCACGACCCGCAGGCGGTAGTACAGGTCCTCCCGCAGCTCCCCCGCTTTCACAGCCGCCTCGGGGTCGCTGTTGGTCGCGGCGATGAACCGGACGTTGACGACCGCGTCGGTGCTCTCGCTCCCCACGCGGCGCACGACGCCGTCCTGGATCACGCGTAACAGCTTCGCCTGGATCGGATTGGACATCTCGACCAGCTCGTCCAGGAACAGCGTGCCGCCGTTTGCCGCCTCGAGCAGGCCGGGCTTGTCCCGTACCGCGCCGGTAAAGGCGCCCTTGCGGTGGCCGAACATCTCCGACTCCAGCAGGCCCTCGGGCAGGGCGGCGCAATTGACCGCGACGAACGGCCGGCTGGAGCGCCGGCTGTGGTGATGGATGAACTGCGCGATTATCTCCTTGCCGCTCCCGCTCTCCCCGGTGATGAAGACCGAGGCGTCGGTCGGAGCCACCTTGCGCGCCAGCTCAATCGCGCGGCGGAATGCCGGTGCCGTCCCGAGCAGGGTGATCTTGTCCGAATGCGCATGCCGCCGCTCGAGCTCCGCCTGCTGCTCGCGCGTCTCGCGGGCGATCAGCAGCGTGTGCACCGCCCGCCCGATCAGCACCTGGAGGTGCGCCGGGGAGAACGGCTTCGGGAGATAGTCGAACGCGCCCTGCCGCAGCGCCTCGACGCTCGAGTCGACGCTGGGATTGCCGGTCATCACGATCACCATCGTGTCGCGATTGGTCGCAAGCGCCGACCGGAGCAGCGTCAGCCCGTCAACCTGCGACATGTACAGGTCCACGAGGACGATGTCGAAGCCGCGCCGCTTCACAAGCTCGAGCGCCTCCTGTCCGCGCCCGCAGGTCGTCACGTCGTAGCCTTCTTGTTGGCACATGCGCGCGCAGCTCTCGCGCAGCGTGTGCTCGTCGTCTACGATCAGAATCCGCACCTGCGCCTTGGCGTCGGGCCCGATGGGGAGCAGGGCCGACATATCTTTGGCTTCGTCTCGCGAGCTGGGCCGGCTGAAGTCGTTGTGTGCCAGGGGCGTGGACATCGGGCCATTCCGAGTTGCGTTCGCACTGCTGCTACGCAGCATTCGGGCCAGCATGTCGCGGCCTCGCAGCGGCGCAGATTTCCGCGGAATGGGCACGAACGCGCGACCGACCCCGTCGCGCCAGCGTCCCGGTCGCACCAACCTGCATCCGCTCGCCGCTCCACACCGCACCGATTTAGGGCATGCCAGTACCCGCGAGGCTGGCGGCGGGGTGCGGTGCGCGGTACCGGACTTGCTGAGGGGTGGCGAGGCGCGAGCGCTGCACCGCGCCGTGCGGAAGAGGAATGTCGTTCCCATCAGAGAGAGGAATGTCGTTCCCATGACGAACAGCAACCTGCCTACACCTCGGGGAACGCCGCTCGGTGCTGCCTCCGTGGGGGTACGCCCGGCCGTCGCTGAGCTGAACTTCGCGGAGCCCGACAGCGGACTCGATTGGCGTCGCGTCCTGAGCGCGCTGCTGCGCTACAAGTGGCTGGTCGCGGCCGTCACCCTGGTCGGGACGGCTGCCGGGATCGGCGCCACGCGGTTCGTCGACCCCGAGTACGCCGCCCAGGCCAGAATCTGGATCGATGTGGCCGACCGGCGGGGTGCGGACCGGGGGCCGACGCCGATCCGCCCGGGTCAGCTGCTCGACCCTGAGGCGTGGGTGGATCTACTCAAGTCCTACGTCGTACTGGACCAAGTGGTGCGCGATGAACGGCTGTTCGTCGAGCCCGGTTCGATTGCAGACGCCCGGGTTCTCGCGACGCTCCGCGTCGCCGACGAGTACCGGCCCGGGACGTACCGCTTCACCGTGGACGAGTCGGGGCGGGCGTACACCCTCGCCACGGACGACGGCATCGAGCTCGAGCGCGGCGCGCTGGGCGATTCGGTGGGGACCCGACTGGGGTTTCAGTGGGCCCCGGCTGCCGGCGCGCTCGTCCCCGGGCGCGGGGTCGAGTTCACGTTGAGCACGCTCCGCGACGCCGCTGGTCGCCTGGCGGAGGCGCTCGACGTGCGGACGGACATGAACGGGAACTTCCTGCGCGTCGAGTTGCACGGTCCGGATCCGACGCGGATCACCGCCGTCGTCAACGCGGTGGCGAAGCGCTACGTCGCGGTCGCCGCTGATCTGAAGCGCCAGAAGGTCAGCGAGCTCACCAAGATCCTGAGCCAGCAGGTGCAGCAGGCGCAGCAGAACCTGCAGGAGGCCGAGCGCGGGCTGGAGACCTTCCGGGTGGAGACGATCACGTTGCCGACCGATCGACCGGCGCCGGCGCCGCTGGGCGCGCCTGGCGGGGCGGGATCCGGCGTGGCCGCACCCGGCGGGCGCGATCCCGTGTTCGCGAACTTCTTCGATGTGCAGCTCGAGCGGGAGCAGACCCAGCGCGACCGCGAGGCGCTCGGGCGGCTGCTCGCGCAGGCAGGCGATTCCGGGCTGTCGGCGGACGCGCTCGCCGTGATCGGGTCAGTCCAGCGCAGCGGCGAGCTCTCGCAGTCGCTCAGGGAGCTCACGTCCAAACGAGCCGAGCTGCGCGCCCTGCGGTATCGCTACTCGGACGACTACCCGCCGGTGCAGCGGCTCGCGGGGGAGATCGCCACGCTCGAGCGGCAGACCATCCCCGCGCTCGCGCGCGCCCTGGTCGGCGAGCTCGCGGCGCGCGAAGTGGACCTCGGACGGCGCCTCGACGTCGACTCCCGGAACCTCCGCCAGATCCCCCCGCGCGCGATCGAGGAGGCGCGGCTGCGCCGCGGCGTGACCCTCGCGGAGAATCTTTATACCTCCCTGCAGCAACGGTACGAGGAAGCGCAGCTGGCTGAGGCGAGCGCCGTGCCCGACGTGCGCATTCTCGATGCGGCCGTCATGCCGCGCCTGCCGGTGAAGAACACAGCCCCGCGCGTCGTCCTGCTCGCCTTCTGCGCGAGTCTGGGGCTCGCCGTCGTGGGGTCGGTCCTGCTCGATCGGGTGGACCCACGGGTTCGCTACCCCGAGCAGGTATCGCGGGAGATGGGGCTCGCGATCCTGGGTGCGGTGCCCCACCTGCGGTCGCGGGTGCGCCCGGACAAGAACGGCGGGGCGCGCCCGCCGGAGGACGTCGCCCAAGTCGTGGAAGCGCTGCGCGGCGTCTGCCTGAACCTGGTGTACGCCCACGGCACCGCCGGCCCGGTAGTCGTCACCGTCACCAGCCCGGGCCCGGGGGACGGGAAGTCCTTCATCGTGGCGAACCTCGCGCACACGTTCGCGGAGGGTGGGCACCGCACGCTGGCGGTCGATGCGGATATCCGCCGCGGTGTGCTGCACCGCCGGCTCAGCGCCCGGCGCCGGCCTGGGCTGACCGACTTCCTGCGCGGCGAGGCCGCGCTCGAGGCGGTCGTGCAGGGCACGCCCTATCCGTCGTTTTCGTTGATCGGGTGCGGCACGCGCGCGTACAACGCGCCCGAACTGCTGGGCTCGGCGGCGATGTCGCAGGTCGTCGCGACGCTGCGCTCGAATTACGATGTCATTGTGATCGACAGCCCGCCGCTCGCCGCCGGAGTGGACCCGCTGATTCTCGGCACCCTGGCCGGCAACCTCGTGCTGGTGCTCCGCACCGGCTATAGCCACCGCGACGCGGCGGCGACCAAGCTCGAAGTGCTCCAGCGACTGCCCGTCCGCCTGCTCGGAGCGATCCTCAACGACGTTCCCTCGGGAGCCTCCTACCGCTACTACTCGTACTATCTGCCGGGCTACGAAGCCATGGATGAGGACGGCGGGCGGGCGAAGGGTCGACCGCTGCTCGTTTAGGACGGCGCGGTGGCGGCGCCTCCGTCGAAGCGTCGCAGCCACCAGCCGGCCTCCGCCTTCCCGGTGCGGAGGGCCGCGGAGGCACGTACCAACAACTCCACCGGCTCGATCGGCGCATAGCCGAGGTTCGCCACGGCATCGTAGCCGCAGCGCACCCGCAGCTGGGGCTGCGCGTCGGCATTCCCCTGCAGGGTGCCAGCCAGTCGCTCTGCGAGCCGCCGCGCTCCGGAGTCGTCTGTGCCCGGGGCGAGCACCGCGAACTCCATGGCGCTCAGCCGGCCGATGACGTCCGACAGCCGGGCCGAAGATTTGAGCGCCTGCACGCAGCGCACCACGGCGGTCGCAGGGCCCACTCGACCCTGTTCCGCCGGGACGGGCTCCGCTGCCTCCAGGTCCAGGTCCAGGGCCAGCGCCAGACACGCGAGCGGGCCATGCTCGCGGAAGGCCTGCGATCCGAGCTCCCGGGCGCGGCGCGCGAGCCCCTGCCGGTTGTAGAGCCCCGTGACGGGATCCAGCAGGCCCTCGACACGCGCCCGGTCAGCGTCGAGCTTGGCGCGCACGTAGGCGCCGATCTTGAGCAGGATCTCGTCCGCGTCGTGCGGCGGGACGATGCACTCCCAGGCACCGGCGCGCAGCGCCGCCAGCCGCAGCTCACGGGAGCCCTGCTCCCCCACGCACAAGAGGATTGGCGTGCTCCCGCTGATGCGCGGATCGCCGCGCAAGAGTTGACAGAGCTCGGCCCCCGGCATGTCCGGAAGGTCAGCCTCGACGATCACCACGTCCGGCTCGGTGTTGCGGGCCCGCTCCAGCGCATGGCGCCCGGAGCGCTCCCGGAGCAGCGCGTACCCCGCCGACTCGAGTAGGGTCGTGAGCCAGTGCATGGCCTCCTCGGCATCCCCGGCGAGAAGCGCCAGCGGCAGTCCCGCCCGTGGGATTCGGTCGCTCATTTGGCTGTCCTCGACACCCTGGTCATGAAGGTTCGCTGCGACATGCGGTTTCAGCCTGCAAACCTGGGGCCGCCGACATTGGACAGCCTTGCGGGGCGTGCAGTGCCGCGTGCTGGCGCGCTCCGCAGACCCGACGCGGCGGGGTGCGGCGTCCGCGCAACGTAGAGGGTTTGTGTTGAAGGCGGTTTCCCGGCCCGCTGCATCGCGCTAACGCGTTGTGCCGACGAGCACTAGACGCCGGCGCGACAGGGGCTCCGGCGCTTCGGGCCTCAAACTTGAAGTGCCGAACGTGCCGGGAGACCACCTTGTGAAGCGGTACCCGGCTCGAGAATCGCGCATGCTGTGCCAAGCGTGCGAAGGCCGCAACAGTGGCGGCGGGGCGCGGCGTCCGCCTGCCCGGCGGTGCGGCGTCCGGACCTGCGAGCAGTGCGGCGCGGTCATCCTGACGGTGAGGGGCGTCACCGTGGGCGTCGGGAACGAGACACTGGCGCAGCTCGCGCGGTTCGGACTCGCGGTGACCGGAAAGCCTCTTCTCGAAGTCAGACGGCAGGGTACCTGACGATGTGCGGCATTGTGGGATACGTCGGGCCGAAGGACGCCGTCCCCGTCCTGCTGGAGGGGCTGACCCGACTGGAATATCGGGGTTACGACTCTGCGGGCGTGGCCGTGCTGAACGGCCGCGGCGTGGAGACGCGCAAGCTGGCGGGGCGCATCCACCGGCTCGAGGAGGAGCTCGCGGGGGCGCCGTTGCGGGGCACCTGCGGCATCGGACACACGCGCTGGGCGACGCACGGCGCGCCCAGCGAGCGCAACGCGCATCCCCACACCGACTGCACTGGCAGTGTCGCGCTCGTGCACAACGGCATCGTCGAGAATGCGGACCTGCTGCGCGCCCGGCTCGAGCGGGAAGGGCACCGCTTTGCGACCGAGACCGACACCGAGACGCTGGCCCACCTGATCGAGGAGTCGGCGGGCGAGACGCTCGAAGAGCGGGTCATCGCCGCGCTCGCTCACGTCGAGGGTACGTATGGCCTCGCCGTGATCTGCGACGCCGATCCCCAGAAGATCGTCGTCGCCCGGCGCGGCTCGCCGGTCCTGCTGGGCGTCGGCGACGGTCAGTTTGTGATCGCGTCGGACGCGAGTGCCGTGCTCACCCATACCCGCTCAGTCGTCTACCTGGCCGACGGCGACGTCGCCGTGGTGACGCGGGAGGGCTACCGCATTCTCGACCGCGAGGCCCGGGAGCAGGAGCGCGCGGTGGACGACATCGAGTGGGACTTGGACGCGCTCGCCCTCGGGGGCTACCCGCACTTCATGTTGAAGGAGATCTGCGAGCAGGCGGACACGGTGCGGAGCACCCTACGCGGTCGGCTGCTGCCCGCGGAAGGGACCGCGCGGCTGAACGGGCTCAACCTCGCGCCGACGCAGTGCGCACAGATCCAGCGCATCGTGATCGTGGCGTGCGGCACCTCGTGGCACGCGGGGCTCGTGGGGCGGCACGTCCTCGAAGAGCTGGCCGGCATCCCGGTGTTGGTCGAGTACGCGTCGGAGTACCGCTACGGGCGCCAGCTGCGCGTGCCCGGGACGCTGACGATCGCGATCTCGCAGTCGGGGGAGACCGCGGACACGCTGGAGGCGCTGCGCGCCGCGAAGGCGACGGGATCGACGGTGGTCGGCCTCGTCAACGTCGTGGGCTCGACGATCGCGCGTGAGGCGGACGGCGGCATCTACCTGCACGCGGGTCCGGAGGTCGGCGTCGCGTCCACGAAGGCCTTCACGTCGCAGCTCGTCGCGCTGCTCCTGCTCGGGCTGTACCTCGGCCGGCAGCGGGGGCTCCCGGTCGAGGACGGGCGGCGACTCGTGGAGCAGCTCGCCGGGCTCCCGGACCTCGTCGCGCGGGCGCTCGAGCTCGAGCCGGTGGTCAAGCGGCTCGCCGAGCGCTACGCCGACGCGTGCAACGCGCTCTACCTCGGCCGCGGGATGAACTTCCCGGTAGCGCTCGAGGGGGCGCTCAAGCTCAAGGAGATCTCCTACATCCACGCCGAGGGCTATCCGGCGGCGGAGATGAAGCACGGGCCGATCGCGCTGATCGACGCGAACATGCCCGTCGTGTTCCTCGCGCCCAAGGACCACGTGTATCCGAAGGTGCTGTCCAGCATGCAGGAGGTGAAGGCGCGAGGCGGTCGCATCATCGCGGTCACGAGCGAGGGGAACGGCGACCTGCGTCACCTCGTCGATCACCAGCTGTGCGTGCCCGCGAGCCCGCCGCTCCTCTCGCCGCTGGTCACGGTCATACCGCTCCAGCTCCTCGCCTATCACATCGCCGTGCTGCGCGGCTGTGACGTGGATCGGCCGCGCAACCTGGCGAAGAGCGTCACGGTGGAATGAGGTGGAATATGGAGGCACGGCTGCTGCGCCTGGCGGCGCTGACGGTGGTGGCGGTCGCGCTCCCGGGCGGGGCGCGGGCGCAGGTCCCGGAGAGCGACTTTCAGGCGGGCGACCCGATCCTGCTGCAGGTCGAAGGAGAGCAACAGTTCACCGGCACCTTCACGGTGGTCCCCGGCCCGACGCTCGTGCTGCCGGTCGTCGGGGAGATTCCGCTTGCCGGTGTCCGGCGGGCCGACATCGCGTCCTACCTCGCACAGCGCCTCGGGCGCTACTTCAAGAGCACGCCGATCCACGCCCGGGCACTGGTCCGGCTCTCGATCCTGGGTGAAGTGGAGCACCCGGGGTTCTACGCGGTGCCCGCCGACGCCGTGCTCCCGGACGCGATGATGGCGGCGGGCGGCCCGACCCGCGAGGCAAAGTTCACGGGCGCGCGCATCGAGCGCGACGGCGCGCCGCTGTGGGCCGGAGAGCGGCTGCAGCAGGCGGTCGCCCGGGGCATGACGATCGACCAGATGCGCCTGCACAGCGGCGACCAGATCTTCGTGCCGCGCGTGGTCCGGCATGACCCTGAGTCCACTTGGCGGATCGTCGGTATTCTGGTGACGCTGCCGGCCGCGGTGTACGGCATCACGCGGCTGTTCTGACCATGCGGATCCTGTCGGTCGTCGGGGCCCGGCCCAACTTCATGAAGCTCGCGCCTGTGGACCGCGAGCTCGTGAAACGCGGGGCCGAGCACGTCATCGTGCACACCGGTCAGCACTACGATCCGGAGATGTCGAACGCGTTTTTCGAGGAGCTGTGGATCCCCGCGCCCGACCACCACCTGGGCGTCGGCTCGGGCACGCACGCACAGCAGACCGCGGGCGTGATGCAGCGACTCGAGCCGATCCTGGGCCAGCGGCGCCCCGACGTGGTGCTCGTGTACGGCGACGTGAACTCCACGCTGGCCGCGGCTCTGGTCGCCGCGAAGCTCGGGCTGCGCGTCGGCCACGTGGAGGCGGGCCTCCGCAGCGGAGACTGGACGATGCCCGAGGAGATCAACCGGGTCGTGACCGACCGCCTGTCGGATCTGCTGTTCATGCCGTCGCGCGACGCGGGGGACAACCTGGTCGCCGAGGGGATTCCCGCGGATCGCCTGCACTTCGTCGGGAACGTCATGATCGACACGCTGTGCTGGGCGTTACCGCAGGCGGTCGCGCTCGACGCGCCCGCCCGGCAGGGCGTGGCCGGTCGCCCGTACGCGGTGGTGACGCTGCACCGCCCGAGCAACGTCGACGACCCGTCCGTGCTGCGCGAACTGCTCGAGGCGCTGGGGCGACTGGCCGAGAGGGTGGCCGTTCGGTTCGCCGTCCATCCGCGAACCCGCGCCCGCATCGACACGCTGGGCTTTCGCCCTGCGGGGGAGGCCGACCTGCGGCTGGTGGAGCCGCTCGGCTACCTCGAGATGCTCGGGCTGGTCGCCGGGGCCCACCTGGTGGTGACCGATTCGGGCGGGCTCCAGGAGGAGACGACGTTCCTCGGCGTTCCCTGCCTCACCGTGCGCGCGAACACCGAGCGGCCGATTACCTGCACGCACGGTACGAACCGGCTCGTGTTGCCGCGCCGCGACGTCATTCTCGCGGCGGCGGAGCGCGCCATCGCGCGCCGCTCGCCGGCCCGCCCGGTGATCGAGCGCTGGGACGGCCGGGCGGCGGCGCGCATCGCGGAGGTGCTGTGTGACGGCGCGAGCTTGGACGAGACACCTGTGGCGGCCGTCCCACGGGCACGACAGGCCAGCGCCTTCGCGGCCGCACTATCCGAGAGGTGAGTCGCGTCACCCCGCCGGTCCGCCTTATGCGGGTGCGGGTTGGGAGCGCGGGAAGCTGCCCGCGGCCGCTGTCGCGAGCGAGATGAGACAAGTGAGCTTTGCTGCAACCGAAAGGAGGTAGCCCGCGATTGAGACCTCATGGCGCGGGGAGCGGACCGCACGCCGCTCCCCGCGTCGTCTGCAGCACAATTGTGGTGCAGCGTGCAACGTGTCGCCGCCCCGATTTGTTGCAGCAACGTAGTGACGGCGCCCGCGCCATCTGTCCAACAAATTACTGATCAACGACATAGGCCAGCCCAGTCCGGGTCTGGCGTTGGCACTAGCCTTGCCGTTGCGCGAGAGCAACATTCGTCAGCTCAGGAATGGAGCCATGGCCACCAGGTCGAAGGACCGGGAGTCTCCGCCCGGCGGCTTGCCCCGGCTGTCCCAGGACACGGCCACGCTCCTGCGCGAGCTGGTGGCGCACCTGCGTCAGAACCGGACCCAGCTACGCGAGGAGTGGGCGCGGCGCATCACCAAGGCCCAGCTTCTCACCGCCATGAACGAGGAGGAGATCTTCGCCGAGGCGACCTCGGTGTACGACAACTACGTCGAGGCGTTGGAGACAGGGACCTTCGAGGCGCTGCAGGCCTACGCGCGCAACCTGTCCGAGCGCATCATCCCGCGGGGCGTCGAGACGCACGAAGTCGTCGGCATCGTACTGCTGTTGCGGGACGTGCTCGCCCGCTCGCTGTTCGCGAAGTACCACGAGGACTTCGACAAGCTGCATCGGATTCTTGACGCCTACGAGCCTGCGGCGAACCGGATCGCGAACACGGTGGCGGTGGGCTTCGTGCAGGAGCGCGAGCGCGTTATCCGGCAGCAGCAGGAAGCGATCCGCGAGCTGTCGACGCCGGTGCTGCAGGTGCGCGAGCGGCTGCTGATTCTGCCGATCATCGGCGTGATCGACCCGCAGCGCGCGCGCCAGCTCACCGAGCAGCTGCTCCGCGCGATCCGGACGAACCGCGCGAAGGTCGTCGTGATCGACATCACCGGGGTGGCCGCCATGGACTCGAACGTCGCGAACCACCTCGTCCAGACGGTCGAGGCGTCGCGGCTGCTCGGCGCGATGGTGATCGTCACCGGCCTCTCGCCCGAGATCGCGCAGACGCTCGTGACGATCGGCGTCGACCTGAGCGAGATGGCCACGGTCGGCGACCTCCAGGGCGGCATCGAAGAGGCGGAGCGACTCCTGGGTTACAAGGTGGTGCCGCTCGACGACCCGGTCTCGAGGGCGTGAGCCCGCACCCCACTTCGTAAGCCGGGAGGGCGTGGTGGAAGTCCCAATCTTGAAGCAGGGCCACTACCTGATCGCGTCCATTCAATCGGCGCTGACCGACGCGGACCTGTCCCAGCTGCGGGAAGCGTTGATCGAGCGGGTCGGGCGGTTCCGGGCGCGGGGCGTGATCGTGGATGTGACGGCGCTCGACGTGATGGACTCGTTCGCCGTCCGGACCCTGCGAGACATCGCGCACATGGCCCGGCTGCGCGGCGCCGAAACCGTGATCGTCGGCATCCAGCCCGAGGTCGCGTTCGCGATGGTCCAGCTCGGCTTGACTCTCAAGGGCGTCGCGACCGCGCTCGATCTCGAGGAAGGGCTCACCTTCCTCGACACGCACGCGCAGGAGCGGATCGACGAGAAGCGTGCGCCGGGGCGGAGCCAGCGTGGCTGACGAGCTGCGGGTAGCGATCGGGTCCGACGTGGACGTCGTGACGGCCCGTCAAAAGGGGCGGGAACTCGCGGCCGGAGCCGGGTTCTCGAGCGGCGACCAGACCGTCATCGCGGCCGCCATCTCCGAGATCGCGCGCAACATCCTGATGTACGCGAAGCGCGGCCAGGTCGCGCTGAGCCTCGAGACGAACGGCGACCGGCACGCCGTCGTCGTGGTCGCGCAGGATCAGGGGCCCGGGATTCCCGATGTGGACCGCGCGATGCAGGACGGCTTTTCCACGTCCGGTGGCCTGGGACTGGGCCTGCCGGGGGCGCGGCGCCTCATGGACGATTTCGAAGTCGCTTCCAGCGTCGGAAAGGGAACGACCGTGACCATGCGGAAATGGCGCCGGCTGAATGGGTGAAGCTTCCGTGCGCGCCTCCGCCTCCCCCCTTATCCGCTGGGGCGTGGCGACCCTCGCGCTCGCGGGCGAGGCGGAATCGGGCGACCTCCACGTGGTCCGGCCGGTGGATCACGGCGTGCTCGTCGGCGTCGTCGACGGGCTCGGGCACGGCGCCGAGGCCGCGCTCGCGGCGCGCAAAGCGGTCGCTGCGTTGGACCGTCACGCGGCCGAATCCCTCCCGCAGCTGCTGCAACGCTGCCACGAGGCGCTCCACGGCACGCGCGGCGTGGTGATGAGTGTCGCCGTTTTCAGCGCCATCGCGCGCTCGCTGACCTGGCTGGGCGTGGGCAACGTGGAGGGCGTGCTGCTCTCCACGGACGGGGGGCGCCGCTCCTCGCGCGACAGCCTGGTCACTCGGGGCGGCATCGTCGGCTCGGAGCTCCCGGAGTTGCGGCCGCACGTCGTTCCGGTGTCCCCCGGGGACACCATGATCTTCGCTACCGACGGCGTCAGAAGCGGCTTCGCGGATGGCGTGTCGGCCGACGCGTCGCCGCAACAGCTCGCCGACGACATCCTCGCGCGCTACGGCAAAGGCACGGATGATGCACTCGTGCTGGTTGCGCGGTATCTGGGCGCGGGAGCGACTGGGTGACTCGAGCGGTGTCCATGAAACCCTCCCTCCCGCCCGTCGCGCCGCGTAGGGACGAGTTGCGCACGCTGCGGGTTCTTGCGGTTGGGGGGGAAGCCGGCGGCGTGGCGCAGAGCTGCAGGCAATGGGCCGGGGACGGTCGCGCCGAGATCGAGTACGCCCCGGACCTGCCCCGCGCGGTGCGCCAGCTCGCCGGCGGGCAGTGGGACCTGGTGCTCGCCGTCTTGGGCGAGCACGCGGACCAGGAGTTGGCGTGGTGGGCGGACGCGCTGCGCGGCGCGGCAGGAGGCCCGAGGCTGCTCGCCGTCGCCGATCGTCCCTCGATGGGTTTTGTGCTGCGGGCGGAGAAGCTCGGCGTACTCGACGTGCTCGCCTTGCCGATGCGCCGAGAGGCCTTCCTGGGGGCGCTGCGCCGGGCGAGCTCGGCTGGCGCCGAGGTTCCGATCCCGCTGCCCGCCGTGGAGCACGACGCGGTTGGCCAATACGCTCTGGTCGGGCAGAGCCCCGCGATGGTCGAGGTCTACAAGCTGATGGCGCGGGTCGCGGCGAGCACCGCGACCGTGCTGATTCGGGGGGACTCGGGAACGGGAAAGGAGGTCGTCGCCCGCGCCATTCACCTGAACGGGCCTAAGGCGTCGGGTCCGTTCGTTGCCGTCAACTGCGCCGCGATCCCGGAGAACTTGCTCGAGAGCGAATTGTTCGGACATGAGAAAGGCGCGTTCACCGGCGCCATCATGCGCAAGATCGGCCGGTTCGAGCATGCGGTCGGCGGGACCCTGTTCCTCGACGAGATCGCGGACATGAGCCTCGCGCTCCAGGCGAAGATCCTGCGCGCCGTGCAGGAGCGGGAGATCGAGCGGGTGGGCGGCGGCGACACGATCCCGGTGGATGTCCGGCTGATCGCCGCGACAAACCGCGATCTGAAGGAGGCGATCGCCCAGGGCCGATTCCGCGAAGACCTGTACTACCGCCTCGCCGTCGTCATAGTCGATCTCCCGAGGCTTGCCGAGCGGGGGGAGGATCTTGTGCTCCTCGCCGCCTTCTTCGTGCGCCAGTTCGCCGAGCGGTACGGGAAGCGCATCACCGCGATCTCGGACGGGGCGCTCGAGCTGCTTCGCAACCATGCCTGGGTGGGCAACGTGCGCGAGCTGCGCAACGTGATCGAGCGCGCGGTGATCGTCGCGACGGACCCGACGCTGCGGGTGGAGCACCTTCCCGACGAGCTGCGCGGCGAGGAGGCCGCGCTCCCCGACCGGCCCCAGGGCCCGTTACTCACCCTCGCGGAGGTCGAGGCGCGCCACATCGCCCGGGTCCTCGCGACCACCGGCGGGCAGATCGGCGCGGCGGCGGAGCTCCTCGGCATCCACCGCAACACGCTCACGCGCAAAATGAAGGAATACGGGCTGTGAGCGCGGCGGTGCTTCCCCCCGTGCGCGTCGAGAAGGCCCTCGCGCTCCTCCCCGAACTCGAGGCGCTCGCGCCCCTGCGGGCCCTGCTGGTCTCGATTTCCCAGCCCGACGAGCGGACGCTGTGGTCGAGCTCCGGACCGTATCTCACGCTGGGCAAGCGGGGCTTCCAGCCGGACGAATTGCGGCGCCGTATGCCGTTGGCTTTCCACAGGATCACGGAGCATCTCAAGGCGCTGTACAAGGCATATGTGGAGGCGCTCGAGTGCCAGCAGCGCGGCGACGGAGCAGGCGCGGTGGCGGCGCTGCTCAAGGCGGGACGGCTCGAGGAAGCGGGGGGCCGGCGTACCCAGGCGCGGGCGTGGTACGAGGTGGCGCTGGGCGTCTCCGAGGCGCTGCACCTCCGTCGCCCCGAAATCGAGTCGCTCCGCTCGCTTGGGCAGCTGTGCGTCACGCTCGGGGGCTACACCGAGGGTGCGCGCCACTTCCAGCGCGCCCTCGCGCTCGCCGAGGCGGAGTTCGACCAGGCGGCGGCGATCGCCGCCTGCGAGGGGATGGGGGATTTGGCGCTGGCACAGGGGCAGTGGACGGGGGCGCAGGCGTGGTACGCGCGCGGGCAACGGCTCGCGGAGGCGTCGGCGGATCCGCGCTCGATCGGCCGGCTGGAGCGCCAGCATGGCGTGCTGGCGCGCCGGCTGGGAGACCTCGCGGCGGCGGGCGACCATCTGCGGCGGGCGCGGGAATGCTTCGAGTCCGTCGGCGCAGCCGACGAGATGGCGCGGGTGCTCAACACGCAGGGGCAGCTCGATGCGCAGCTCGGGCACCACGCGGCGGCGTCGGCGTCGTACCGCGAGGCGCTGGCCTGGGCTCAGCGGGGCGAGCGGGATCCCGGGCTCGAGCTGTCCATCCGGCTCCACCTGGCGGAGCTGCACCTCGAGAACGAGCGATTGCTCGAGGCGGAGGAGGAGATGCGGCGCGCCGAGCAGGTCGCGATCGCCGGCAACGCGACGCTTCGGCTGGTGCAGGTCTACACGCTGATGGGCAAGCTCCGCTGCCAGCAGCAGGACGAGACGGGCTTCGTCTTCTTCGAGCAGGCGATCGAGCTGTGCCGCATGATCGAGCGCTCCCCGACGATGGAGGCGCAGGTGTACCTCGAGTACGGGCTGTTCCGGGAGCGCCTCGGCCAGCGGGAAGAGGCCCGCGCCTACCTGGAGCGTGCGAAGGAGATCTTCGACTCGCTCGGCGAGGCGGTCGAGCGCGCGCGGGTGGAGGCCGAGCTCCAGAAGGTAACGGCCTAGTCGATCCCCAAGCGCCGCTCGATGTGGCTCTTGACGGCGGGCGTGATGACGCCGCGCCGCAGCGCGTCCGCGAGCGCCTGCGCGAGCGCCGTGCGATCGGTGTCGAGCTTCTGCTCCCGCAACTCCCCGATCAACCGCGCGAGGCGCTGATCGTAGTCGCCGGACTTCAGCTTTCCCGCGTCCATGTCCTGCCGCAGCGTCTCCAGCTGCTTCACGAACCGCTCGAGTGAGACCGGGGCCATCGGCGTGCTCCTGGCGTAGGGCGAGACTAGGAAGTTAGCGCTCGGCGCGGCTCCTCACGAGCGGCCCAGCCGCTCCACTTCCTCGTAGCGAAAGCACGTCACGAGGTGGTCGTTCACCATCCCGACGGCCTGCATGAAGGCATAGCAGATGGTCGGCCCGACGAACCGGAAGCCGCGCTCCACGAGGGCCGCGCTCATCCGGTCCGACTCGCGGGTGCGCGCCGGAAGCTGGCGGAGCGTGCGGCGCACGTTCTGGCGGGGCACCCCACCGACGAAGCCCCACAGGAAGGCGTCAAATGATCCTGCGTGCTCCTGGAACTCGAGGAACATCCGCGCGTTCGCCACGGCAGCCTCGACCTTCAGGCGGTTGCGCACGATCCCGGGGTCCCGGAGGAGCTGGGCGATCTTGCGGCGGTCGTAGCGCGCCATGCGCTCGGGGTCGAAGCCGTCGAACACCTCGAGGAACCGCGCCCGCTTGTTCAGAATCACGGCCCACGACAGTCCCGCCTGAAAGGCGTCGAGGACGAGCTTCGCGAACAGCGCCTGATCCCCGTGCAGCGGCACGCCCCACTCGCGGTCGTGGTAGGCGAGCATGAGCGGGTTCGAGTCCCCCGAGTTCCAGCAGCGCTGGATCACGGCGGCGCCACCGCGAGGGCCCTGTCGTGTTCGACCCCCACGCCGCTATTTGGATCCCGTCCCGACGGCCGTAGGTCCCGCCGACGTTGCACGCGCGAGATAGATCGCGTTGAAAAAGAACTTGAAGGTCCCGTGCGGCTGGCCGCGGTTCAGGATCTCGGGGCCGAACAGGAACAGCTTCCCGCCCTTCTCCCCCATCGGGGCTTCGACCGCAGCGACGCCGTCCTTGAGATACTGCTGGCCCCACGCCCAGCCGCTGCGCAGCGGCCGCTCGTTCTCGAACCAGGCGACGGGACGCAGGCCGAGGCCGTAGGCGCCGGGACCGAGGGCGAACACCGGGCTCTCGTCGAAGAACACGTCCACCCGATCGGGAATACCCCATGCCACCGGCCGCGTGTTGTCCACGCGCACCTGCATCACCGACCCCGGCACGTAGAACCGGGACTGGGGCAGGGGCTTGCCGTCCTGCACCAGGTGACTGGCGATGGGGAGACCCACGTGCCGCCCGATGCTCGTCGAGCCGCCGATCGCGACGATCGCGCCCCCGTCCTTCAGGAACTGCTGCAGTTGAGGCACTGTCTTCGCGACCGTCAGGCGCCCCAGCCGGCCGCGGTACTCGGGCGGAACGCGTTGGGGGTCGGGGGGCGTCCCGAAGAAATCGCCCGGCTCGGCGCGGTCGCTGTCGGGCAGCGCACCGTCCGGGAGCACGAGCAAGTCGAACCGCTCGGCGAGGCGGCCGCTGTCGAGCGCCGCCGGATACGCGACCTCGAACGGAAACTCGAACCGCTCGAGCAGCCAGCGCGTCCACCCGGACGGAATCGACCCGCCGTAGCGGTCCCACAGGCCGATCCGCACGGGGCGCAGGCGCAGCGTCTCGCCGCCGGGCGCGGCGGAGACGCCCTCGAAGGAGAGGCCCAGCTCGCTCGCGAACTGCTTCAGCATGGACACCGCCGCCGGGGTGGCGGGGATGTAGATCGTTCCCGCCGGATACGTCTTGCCGTTCGCCTGGACCGGCTGGGCGATCCAGTACACCTCCTGCTGGTTTGCGAGCAGCCGGTTCGTCGCGATTACCGCGTCGTTCACCAGGTGGCTCAGCAGAAAGCCGGCGGCCCCGGCCGCGCCGGCGATCGTGCCCGGCGGCGGCGCCGCGAGCCCCTCGATCTTCGCGAACGGCCCGTCGAACCCGTCGAGGACGCGATCGAACCGCACGCCCATCTGATAGGCGAGCGTCCAACCGGCGTTGTCGTACGGCGGGATGGGCGGCCCGCCCGGATACTGGAAGTCGTTCGGGTGGTCTTGCGGCTCGAACATATCGAGGACGTGCGGGCGAAACGCCTGGGCCGTCTTCACGACGTACGAGCCCGCCGGATACCGGGTGCCGGCGACGGCGAAGTCCTGTGTCGCGCGGAGCACCGTGACCCCGTTCTTGATCAGGGTGTTGACGAACTTCGTGGCGGTGGGGAAGTCGGGCTGGTCCGCGGGGAGGATGTAGCCGCGCGGGTCGCGCTGGGCGGGGTCGCGGAGCAGCGCGAAGTATTTCACGGGCACGGAGCCGTCGCGGGTGCGCCGCGCGCGCGCCGTGTCGCCCGCCGCGCTGTCCTTGGCCGTCTGCTTCACCGCCTCGATGAGCTGAGGATGGATCGTCCAGTCGTCGCGACTGCCTCGCTCGATCGAGTTCTTTCCCATCCGGTAGATGTTGTGGAGCAGCGTCTCGCGGTAGCGCGACGCGAAGTCCAGCACCGCCCGATTCATCGTGATCGAGTAGTCGACCGACTGCTTGAAGTGCCAGCGTTGCGGCGCGACGGGGTAGGCGAGGTCCCCCTTGGGGAGCGCCTTGTCGGGGACGAAGGGGATGTCCACCGGCGTCGGGTTGCCGATCGTCTCGGTCAACAGGCCGATGATGTTGTGGAAATAGGCCGTGGTCCGCAGCCCGCCGTTCCACCACGTGGAGTAGCCGGAGCCCGAGCGCATCGTCGCGCCCGGCTTGTCCTCGGCGACGAGGCGGGAGTGCATGGCCGCCCCCACCATCTCCACGCCGAGCGGGACGAGCGGATCGTAGTGGTAGTTGAACGGGTCGCGGAACGGCGGCGCGAACAACACCGCGCCCGGCGGCCCGGTCTGATGGTGGTTGTAGACGATTTCGGGAAACCATTCGCGGAACATGACCCGGGCCATGTTCTCGGTTTCCGGCTGGCTGACCATGTAGAAATCGCGGTTGTTGTCGTGGCCGATGTACTTCTGGTACAGCCGCGGAATCGTCGCGGTGGAGCGCGCGAGGGAGTCGGGCTCCCGCATGTACCAGGAAGACACGAGCTCCATGCCGTCCGGGTTCGCGTGGACGGCGAGGACAATGACGTCGTTCAGGATGCGGCGCGTCTCCGGGTCATCGCGGCTGAGCAGCTCGTAGACCAGCTCCATCAGCTGATGTGCTCCCAGCACTTCGGTCGCGTGCAGGCCGCCGTCGATCCACACGACGGCCTTGCCTTCGGCCGCGAGGGCGCGCGCCTGGTCGTCGGTGAGCCCTTCGGCGAGCGCCAGGCGCCGCGCGATGTCCTGATAGCGCGGCAGCCGTTTCAGGTTCTCGGGCGACGAGATGATCGCCATCAGCTGGGGCCGGCCCTCGGCGGTCTTCCCGATCTCGCGGAGGACTACCCGGGGGGACTCCTGCGCGAGCTTCCGCCACCACGCCTCGAGCTGGGTGTAGGTCGCGAGGCGGTAGTCGTCCCCGATGTCGAAGCCGACCGCCTCCTTCGGGGTCGTGACGCGGCGCTGCGCGAGCGCGGGCGACGCCACGAGCGTCGCCGCGACGACGAGGGCGAGCGTGAAGCGGGGTTGCACCTGCACGGCGCCTCCTTTCAGGGCAGCGCGGCGCCGCAGCCACCGTCCGGGCGGCGGACGGTCGGGTAGGCGATGCCGAGCTGCTCCAGGTAGGTCCTATACCGCTTGGAGTCGTAGTAGTGCCTGCGCATCAGCGGGCGGTACCTGTCCATGATCCGGGCGTTGAGCTCCGTGGCCGGCCGGTCGCCCGGCCGGATCAGCGGCTGGTACTGCACCGTCTTGGTCTGCAGGTCGCGGAAGTAGCTCCACGCCTGCTGCACCAGCTCGGGGCGGAGCAGGAAGTCGAGCATCGTCATCGCCATCGCCTTGGCCCCCGCCGTCGCGCCTTTGTGCGCGATCGGCGTCGCCATCGTGATCGCGTTCGACCAGTTGTGCCCCGGCAGGCCGGGGATGTTGGACGGGTAGCGCAGCACCACCGTCGGGACGTTCCACGAGATGTCCCCGATGTCATCGGAGCCGCCGCCCCTGCGATCCTCGTCCCGGGGCGGGCCCTGCAGGGTGTCGAGCGTCAGCGCGAGCCCGCTGTCGGGCGCTCCCAGCTCCTTCTGCACGGCGTGGGCGAGGGTCTGGTCGGCGTCGCTCCAGCGCGGCAGCCCGACCCGCTTGATGTTTTCGGTCATCACCTCGGCGATGGGCTTGTTGAAGTGCCCGGGCCACGCCGAGCCGAGGATGCGCTCCGAAGCGAGCGTCGCGCCGGTCATCAGCGCAGCCGCGCGCGCCATCGTGTCGCCGAGCGCGAAGAGCTCCTGGATGTGGGGGTAGTCGAGCTCGCGAAAGTAGTACCAGACGGACGCGCTGGGCGGCACGACGTTCGGCTGGTCGCCGCCGTCGGGGATCACGTAGTGAAACCGCTGCTGCAGCCGCAGGTGCTCGCGGCGGAAGTTCCAGCCGATGTCCATCAGCTCCACGGCATCGAGGGCGCTCCGGCCGCGCCATGGCGCCGCCGCGGCATGCGCGCTCCGGCCCTGGAAGGTGAAGAGCACGGAGACGAGCCCGTTGCCGTCGCCCTGGCCCCAGGAGGTCGCGAGGTTCGACGCGACGTGCGAGAACAGGACGATGTCCACGTCCTTGAACAGCCCCGCACGCACGTAATAGGCTTTGGACCCGAGCTGTTCCTCGGCGACGCCGGGCCACAGCCGGAGCGTGCCCCGCAGGCGCTCGCGCTCCATCAGCTTCCTCACCGCGAGCGCGGCGGTGATGTTCACCGCCTGGCCGGAGTTATGTCCCTCGCCGTGGCCGGGCGCTCCCTCGATCATCGGCACGCGGCAGGCGACCCCCGGCTGCTGCGACGCCTGGGGGATGTCGTCGATGTCTGAGCCGAGCGAAATGACCGGCTTGCCCGAGCCCCAGGTCGCGACCCACGCCGTGGGGATCCCGGCGACGCCTGCTTCGACCGCGAAGCCGTTCTCGCGGAGCAGACCCACGAGGTAGCGCGAGGTCTCGAATTCCTGGAAGCCGAGCTCGGCGAAGCTGAAGATCTGGTCGTTGATCTGCTGCGTCAGCTGGCTTCGGGCGTCGACCTCACTCACCGCTTCCCGCTTCAGCGCGTCGAGCCGCGCCGGAGACTGCTGCGCGCTCGCCGTGGTGGCGAGGACCGCGAGCGCGGGGAGGAGTCGCGGCGGCATGGGGTGGCACCAGCTTCCGTGAGGAAGTGGAGTAAACTACGCGGCCGCAACCGTCGTGCCAGCCTCTATCCGTCCCGGACTTCCTCGAATGCCACGAGCGCCGTCGCGTCGCCGCAACACCGCTCGGACGGGTCCTCCACCCGTTGAAGGGCTCCTCCGTCCAGCCGCGGCTTCTCTTACATTATCCGCCTCCTCCTCCGCCACCCTAGCGCCATGAGCCGCATCACTGGCAAGTTCATCCTTATCACCGGTGCCAGCTCCGGGATCGGTGCGGCGAGCGGCCGCCGTCTGGCGGCCGAGGGCGCGAGCCTGGTGTTGTGGGCGCGCCGCACGGATCGGCTCGAGCAGCTCGGCGCGGAGCTGCGACAGCGACACGGTGCGACGGTGCATCTCGCGGCGGTGGACGTGCGCGACCGCGTCGCGGTGAACCGCGCCGCCGAGGGGCTCGTCGCTGCCGGACACGTCCCCGACGTCCTCATCAACAACGCCGGTCTGGCGAGCGGGATGGCGAAGATCCACGAAGGCGATCCC
>DASPXO010000086.1:0-21125 GCA_035637235.1 Gemmatimonadales bacterium | reverse complement strand
ACGATGAAGGGCTGGTCCATCCCGAACGCGCCCGCGTTCGCGAACGGCGTCTGCGAGACGAACAGCTCCGTCTCCGGCTCCCAGTCCAGCGTGCTCCGCACCTCCGTGAACAGGCCGTGGAGGCGCGGGAACTGCTTCGGGCCCACGCGCACCGCGTCCGCCTGGAACAGCAGGCGCACGCCGCGCTCGCCCAGAAAGCCGTAGACCTTCTTCAGCACCTCGTCGAAGCCGGGAACGGCGCGCAGCGCCTGCAGGGCCGCGCGGTCGGCGGGGTGCTCCCAGGCGACCGGGGCGATCTGGGTGAGAATGCTCCGGGGGCGCTGGGCCGGAAGGCCGGTCGGGTCGCTCATGGCATACTCCTGCGAGTGTAGAGCAAACGCTCACTACGCGCCGCGGCAGCGGCTGTTTCGCCCGGCCGCCTCCCCGTCATCCCGCTGCCGCGAGCGCCTGGTCCAGGTCCGCGATCAGGTCCTCCACGTCCTCGACGCCGACGGACAGCCGCACCAGGCTGTCGGTGAGTCCCATCGCCCGCCGCAGCTCGGCCGGCACGCTCGCGTGGGTCATCGAGGCGGGGTGCCCGACGAGGCTCTCCACCCCCCCCAGCGACTCGGCGAGCGCGAAGATCGCGGTGCGCTCGACGAACCGCCGCGCGCGCTCAAGCGAGCCCAGCTCCATCGAGATCATGCCGCCGAACCCCTTCATCTGGCGGCAGGCGAGGTCGTGCTGGGGATGCGACGGGAGTCCCGGATAGTACACCCGCTCGACCTTGGGGTGCTTGGTCAGCCACTCGGCGATGCGGCGGCCGTTGGCGTCGTGCTGCCGCATCCGCAGGGGGAGCGTCTTCACGCCGCGCAGCGCCAGCCAGCAGTCCCACGGCCCCGGCACGGCGCCCGACGCGTTCTGGATGAATCCGATCTGCTCGGCCAGGTCGTCCGAGTTCGCGACCAGCGCCCCGCCGATCATGTCGCTGTGGCCGTTCAGGTACTTGGTGGTCGAATGGAGCACGACGTCCGCGCCGAGCTCGAGGGGGCGCTGGAAGCAGGGGGTCGCGAACGTGTTGTCGACGACGCACAAGGCGTCCGCGCGCCGGGCGATCTCGCCGGCGGCCTGCAGGTCACACAGGCGCATCATCGGGTTGGTGGGCGTCTCGACGTAAACCATCCTGGTCCGCGGCGACAGGGCGTCCGCGATGCGCTGCGCGTCGGCGGTGTCCACGAACGTGAACTCGAGCCCGAGCCGCGACCAGATGAGCGTCATCTGCCGGTGCGTGCCGCCGTACACGTTCTCGCCGCACACGACGTGGTCGCCCTGCGAGAGGAGCTTCAGGACCGCGTCCACCGCGGCGAGCCCCGACGCGAACGCAAAGCCGTGCCCGCCGCCCTCGAGCGCCGCGATATTGCGCTCCAGCGCCTCGCGCGTGGGGTTCTGGGTTCGGGCGTACTCGTAGCCCTTGTGCCTGCCCAGCGCGTCCTGGACGTAGGTGGACGTCTGGTAGATGGGCGTCATCACGGCGCCGGCGAGGGGATCCGGGACCTGCCCGGCGTGCACCGCGCGCGTGCCGAAGCGTCGGGTCAGGTCGTGAGCCGAGACCTTGGTCATGGCGGGAACGTAAGGGTGACTTTCGCGCCGAGCAAGCGATCTATACGTTACGCACGGATGCCGCAACCCAATGCCGTGAGCTGCCTGGTGGTGGACGACGAGCCGCGGCTCCGCCGCGTGCTGGTGCGCCTGCTCGAGGGGGAGGGGTTCACCTGCTCCGAGGCCGGCTCCGGCATCGAGGCGCTCGAGACCCTGCACCGACACCCGGTGCCGCTCGTAATCTCCGACCTCCGCATGCCGCAGATGGACGGGGTCTCGCTGCTGCGCGAGATCCTGGCGCTCTGGCCCGACACGGCCGTGATCATGGTGACCGCCGTGGCCGAGGTGGATAGCGCCGTCGCCTGCCTCCGGCTCGGCGCGCTCGACTATATGGCGAAGCCGTTCCACCTCGACGAGGTCCGGGCGCGCGTGATGCAGGCGCTGGACAAGCGCCGCCTCATCATCGAGAACCGGAACTACCAGCAGCACCTGGAGGAACGGGTCCTGGAGCAGGCGCGCCGCATCGAGGAGCTGTCGCTGGAGCGGCTCCAGGCGCTCGTGCACTTCCTGGAAGAAAAGGACTCCTACACCCGGGGCCACTCGGTCCGCGTGGCGACCTACTCGCTGCGGATCGCCCGAGCGCTCGGGCTCGGGCCGGACGTGCTCGACGTGATCGCGCTCGGGGCGGAGCTCCACGACATCGGAAAGATCGGGGTGAGCGAGACGGTGCTGCACAAGCCGGGGAAGCTCACCGAGCCCGAATACCGGCACATCATGGAGCACCCCGTGATCGGCGCCCGCATTCTCGGGCCGCTGATGCGCGACGCGCCCGTGGCGCTCGCGATCGTGCGCTCGCACCACGAGCGCCTCGACGGCAAGGGCTTCCCCGACGGGCTCAAGGGGGACGCCATCCCGCGAGAGGTCCGCGTCGTCACGGTCGCCGACTCCTTCGACGCAATGACCAGCGTGCGCCCCTACCGCCCCGCGCTCAGCGTGCAGAAGGCGACGCAGGAGCTGTTGGAGTGCAAGGGCGTCCAGTTCGACGCACAGGTGGTCGAGGCTTTTTTCGCGGCGTTTCCCGACGCGGCGGCGCTCCCCGTGTCCACGCCGGAGGCGCGCCCGCTGCGCCTGCCGGCCCGCGCGCTGGAAGCCGGACGCCCCTGACGCGCGTCCGACTGACCCGCTCGCCCCGCGTTGCTGCGGTGCGGCAATGACCGACACGTTGATGGTGGGCGTGTCCGGCGTGCGCGGGATCGTCGACAAGGATCTCACGCCCGACGTCGTGAGCCGCTGGGCCATGGCCTTCGGCCGGTGGGCCCAGGAGCGGGAGCCGCGCGTCGTCGTGGGTCGCGATTCGCGTCAGTCCGGACCAGCGTTCGCCAAAGCCGTGCGAGAGGGCCTCACCACCGTCGGCTGCGACGTGATCGATGTCGGCCTTGCCCCAACGCCCACGATCCAACTGGCGGTCGAGCATCATCGCGCCGGCGGCGGGATCGCGATCACCGCCAGTCACAACCCCATCGAGTGGAACGCGCTGAAATTCATCGGGCCGGACGGCATCTTCCTCGATCGGGCGGCCGGGGCTCGCGTGCAACACCTGGCGGGGGAGGGCGGTGGCAGGCGGGGGCCGCTCGGGAGGGTGACGACCGATGAGGAGGCCGTCGGACGCCACCTCGAGGGCGTCCTCACGCTTCCCGCCATCAACGTCGGACGGATCCGGGCGCGTGCGTTCAAGGTGGCGCTCGACGCGGTGCGGGGCGCCGGCGGCCCGATCATGCGGGCGCTGCTGGAACGACTCGGGTGCACCGTGACGGGCATCAACCTGGAGCCCGACGGGCAGTTCGCGCGGCCGCCGGAGCCGGTACCGGAGAACCTCGGCGAGCTGGCGTCCCTGGTAAAGCGCTCGGGCGCCGGGCTCGGGATCGCGGTGGATCCCGACGGAGACCGGCTGGCGATCGTGGACGAGAAGGGCGCACCGATCGGGGAGGACTATACGCTGGCATTCGCGGTGCGGGCGGAGCTCGGCGGACAGGTGGACCGGCCGTCCCCCGGTCCGCCCGTCCGCCCGTCCGTCGTAGTGTGCAACCTCTCGACCAGCCTCGTCGTCGAGGATGCGGCGCGCGAGCACGGCGCCGACGTCGTGCGCACGCCGGTGGGGGAGGTCTACGTGGCCCGCGCGATCGTGCGGCTTGGGGCCGTCATCGGGGGTGAAGGGAACGGGGGAGTGATGTACCCGGCGCTCCACGCGGGTCGCGACGCGCCGGTGGCTGCCGCGCTGGTGCTGGCGCTGCTCGAGCGGACCGGGCAAACGGTCAGCGAGCTCGTGGCGGCGGCGCCGCGCTATGCGATCGTCAAGGCCAAAGCGTCCCGTGGTCCGGCCCTCGATCCGGTGTACGCGGCCCTGAAGCGTCGCTTCGCGGATGCGCGGGTGGACGTACAGGACGGCCTCAGGCTCGCCTGGCAGGACCGTTGGCTGCACGTGCGGCCGTCGAACACCGAGCCGATCATTCGGCTGATCGCCGAGGCGCCGACCGGCGCGCTGGCGCAAGCGCTCGTGGACGAGGGACGGCGACTATGTGCGGCATCGTAGGCTACACCGGATCGCGGCAGGCGGCGCCGCTCTTGCTCGAAGGGCTGAAGCGGCTCGAGTACCGCGGCTACGACTCGGCGGGGATCGCGGTCCTCGAGAACGGCCGGATCGAGGTCCACAAGACGCCCGGCAGGATCGGCATGCTGGAGAAAGCGCTCGGCGCGGTTCTCCCGACCGGTCGGACCGGTATCGCCCACACCCGCTGGGCCACCCACGGCGCGCCCAACACGGTCAATGCGCACCCGCACACCGACTGCGCCGGGACGCTCGCCCTCATCCACAACGGCATCATCGAGAACGCCGGCGTGCTCCGCACCGCGCTGGCGCGCCACGGCCACGTGTTCCGCTCCGAGACCGACACCGAGGTGCTCAGCCATCTTATCGAGGAGCACATGGCGAAGGGCGGAGCGCTCGCCGAGTCCGTGGCGGCCGCCCTGAACGAGGTCGAAGGCGCTTACGGGATCGCGGTCATCTCGACCGCGGCGCCGGACACGGTCGTGGCCGCACGCCGCGGGTCGCCGCTGCTGGTGGCGCTGGGCGCGGGAGAAAACTTCGTCGCCTCCGACGCCTCCGCGGTGCTTGCGTACACCCGCTCGGTGGTCTACCTCGACGACGGCGAGATCGCCGTGGTCCGGCCCGACGACTACCGCATCCTCGATCTCGACGCCGCGGAGAAGGAGAAGGCGGTGACCCGGGTGGATTGGGACCTCGCGACGATCGAGCGGGGCGGCTACGCGCACTTCATGCTGAAGGAGATCATGGAGCAGCCGGAGAGCGTCCGGAACACGCTGCGCGGTCGCCTGCTCGAGGAGGAGGGCACCGCCCGGCTCGGCGGCCTGAACCTCTCGGACGAGCAGCTGCTGCGGGTGGATCGCATCGTCTTCACCGCCTGCGGCACGTCGTGGCACGCGGCGCTGATCGGCGAATACATGATGGAGGAGCTCGCGCGCATTCCTTCCGAAGTCGAGTACGCCTCCGAGTTCCGCTACCGCAACCCCATCGTGGACGAGCGGACGCTGGTGGTCGGGATCTCGCAGTCGGGCGAGACGGCGGACACGCTGGCCGCGCTGCGCGAGGCGAAGCGGCGGGGCGCCCGCACCCTCGGGCTCGTGAACGTCGTCGGCTCGAGCATCGCCCGCGAGGTGGACGGCGGGATCTACCTGCATGCCGGGCCCGAGATCGGCGTGGCGTCGACGAAGGCGTTCACGAGCCAGATCGCGGCGCTGGCGCTGCTCACGCTCAAGATGGGGCGCCTGCGGGCGCTCTCGATCCTGCAGGGGCGGGAAGTCGTGCGGGCGCTGGCCCAGCTGCCGGAGCTGGTGGAGCGCGCGCTCGCGAAGGCGCCCGAGGTCGAGCGGGTGGCGGAGCGGATGATGCGCGCGAGCAACGTGCTGTACCTGGGACGCGGCTACAATTTCCCGGTGGCGCTCGAGGGGGCCCTCAAGCTCAAGGAGATCTCCTACATCCACGCCGAGGGCTATCCCGCCGCCGAGATGAAGCACGGCCCGATCGCGCTGATCGACGACCTGATGCCCGTGGTGTTCATCGCGCCCAGAGACGCCGTGTACTCGAAGGTCGTGAGCAACATCGAGGAAGTGAAGGCGCGCGGCGGTCGCGTGATCGCGGTCGTCACCGAGGGTGACACGGGCGTCGCGAAGCTCGCCGACCACACGATCGCGATGCCCGAAACGCTCGACCCGCTCGCGCCGATTGTTACGGTCCTGCCGCTGCAGCTACTCGCCTATTACATCGCGGTGCGGCGGGGGTGCAACGTGGATCAGCCGCGGAATCTCGCGAAGAGCGTGACGGTGGAATGAAGCGTCCCACGTGGCACGTCACACGTCGCACGTCCCACGTTGCAAGCGCGTGCGACGGTGACGTGTGACGTGTGACGGGGAGGGGTACGGGTGCGGGTGGTGCTCCAGCGCGTCTCCCGCGCGGAAGTGCGCGTCGCCGGGAGGATGACGGGGAAGATCGGGGTGGGGTTCCTCGTGCTCGCCGGTTTGCACGCTTCCGACACCGAGGACACGCTCGCCTGGATGGCGGACAAGATCCTCGGCCTGCGGGTGTTTCCGGACGCGGAGGGGAAGATGAACCTCGCGCTGGACGACGTCGCCGGGCGGTTACTCGTCGTTTCCCAGTTCACGCTGTACGGCGACGCGCGCAAGGGGCGCCGGCCGAGCTTCGTGGACGCGGCGCCCCCCGAGATCGCGATTCCTCTGTACGAGCGGTTCGTCGCGCTGATGCGGGAGAAGGGCGGGAGCGACCGGGTGGAGACCGGCGAGTTCGGGGCGATGATGGAGGTGGAGCTGGTGAACGACGGACCCGTGACTCTGCTCCTCGAGCGGTGATCGTCCTCGCGAGCGGTTCGCCCCGGCGCCGCGAGCTCCTCACGATGCTCGGGCTGCCGTTCCGCATCGTCGAGCCCTGCGTGGACGAGACGCGGGAGAGCTCGGAGCTGCCGGAGGGCTACGTCACGCGCCTCGCGCGCGCGAAGGTGGGCGCCGTGGCCCTGCGCGCGCCCGGCGAGGTCGTGCTCGGCGCGGACACGACGGTGGTGCTGCGCGGGGAGGTCTTCGAGAAGCCGAGCACGCCGGCCGACGCGATGCAGATGCTGGCTCGGCTCGAGGGGCGCACGCACCAGGTGATGACGGCCGTCGCCGTGGCGCGGGACGACCGGCTCGAGGACGCGATCGACGTCACCGACGTGAAGTTCCGGTCGCTCTCCAGAGCGCAGATCGCCGACTACGTCGCGACGGGGGAGCCGCTCGACAAGGCCGGCGCTTACGCGATCCAGGGCAAGGGAGCGGCGCTGGTGGAGGGGATCCGCGGCGACTTCTTCAGCGTGATGGGCCTGCCGCTCCGGCTGGCGCTCGAGCTGCTGGAGCGCTTCGGGGTGCCCTACCGTTTCACCCGGTAGATCGGCACCTGGTGCGCCTTCCCTTTGACGCGGATGGGCTCCAGGGGCTCGACGGCGGGGTGCTGCTTGAGCCGCTGGTAGAAGGGCTCCGAGATCAGGATCTCGTTCGGCCCCGCGGTGGAGCAGAGGCGGCTCGCCGTGTTCACCGCGTCGCCGATCACGGTGTACTCGAGCCGGCGGTCCGAGCCGATGTTCCCCGCGAACACCTCGCCGAAATTGATGCCGATCCCGATGCCGAGCTCGGGACGGCGCTCCTGCTTCCACTTCCGGTTCAGCTTCTCGAGCGCGCTCAGCTGGTCGAGCGCGCACGCCATGGCGCGGTCGGCGTCGTCTTCGTGGGCGATCGGCGCGCCCCACAGTGCCATGATCGCGTCGCCCATGAACTTATCGAGCGTGCCGTCGTGCTCGAACACGATCTCCACCATTTCGGTGAAATACTCGGTGAGCAGCGTGGCGATGTCGTCGGGGCCCATGGTCTCGGACATCGTGGTGAAGCCTCGGATGTCGGAGAAAAAGATCACGACCGGCCGCTTCTGGCCGCCGAGCTGGACAGCGCCCTCCTGCTGGGCGATCTGGAGCGCGAGATTCGGCGCGAAATAGCGCTGGAAGTTCGACAGCACGAGCGCCTCGCGCCGCAGCCGCTCGGAGCGCCGCGAGTTCTCGATCCCGACCGCCGCGAGCGAGCCGAACGCGATGAGGAACTCGAGATCCTCGTCGGCGAACGAGTGGGTGGCGGTGAGGTTGTCCACGTAGAGGATGCCCAGGACATCCTGGGCGGTGCCCATCAAGGGGGTACACATCGCGCTGCGCACGCTCTGGATCAGGATCGACTTCCCCTTGAACCGCTCGTCGGCCGCGGTATTGTCGGACAGGATCGCGACGCGGTCCTCGACCACCTTCCGCGCGATCGACTGCGGCACGTGCTTTGACGCGGAGGACTGCGCCGTGCGTCCCTTGGAGATCTTCGGCACCAGCTCGCCGCTCGCCTCCTCGATCAGCAGGATTGACACCCGGTCCACGTTCATGATCTGGAACGTGAAGTCCACGACCTTGTCGAGCAGGCGGTCGAACTCCTGCTGCTTGGACAGCTCCTTGGAGATCTCGAGCAGCAGCTCGAGCTTCTTCTGGCGCCGCTCTTCGAGTGACTGCGCCGAGACCTTGAGGTGGGACGCCCCGGACGCCGTCTCCACCACGATCGCGGGCACCCCGCCCGAGTTCTTCACGGGGAGTTGTCGCACGATCGTGCCGCCCGGGACGCGCGCCCCGAGCTCGGACGGCAGGGGCGGCACGACCTGCGGCCGTGGGGCAGGGGCGGAGACCTCCTTCACCCGGAACGCCACCTTGCCGAACGTGATCACGTCGTTGTCGCTGGCGACCGCCTCGGCGACGCGCGCGCCGTTCAGGAAGGTGCCGTTGGACGAGCCGACGTCCTTGACCTTGACGCCGCCGTCGGTGAGCGTGAGCTCCGCGTGCTTGCGCGAGATGGTAGGATCGTAGATCGGGACGTCGCTCTTGACGGCGCGCCCGACGACGATGGTGCGGCCGGGCTGCAGGTCGATGGACTGCTCGCCCGTCGTGCTCAACAGCTTAAACACAAGCGGACAATATACTTCACCCCCCCGCCTTCGCGAGCGCCAGCGCCTTCAGCACCGCTTGCGCCTTCGCTTCCGTTTCGGCGAACTCGCGCGCCGGGTCCGAGTCGGCCACGATCCCCGCGCCCGCCTGCACGACGATGCGGTCCTTGAGGACGACGGCGGCCCGGATCGCGATCGCCGTGTCGAGGTTCGTCGCGCCCCAGCCGACGTAGCCCACGGCGCCCGCATACGGTCCGCGACGCTCGGGCTCGAGCTCGTCGATGATCTCCATGGCGCGGACCTTGGGGGCTCCGGTCACGGTGCCCGCCGGGAAGCACGCCCGGAACACGTCGAGCGCGTCGTAGCCGTCGCGCAGCTTGCCGCGGACCTCGCTGACGATGTGCTGCACGTGCGAGTATCGCTCGATCGCCAGGAGGTCGGTGACCCGCACCGTGCCGAACTGCGCCACGCGACCTACGTCGTTCCGCCCCAGGTCCACGAGCATCAAGTGCTCGGCGCGCTCCTTCTCATCGCCCAGCAGGGCCCCCGCGAGCGCCTCGTCCTCCTCCTGCGTCTTGCCCCGGGGACGGGTCCCCGCGATCGGGCGCACGGTCACCTCCCCGCCTTCCACGCGCACCAGCACTTCGGGGGAGCTGCCGACCAGATGGACGTCGTCGAGGGCAAGATAGAAGAGATAGGGCGCGGGGTTGAGCGCGCGGAGGTACCGGTAGAGGAGCAGGGGGTCCACCGCGCCCGCGGTCTCCTGGCGGCGCGACAACACCGTCTGGAACGTGTCCCCCGCGCGGATGTACTCGAGGATCCGCGCCACGTCACGCTCGAACGCCTCGCGCGGATAGCGCGACGCCGTCGGGACGGGCGGCAGCGTGTCCCGCAACGCCAGCGGCGCCAGCTCGTGCTTGGCGCGCAGCCGGGCGGCGAGCTCGGCGAGCCGGGCCTCGGCCGCGTCGCGGAGCCGCAGTCGTTCCTTGCCATCCGCGCCGCGGGGCACCTCGACGTTGGCGACCAGGATCGCTCGGCCGAACAGGTTGTCGATGATCACCAGCGTGTCGGCGATCATCATCAGGGCGTCGGGGAGGCCGAGCGAGTCCGCGGGCGCCCGGGGGAGCCGCTCGATCGTGCGCACCAGGTCGTAGCCGAGATACCCCACCGCGCCGCCGGTGAAGCGGGGGAGGCCGGGCACTGGGGCGGCCGGGAGCTCGCGCAGCCGCTGCGCCAGGTGCCCGATGGGATCGTCCGTCTCCCCCGCGCTCTTCCAGCCGGACCGCTTCGTCCAGCGCTCCGCCAGCCTGCCCCGGTACCGCCATACCTCGCGCGGCTCGGTGCCGAGGAAGGTGTAGCGGGCCCAGCGCTCGCCCCCCACCAGGGACTCGAGCAGGAACGCGAAGGGGGGCCGGGCGACCTTCACGAACGCGGCAAGCGGGGTATCAGCATCCAGCACCACCTCGCGGACGAGCGGCACCATCCCGCCGCGCTCGGATCGGGCGAGGAACTCAGATGTGGGGGCGGTCATGGACAGGATGGAGCGAGTGTGCTGCGTCGTCCTCTCGACGGTGCTGGGCGTCGCGCCGGCCGCCGCCCAGGAGTGGAATTCGGCTGCGGCGCTCGCGCTGGCCGACCGCGCCATCCAGCGGCGCGCCCGCGCCGCCGCGGACACCGCGCTGCGCGACTACAAGGCCCAGGCCCACGGCTTCCTCTTCTTCCTCGGGCAGTTTGGCGAGGGGCTCGCCGATCCGCCGCGCCTCATCAAGGCCGACCAGCTGGAGCTGGAAGTGTACTGGAAGGCGCCGGCGAGCAGCAAGCAGCGCGTCGTCGGCTGGCGCGACCGCGCCGAGCTCCCCACCGACATCAACTACCACCGCGACCATCTCGGCATCGTCCAGAACAATTTCGGCCCCGCCATTCGGCTCGGCGAGGGCGACGAGGTGCGCGACGTGCCGCACCCGCTGTCTCCGGGGGGGCCGGCCCTCTATGACTACCAGCTCGGCGACACCGCGACGATCGTGTTGCCGCAGCGCGAGGTGCGAGTGGTCGCGCTGCGCGTCCAACCCAAGGACTTCGACGCCGTGCGGATCGTGGGGACGCTGTACGTGGACGCGGAGACGGCGGATCTCGTGCGGCTCGCCTTCAACTTCACGCGGCGGGCCTACCTCGACCCCCAGCTCGAGGACGTGAGCGTCGTGCTCGACAACGCGCTGTGGGAGGGGCGGTTCTGGCTTCCCTACCGCCAGGAGATCGAGATCAGGCGCCGCGCCACCTGGCTCGATATCCCGGCCCGCGGGATCATCCGCGGCCGCTGGGAGATCGACGGTTATGTGTTCAATCTGGGGCTCGCGGCCGGCTGGTTCGCGGGGGACGAGATCACCTTCCTGCCCAAGGCCGAGCGCGATTCGTTCCCGTGGCGGGAGCCGCTCGCCGCCGCGATCCAGGACGTCGCCGAGCCGGTGCGGCGGAACGACTTGGAGCGAGTGCGCGCCCAGGCGGCGCAGATCGCGAGCCGGCGCGCGCTCACCGGACTGAAGCCCCGCCGGCTCGGGGTGCGCGGCGTCTCCGACCTGGTGCACGCCAACCGCGTGGAGGGGTTGGCGCTCGGCGCCGGCATCGTGCTGCGCGGCGGCGGCGAGCGGCGGGAGCTGCGCGCCATCGCGAGCTACGGGTTCGCCGATGAGCGCCCCAAGGGGAGCCTGAGGGTCACGGAGCGCGCCGGCCGCGGCGCCCTCGAAGCGAGCCTGTTCCGCGAGACGCGGGACGTCGGCGACGTGGCCGTGATCGCGCCGCTCTTCAACTCGTTTTCGTCCCAGGAATTCGGACGTGATTACGGCGACTACTACCGGGCCGACGGGGCGCGGCTCGCCTACCGCCACGGCATCGGGGTGCGCAGCGAGTGGAGCGCCGCGCTCGGCCGGGAGACGATCCACTCGCTCGCCGTGGCCGCCAAGCCCGCCACCGGGGTGTTCCGCCCGAATCCTGCCCTCGGCGGCACGGGCGTGGACGTCGTGCAGCTCGCCCTGCGGCGCCGCAGCGACGGGTTCGCGGTGCGGCGGGACCTGCACTTCGAGCTCGCCGCGGAGGGCGGGCGAATGGACGGCGGCTCGACCTACGTGCGGCTCTCGGCCTGGGGACGCCTGCTCCGGCCAGCGGGCGCGACCGGGCTGCTGCTGCGCGCACAGGGCGGCGCCGCGACCGTGCCGCTCCCCGCGCACCGCGCCTTCGTCCTGGGGGGCCGGGGGACGCTCTTGGGCGAGGGATTTCGCCGCTTCGGGGGTGCGACGTTCGCGCTCGCGCACCTCGAATGGCGCGTTCCCGTGTCGTTCGTCTCGATCGGACTCGGGCCCTACGCCCGCGCCCCGCAGCAGCTCATCGTTGCGCCGTACGTGGCCGCGGGATGGGCCGACCGGCGCGTCGCCGGCACGCCGTGGGCCGCGGCCCCGCGCGCTCGCGTGACGCTGGGCGTCGGCCTCGAGTGGCTTGGCTTGTTGCGAATTGAGGCGGGCGTGGGCACGGTGACGCGGCGGGCAGGCTTCGCGTTCGATGTGACGCGCGATTTCTGGGGGATCCTGTGAGCCGGGCTGGACTGCGCCGTCCGACAGACTAGCTTTCGAGGCTACCCGATGGCCGAGACGCAGTTCGCCGACGAATGGCTGGTCCACTCCCTCGAGGGGGTGCTGACGCCGGAGCTCTTCGCAGAGCTCCGTGCGAAGGCCGAGCCAGGGCAGACCCTGTGGCAGACGCTCGTCGCGCACAAGATCGCGACCGACGACCAGATCCTCACCGCTCTCGCCACTCGGTTCCGCCTCAAGCTCGCCGACCTCCAGCAGCTCGACCCGGCAGCGAAGGCCAAGGTCCCCGAGCAGCTGGCGCGGCGCTTCCAGATCGTGCCCCTCCGCGTGACCGACTCCTTCCTCGAAGTCGCCACCGCGAACCCGTTCGACTTGGACGCCGAAAAGACGCTCGCCTTCGCCACGGCGCGGGAAGTTCGGAGCCTGCTGCTCGCCCCGTCCAAGATCAGCGAGAAGCTGGACGAGCTGTACCGCCCGGAGAAGGCGATCGACAAGGTGCTCCAGGGGATGGAGGACGCCTCCGACGTCCAGCACCTCGCTCCTACGGGCCCCGAGGAGATCAACGTTTCGGAAGCGGACGCCAGCCAGCGTCCGGTGGTGCGGCTCGTGGACCTCATCCTCTCGGAAGGCATCCTCGCGCGCTCGAGCGACATCCATATCGAGTCGGAGGAAGGCGGGATCGCGGTCCGCTACCGCATCGACGGCGTGCTCCGGCAGGTGATGAAGATCCCGCGCCAGGCCGGGCTACCCCTGATCTCGCGCATCAAGATCATGTCGCAGCTCGACATCGCCGACCGGATGCGCCCGCAGGACGGGCGCGCCCGGGTGGCGGTGAACGGCCAGCCGATCGACCTCCGCGTGTCGACCCTTCCCGCCGCGCTGGGCGAGAAGGTCGTGATCCGGATTCTCGATTCCCGCGCGACCGTCAAGACCCTTGACTCGCTCGGCTTCAACCCCGCCGAGGCTGACTCGATCAAGCGGCTGCTCGACAACCGCGAGGGGATCATCCTCGTCACAGGCCCGACCGGCTCGGGCAAGACGACCACGCTGTACTCTTGCATCAACATGATCAAGAGCGAGGGCGTGAACATCGTGACGGTCGAGGACCCGGTCGAGTACCGGATTCCGGGGATCGTGCAGGTGCAGGTGCAGGAGAAGGCGGGCCTCACGTTCGCGTCGGCGCTGCGCTCGATTCTGCGGCAGGACCCCAACGTGGTCCTGGTGGGCGAGATCCGCGACCGCGAGACGGCGCAGATCGCCGTGCAGGCGTCCCTCACCGGCCATCTCGTGCTCTCGACCCTGCACACCAACGACGCGGCGAACGCCGTCACCCGGCTCGTGGACATCGGGGTCGAGGCATACAAGATCGGATCGGCACTGCGCGGGGTGCTGGCGCAGCGGCTGATGCGGAGGCTGTGCGGCACCTGCAAGGAAGTGTGGAGGGAGCCCCCGCCCGAGCGCGTGATGCGCTGGATCCCCAAGGGGACGGTGCTGCAGCGCGGCGCGGGTTGCCCCGAGTGCGCGATGACCGGGTACCGGGGCCGGTTCTCGATCGTCGAGGTGCTGAGCGTGACGCCCGAGGTCGAGCGCCGCATCGCTGCGGGGGAAACGGCGGAGCACATCGCCCAGGCGGCGCGGCACGGCGGGATGAAGTCGCTCTGGGAATCCGGCCTCGCGCACGTGCTGCGGGGCGAGTCCACGGTGGACGAGCTGTTGCGGGTGGTGGATATGCCGCAGGAGGACGACCGCCCGGTCGAGCCGCCCAGGCCCGCCGGGCGCCGCTCGTCGGCCAGCAGACCCGCCCTGCGGATCACACCGGAGGCGGGGACGGCGGCTCCGGCTCCGGCCCCCACGGTGCGCGACGTTCTGACCGGCACCTTCGACCTGCTCGGGGAGCCCGGTCGCTCGGGCGGGATCGGGCGGTACGGCCAGCCTGCCGCCAAGGTGCTCCTCGTGGACGATGAGGACAGCCTCCGCAAGGTGATGCGGGATCTGCTCGAGCGGGACGGCTACGACGTGGCCGAAGCCCGAGACGGGGCGCAGGCGCTCGACCAGATCGACCGCGTCGGACCCGACATCATCGTCCTCGACCTCAACCTGCCGGGGCTCGACGGCTACGGTGTGCTGTCGCACCTCCGGTCCCGGCCCGCGACGGCGTCGATCCCCGTCATCGTGCTCACCGCCAAGGGCGACGAGGACAACGAGGTGCGGGTGTTCGAGCTCGGCGCGGACGACTTCCTCACGAAGCCGTTCCGCGCGCGCGCTCTCTCGGCGCGGCTGGAAGCGGTGCTGGGCCGGCGGCGGTAGCGCCCGGCCGCGAACGCCCCCCGCGCCCCCGCCCGCCGCCCCCCCGCATGCCGAGTCTGCGTCCCGCCGCTCGCTCGGCTGAAACGGCGCTCGCGTTGATCAAGCCCGAAGTGCGCGCGCAAACGGCCTACACTCTCAGCGCGCCCGCCGCGCCGCGCAAGCTGAACCAGAACGAGAGCCCGTTCGACGTGCCCGGCACGCTGAAGGACGCGGTGATCCGCGCCATGCGGGACGAGGCGTGGAACCGCTATCCCCCGTTCGCGCCGACCGACCTGCTCGAGCGCCTGGCCGCGCGGCACGGCTGGACGGCGGACGGCGTGCTCGCGGGGAACGGCTCGAATGAGCTGATCCAGGCGACCCTCGCGGTCACGGTCGGCGCGGGGACCCCCGTGGTCACGCCCGTGCCGACGTTCAGCCTGTATCGCTTGCTGGTGGCGGTGTACGGCGGACGCCACGTGCCCGTGCCGCTCACGGCGGACTTCCGGTTCGACGTCGAGGGGCTCGTGCGCGCCGCGTGCGAGACACGCGCGCCGGTGATCGTGGTCAACTCACCCAACAACCCCACCGGCACGCCTTTCCCCGACGGCGCAGTGGAGCGGCTGCTCGCCGAGACCGAGGCGCTCGTCGTGATGGACGAGGCGTATCAGGATTTCGGCGGCCCGACGGCGATCCCGCTGCTCGGCGACCACCTGCGCCTCGTCGTGCTCCGCACCTTCAGCAAAGCGATGTCGCTCGCGGGGCTGCGATTCGGGTACGCCCTCGCGCATCCGAGCGTTGCGGGCGAGATTGCCAAGGCAAAGCTCCCCTACAACGTGAACCGGGTGACCCTGGCGGCCGCGCACGCCGCGCTCGACGCGGCCGATCTGCTGGCGGAGCGCGTGCAGCAGGTGCGGGAGAACCGTGACCGGCTGTACGGACGGCTCTCGGGGATCGCGGGCCTGCGGGCGTATCCGTCGGCCGCGAACTTCGTGCTGATCCGGTGCGAGGCGCGGCCGGTGGCGGAGGTGTTCACCCGGCTGGTGCAGGAGCACGGTATCCTGGTGCGCGACGTGTCGGGTGGGCCGGGACTCGAGGGCTGCCTCCGCATCACGGCCGGAACCGAGGATGACGTCGCGGCGGTGGGCCGGGCGCTCGAGGCGATTCTCGCATGAGCCGCAGCGCGGAAGTGCAGCGCACGACCAGGGAGACGGACGTGCGGGTGCGGCTGAGCCTGGACGGCTCCGGCCGCGCCCAGGTGCGGACGGGGATCGGCTTCTTCGACCACATGCTGGAGGCGCTGGCCCGGCACGCGCTGTACGACCTCGAGGTGCAGGCGTCCGGCGACCTGCACGTGGATCAGCACCACACCGTGGAGGACGTGGGCATCGTGCTGGGTCAGGCCCTCTCGCAGGCCCTGGGGGAGCGGCGCGGGATCCGCCGCTACGGCGAGGCGACCCTCCCGCTCGACGACGCGCTCGCCCGCGTCGTGGTGGACGTGAGTGGGCGCCCGTATCTCGCCTACCACGCCGAGCCGCCGGCGTGGCAGAAGCTCGGCGACTACGACGTCGCGCTCACGCCGGAGTTCTTCCGCGCCCTGGCGACGCACGGCGGCCTCACGCTGCACGTCGATTTGCTGCGCGGCCAGAACGCCCACCACGTCGTGGAAGCGGTGTTCAAGGCGGCGGCCCGGGCCCTCGGTGAGTCGACGAGCCTGGACGCCCGCGTCCCGGACGTCCCGTCCACCAAGGGGGCGCTGTAGGTGATCGCCGTCGTCGACTACGGCGCATCCAACGTCAAGAGCGTGCTCCGGGCGTTCCAGGCGGTGGGCGCCGAGGCGGGCCTCACGGACGACCCGGCCGCCGTGCGCGCCGCCGAGCGCGTCGTCGTGCCCGGGGTCGGTAACTTCGCCCCCGCGAAGCGGCGGCTCGACGAGACGGGCCTCGGCACGGCCATCGGGGACGTCGCCCGCGCCGGCCGGCCCCTGCTCGGCATCTGCCTCGGCCTGCAGCTGTTTCTCGAAGCGAGCGAGGAAGCGGCTGGCGTCCCCGGCCTGGGCCTCCTGTCGGGCCGCGTGGCCCGCTTCCACACCGACCTTCCCGTGCCGCACGTCGGGTGGGCGCGGGTGCGACTCACCGAGCGCGGGCGCAGCCATCCCGCGCTGGCACGGGCGTTCGGCGGGGACGACGCCTACTTCTATCACGTGCACAGCTATCACCCGAGCGCGGTCGCGCCGCCGGGCGATCTCGCCGAAGCCGAGTACGGCGCCGCGTTCCCGACGATCGTGGGACGCGACAACGTGCTGGGCGTGCAGTTCCATCCCGAGAAGTCGCAAGCCGCGGGGCTCGCGCTGCTGCGCGAGTTCGCCGCCTGGACGCCGTGACGCACGCACGGGTTGCGTTCGTCGACATCTACGTGTTGCGGCAGGGCGGGGTCCTCGAAGTGCTCGTGCTGCGGCGCAGCACGGGCGGGCGCTGCCCGGGCTCGTGGGAGACGGTGCACGGCACGATCGAGGCGGGCGAGACGCCGGTAGAAGCCGCGCGACGGGAGCTCTTGGAGGAGACCGGACTGGAGCCGCTGCGTCTCTATAACGCCAGCCGTGTGGAGTCGTTTTACCGCCATCGGGTCGACGAGATCGCGCTGATCCCGGTGTTCGCGGCCTTCGTCGACCCGTCCGCCGAGCCGCGTGTCTCGCCCGAGCACGACCGGGCGGAATGGCTCGACCCCCTGGCCGCGGCCGAGCGGTTCGCCTGGCCCCGCGAGCGGCGCGCCATCGAGGACGTGGTGTCGCTGTTCGTCAAGGGGGGTGGAGGCTCGGGGGGCTTGCTGGACGACGTATTGCGGATATGCTAGGTCCGTTCCAAGGAACGGGCCTCGCCCGGCGGCTCATCCCGTGCCTGGACGTGGCGGGGGGCCGGGTGGTGAAGGGAGTGCGGTTCGTCGAGCTGCGGGACGCGGGTGATCCGGTGGAGCAGGCCGCGCGCTACGATGCCGACGGGGCGGATGAGCTTGTCTTCCTCGACATCGGCGCAAGCCACGAGCAGCGCGGGACGCTCATCGACTTGGTGAGCCGCGTCGCAGACACGCTGTTCGTTCCGTTTACCGTTGGGGGCGGGATCTCGAGCGTGGAGGACGCGCGGGCGGTGCTGCGCGCCGGAGCGGATAAGGTGGCGGTGAACACCGCGGCGGTGCGCGACCCTGCGCTCGTCAGCCGGCTCGCCGACCACTTCGGACGGCAGTGCGTGGTAGCCGCGGTGGACGCGACACGGCGGGAAGGGGAGGGGAAGGGGGAACGATGGGAAGTCATGGTTCGGGGCGGGCGTGAGCCCACGAGTGTCGAAGCCGTGGAGTGGGCTGTGCGACTGGAACAGCTCGGAGCCGGGGAGATCCTGCTGACCTCGATGGACACCGACGGCACGCAGAACGGCTACGACCTGGCGCTCACGCGGGCGGTCGCGCGGGCGGTGCCGATCCCCGTGATCGCGTCCGGGGGGGCGGGGACGCTCGAGCACCTCGCGGCCGCGCTCGACGCGGGCGCCCACGGGGTCCTCGCGGCCACGCTCTTCCATTATCGCGGCACGACCATCCGCGAGGCGCGCGCCTACCTCGCGAGCCGGGGCTATCCGGTGCGGCCGTGAATCCCTTTTACCACCGCATCTACCGCGTCGTGCGGCACATTCCCAAAGGCCGGGTGGCGACGTACGGAGGGGTCGCTCGGCTCGCCGGTCGGCCCGGCGCGGCACGCACGGTGGGCTGGGCGCTGTCCGCGCTCCCCGACGATTCGGACGTGCCGTGGTGGCGCGTGCTCAACGCGGCGGGCCGCATCTCGCTCTCGGGCGTCGACCACGGCTCGGTCGTGCAACGCGCGCTCCTGCTGCGGGAAGGTGTGAAGTTCGCGCCGGGTGGCGCGGTGAATCTCGCGCTGTTCGGCTGGCCCACCGAGGCCTATGGCACCGCCGCCGGCGCCCACGGTCGCGCCGCTGCGTCCCGCAAGGCCCGGAGGCTGAAGGACTTGCGAACGTAGCGTGACGATGGAAACCTGCCGCACTCTCATACCGAAGGAGGCAGAGCGATGGACGCGATGACCGCCCGAGGGTTGAGTCTGGCCGGGGTGGTGGCTGTCTGGACCGGGATCTCGGATATGGCGAGGGTGAACCTGTCGCTCTGGCCCGTGATCGTCGCGCTCGGTTGCTACCTCGCCGCGGGGGGCGGGGTCGCCGGGCTGCAGAAGACCGTGGCGGGCACCGTCTCCGGCGTCGTCTGGGCGCTGCTCGCGAGCGCGATCGGCCGTGCGCTGGGAGGCCAGGACCTCGTGCGGGCGCTGGTCCTCGGCGCCGCAGCGTTCATGATGGTCCTGCAGGCGCGGGCGCCGCTGCTCTCGTACACGGCTGGCGCGTTCGCCGGCGCGGGCGTGGCGATGGGACTGCGGGCCGTCACCCTGCAGGGCGGGATTCGCGTGGCCATCGCGCTGGCGGTGGGAGCGGCGCTCGGCTACGTCGCGGAGTACGCGGCCGGGAAGATCAAGACCCGGCGCGCTTGATTTACGACGCCGCGGCGGCGGGGGCCTCCGCGGGGGCCCGCGGCAGGTCCACAAGAAACGCGGCACCCCCGTTCGCCGGCCGGTCGACCGTGATACGCCCGCCGTGGGCCTCGACGATCGAGTAGGTGATCGAGAGCCCGAGCCCCGTCCCCTGGCCGGGCTGCTTGGTGGTGAAGAACGGGGTGAACAGCTGGGGCACTACGTCTTCGGGGATTCCCGGCCCGGAATCCGCGACCCGCATCCGCACCCGGTCGTCGAACCACGTGCTGACGTGGATCACGCGCGGGCGCCCCGGCGCGTTCCCCGCCACGGCCTGCGCCGCGTTGTTCAGCAGGTTGAGCACGATCTGCTGCAGCGCATGACCGTCGCCCAGAACGTCGGGGATCGTCGCGAGGTCCTTCCCGATGGTGACGTCCTTGAACACCGGGTCGTAGGCGATCAGCATCAGGGTGCGCCGGATCACCTCGTTCAGGTCCACGCGCCCTTGTTCGACTGTGCCCTTGCGCGCGAAGGTCAGCAGGCTGCGCACGATCCTCCCGGCACGCTCGGCCTGCTCGTGGATCACCCGGAGGTGACCGCGGTCCTTCGTCCCGAGCTCGGGCTGCTCGAGCAGGAACTCGGACAGGCCGGCGATCGAGGTGAGCGGATTGTTGAGCTCGTGTGCGACGCCGGAGACGAGCTGCCCCACCGCTGCGAGCTTCTCGCTCTGGATGAGCTGAGCCTCCATGGCCTGCTCGACCGTGACGTCTTCCACCAGCACGACGACCTGCTCGTGCTCCGGGTTCGGGATGCGGGCGGCGGTCACCCGCAGCGAGCGCTCCAGCGGAGTAGACCGGAGCACGAGCGGCTGCACGCGGTCGCCGCGGCGCGCCGCGGTGAGCAGCTCGACCAGCGCCGGCGATTGACCCGCGAGCGCGACGCCGAGATCGAGGCCGATCACCGCCGCGATCGGGGCGCCGAGCATCGCCGCGAGCGCGCGGTTCGCGCGGCCGATCCGGCCCTGCTCGTCGAGCACCGCGATTCCTTCGCTCAGCGCGTCGAACGCGGTCTGCCACTGCTCCTTCCCGTGGTGCGCCATCTCGAAGAAGCGGGCATTGGTGATCACGATCGCGGCGTGCGTGGCCAGAGTGGACAGGAACGTCACGTCCTCGGCGGCGAAGGTCCCGTCCCGCGGGTCGGCGACGACGAGCGTTCCCAGCACCACGCCGTGGGCGCGGAGCGGCACGGCGGCCGCCGAGGCGACGTCCAGGCCGCCCGCGAGCCGAGCGGGGGGCTCGCCGCTCACCCTGCGCACCAGCTCGAGCCGCTCGCGCGCCAGTGAGCGGGCGATGAGCCCCGGGTCGTCCGGGCCGAGGATCTGGCCCTGGAGCGGCGCGAGCGTTCCCTCGGCGGCAGCCACGCGCTGTGGCCGTCCCTCCGCTTCGCTCTCGCCTTCCATCGTCAGAGCTACGAGGGCGCCCTGGGCGTCGAGGAAGCGTACCGCGTAGCGCGCCACCTGGTCCACGATCCGCTCGAGCTGCAGCGACTCCGAGAGGACGTAGGACAGCTCCTGCAAGGAGAAGAGCTCCGACAGCCGGCGCTGGAGCTCCTCGCCCGCCCGCCGCTCTTCCCGCTCGCTGCGCTCGAGCCGGCGCTTGAGACGGAGCGCCACCCCGGTAAGGGCGGCGACCAGGGCGAGCAGCGCGATCAGGACAATGCGGACGGTCGTGTCCAATCCCAGACGCTCCAAACGTTAAGAATAACTGCTTGACCGCGCTAATTCCGACAAATAGATTCGACAATCCTTATTGAGAATCATTCTCAACTAGTTTCCCCCCGACAGCGATCCCCTCATCCAGGAGCCTGCATGCCGTCTCGGCGCTGCAGCACGGTCGTGGGACTGCTTCTTACCGGGGTGCCGGCAACCCTGCACGCCCAACGCGAGCAGACCACGGTCGGCGGATACGGTGAGATCCACTACACGAATCGCAGCGGTCGGGGCAACCCGGGCGAGGTGAACCTGAGGCGCTTCGTCGTGTATCTCGCGCACTCCTTCAACGACCGCATCGCGTTCCGCTCGGAG
>DASPXO010000085.1:0-21478 GCA_035637235.1 Gemmatimonadales bacterium | reverse complement strand
AACGAGCAGAACACGCACGTGTTGCGCAGGATACAGACGTTGGTGGGATTGATGTGCTGGTTGGCGGCGAAGCAGACGCGGTCGCCGTTCCGGCGGCGGTTGGCGAGGTCCGCCAGCCGCCCGATCGTCAGGAGGTCGTGCGAGTCGAAGAGCGCCAGGCCGTCTTCGCGCGATAGCCGCTCGCCGCGCTCGACCTTGTCCACGACAGGAGCGAGCGCCGGGTCCTGCCGTCCGCCCGACCGCCCGTCCGCCCGACCGCCCATTACGCCGCCCGCCGGATGGCGACGGTGACGTTGTGCCCGCCGAACCCGAAGGAGTTCGAGAGGGCGACGTCCACGGCGCGCTTCACGGCCTTGTTCGGCGCCGAGTCGAGATCGCAGGCCGGGTCGGCGGTGAACTGGTTGATGGTGGGCGGGACGATGCCCGTTTGCACCACGAGCGCGCATACCGCCGCCTCGAGCGCGCCGGCGGCGCCGAGCAGATGGCCGGTCATCGACTTGGTGGATCCGAAGACGAGCCGCCGCGCCTGCGGGCCGAACAGGCCCTTCACCGCCGCCGTTTCCGCGGCGTCGCCGTGGGGCGTCGAGGTGCCGTGGGCGTTGATGTAGCCCACCTCCTCGGCCCGAACGCCGGCGTCCTCCAGCGCGAGGCGCATCGCGTCGCGCGCGCCCGCGCCGTCGGGGGCGGGCGCGGTGATGTGGTGGGCGTCGGCGGTCATGCCGTGGCCCGCGAGCTCGGCATAGAGCTTGGCGCCCCGACGCTGCGCGTGCTCCCACTCCTCGAGGACGAGCACGGCGGCGCCGTCGCCCATCACGAAGCCGTCCCGGTCTTTGTCGAACGGTCGGCTGGCGGTGGGAGGATCGTCGTTCCGCTCGGACAGCGCCTTCATGTTGGCGAAGCTCGCCACCGCAAGCGGGGTGATGGCGGCCTCCGCGCCGCCCGCGATCATGATGTCCGCCCGATCGCCGCGGATGAGATCGAGGGCGTCGCTGAGGCTGTGTGCGCTCGAGGCGCACGCCGACACGGTGGCGTAGTTCGGCCCCTGGACTCCGTAGCGCATCGAGATGAGGGCCGCGGCGACGTTGGGCATGTACATCGGGACGAAGAAGGGGGAGACGCGGCTCGGGCCCTTCTCGAACAGGGCGCGGCAATTCTCCTCGAAGGTGGCGACGCCTCCCGTGCCGGTGCCGACGATGACGCCGACCCGCTTCCGATCCACCGTGTGCCAGTTGTTCGCGAGGCAGGCGTCCAGCACCGCCTGTTCCGCCGCGCCGATCGCGTACTGGGCGAACAGGTCGTAGCGGCGGACCTCCTTCTTGTCCAGATACTGCGCCGGGTCGAACCCCTTCACCTCGCAGGCGAATCTCACGGGACTCTGCGCCGGGTCGAAGCGCGTGATCGGTCCCGCGCCGGAGCGGCCGCTGACCAGGGCTTCCCAGGTGCTCTGGACGTTCGTTCCCACCGGCGTCACGAATCCCAGGCCCGTGATCGCCACCCGGCGTTTCCTCACGCTATTTCCCCATCTTGACGTGCAGGTACTGGAGCGCCTGCCCGACCGTGCGAAGCTTCTCGGCTTCCTCGTCCGGGATGTCGATGTCGAATTCCTTCTCGAAGGCCATGACGAGCTCGACCGTATCGAGGCTGTCCGCGCCCAGATCTTCCATGAAGCTCGCGTCGGCCGTGAGCTTGTCGCGCTCGACCCCCAGTTCTTCGACGATGATGTCTTTGACCTTCTCCTCGAGCTGCTTCATGTCCATTGCCATGGGACCCTCGATGGAGGTGTGGGAAATGGGTCACAGCACCATCCCGCCGTCGACCACCAGCACCTGCCCCGTAATGTAGCTCGCGAAGTCAGAGGCGAGAAAGAGCACGGCCGCGGCCACATCCGCCCCGTCGCCCAGCCGGCCGAGCGGGATCGCCCGGATGAGGGCGTTGCGGGCGCCTTCGTTGATGGTGCGCGTCAGTTCGGTGTCGATAAAGCCCGGCGCTACCGCATTCACCAGCACGTTGCGCGACGCCAGCTCCTTGGACGCGGACCTGGTGAGCCCGATCAGCCCCGCCTTCGAGGCCGTGTAGTTCGCCTGCCCCTTGTTGCCGGCGATGCCGACGACGCTCGCGATGTTGATGATCCGGCCCCAGCGCCGCTTGATCATCCCCCGTGCCGCGTACTTGGTCATCAGGAACGCGCCCTTCAGGTTCGTGTCGACGACCATGTCCCAGTCGTCTTCGCTGATCCGGAACAACAGGTTGTCGCGCGTCGTCCCCGCGTTGTTGACGAGGATGTCGATCCGGCCGAAATCCCGTTCGACGGCGTCGACCGCCGTCTCGACCTGGGTCGCATCCCTGACGTCGCAGGCGTAGCCGCGCCCCGCCCCGTTCCCGAGCGACTGCACCACCTCCTGGGCCTTCGCCCCGTCGCGTCCCAGCACCGCCAGCCTCGCCCCCGCGCCGGCGAGCGACTGGGTGATCGAGTGGCCGATGCCCCTGCTCCCCCCCGTCACCAGGGCGACCTTGGCGGAGAGATCGATTCTCACCCCGCCTCAGCCCGATTGCGGATTGCGGATTGCAGGGGGCGAGCGTCGTGCATCGAACCTCGCACTGCCAGTCCGCAATCCGCAATCCACAATCCGCATTCTCTCAGGCCGCCTCCAGGAATCGCACCACGTCGTCCGCCGTCCCCAGGCTCACGACGCACGGGTCCCGCAGGATCCGCTTCACCAGCCCCGCCAGCACGTTCCCCGGACCGATCTCGACGAACCGCGCCCCCGCCCCCGCCCCCTCACCGGCGAGCTCGGCCGCACGCTGCACGCACGCGACCCACCGTACCGGCGCGGTCAGCTGGTCGGCGAGCAGGCGGCGCGCGGGCCCGGCGGCACGCACGGGCTCGGCCGTGGCGTTGGCGACCACCGGGAAGGCCGGGTCGCTGAACGGGGTCTCGTCGAGCGCGGCGCGCAGCGGGCCTGCCGCCGGCGCCATGAGGGGGGAGTGGAAGGCGCCGCTCACCTTGAGGGGGATCACCCGCCTGGCGCCGCGCGCTTTGCACGCCGCGCCCGCCCGGGCAATCCCTGCCCGGTCGCCCGAGATGACCGTCTGATCGGGGGCGTTGAGGTTCGCGGCCACCGCCACGGCGCCGCCGGTGGACGCGTCGCGGCAGGCGGCCTCGACCTCCGCGGTCGCGAGCCCGAGCACCGCCGCCATCGTCCCTGGCCGCTCGGTGCCGGCCTGGTGCATCAAGGCGCCGCGGCGCCGGACCAGCGCCGCCGCGTCGGTGGGCGTCAGGGCCCCGGCGGTGACGTACGCCGAGTACTCGCCGAGCGAATGTCCCGCGGCGGCGACCGCGCGCGGGTGCCCGTGCATGACCGCGAACACGGCCGCGGAGTGCGCGAGGATCGCGGGCTGCGCGTTGTGGGTGGCCGTCAGCTCCTGCTCCGGCCCTTCGAACATCAGGCGGCTCAGCCCGAAGCCCAGCGTGTCGTCGATCGCCTGAAACATTTCCCGCGCCGCCGGAAACCGCTCGGCCAGGTCCTTCCCCATCCCGACTGTTTGCGCGCCCTGGCCGGGGCACAGCCACACGGTCGCGGCTACCACTGCACGACCATGCTCGCCCACGTGAAGCCGGCGCCGAAGGCGACGAACATCACTTTCATGCCCGGCTGCACCCGGCCGCACCGCACGGCCTCGTCCAGCGCGATCGCGACCGAGGCGGCGGACGTGTTGCCGAAGCGGTCCACATTCACATAGACCTTGTCCATCGGCAGGCCGGCGTGCTTCGCGGTCGCCTCGATGATGCGAATGTTCGCCTGGTGCGGGATGAGCAAGTCGATGTCGGCGGCGCGCAACCCCGCGCGCTGCAGGGCCTGATCGCAGGCGTCCGCCATCGAGAGCACGGCGGCCTTGAACACCTCGCGCCCCGCCATCTTGATGTAGTACGAGTGGTCCTTGAGGAGCGCCTCGTCGGGCGGGTGGGCGGCGCCGCCGCCCGGCCGGTACAACAGCTCGGCGAGCGTGCCATCCGACTTCATGTAGCTCGAGAGGATGCCGCGGCCGTTCGCGCTGCGCCGCACGATGGTGGCTCCCGCCCCGTCGCCGAACAGCACGGCCGTGGTGCGGTCCGTCCAGTCCATGATGCTCGTGAGCTTTTCGGATGCGACGACCAGCACGTGGCTCGCCTGCTCCACCGCGAGGAGCCCCTCGGCGACGTTGAGCGCGTACAGGAAGCCCGTGCACGCGGCGCCGACGTCGAAGGCGGCCGCGTTCTTCGCGCCGAGGATCGCCTGGAGGTCGCAGGCCTGCGACGGCAGCAGCCGGTCCGGGGAGCAGGTCGCGACGACGATAGCGTCGAGGTCGAGCGGGGTGAGCTCCGTCTCCTGCAGGACCCGCTCCGCCGCGGCTTTCGCCATGCAGGCGTTCGACTCGTCGGGACCGGCGACGCGGCGCTCGCGGATCCCGGTGCGCTCCCGGATCCACTGGTCCGAGGTGTCCAGCAGCGTCGCGAACTCGTCGTTCGTCATCACGCGCTTGGGCGTGTAACTCCCCGTGCCCCAGAGCTCGACGATGGGTCGCTTCATCGGGCGGCTTTCCCTTCGGCGAGCTCGGCGTCGATGTCCTGGTCGAGGTGGCTCTCGACCATCTGCCGCGCGACTCGCACCGCGTTCATGATGGCGCGGGCCGGCGACGCGCCGTGGCAGATGATCGCGACGCCCTTGATGCCCAGGAGCGGCGCGCCGCCGTACTCCGAGTAGTCGAGGATCTTGAACAGCTGCTTCGCCTCGGGTCGCTCGAGCACGTCCGGGAACGCGCGCTGGACCATCTCGGCGAACATCCGCCCCGCCGACTCGTAGAACTTGAGGATCGCGTTGCCGACGAAGCCATCGCACGCCACGACGTCGATCCGCCCCGCCTTCGCCTGTCCGGCGAGGATGTCACGGCCTTCCACGTTGCCCACGTAACGGATGCCGCGGGTCTGCTTGAGCAGCTGGTGCGCTTCCTTGACGGCGGCGCTCCCCTTCTCGTCCTCCTCGCCGACGTTGAGGAGCCCGACCCCGGGGTCGGGGCGATCCAGCACGTCGCGCACGTACACGGTGCCGAGGTGGGCGAACCCCACGAGCTCGCGCGCGTCGCAGTCCACGTTGGCACCGGCGTCGAGCACGAGGACGGGGTGCACCGCCGTCGGAAACAGCGTCCCGATGGCCGCGCGCTGCACCCCGTCGTGCAGGCGGAGCATCAGGGTCGCCGCGGCCATCACGGCGCCGGTGTTCCCGGCGGAGATAAACGCGTCGGAAGCGCCCTGCTTCTGGAGGCCGAGCCCCACCGCGATCGAGGAGCGCGGCTTGCTCTTGATCGCGGCGAGCGGCTTTTCCCCCATCCCCACGACCTCCGGCGCGTCGACGATCTGCAACCGGCCGCGGTTGAGTGCGCCGTGCGGCTTGAGGGCGGCTTCGATGTCCGGCGTGCGGCCGACCAGCTGGATCGTGAACCCGGGCGGCAGCTCTCGCAGCGCCTGCACCACGCCTGCGACCTCCACGCGCGGGGCGTCGTCGCCGCCCATGGCGTCCAGCGCGATCCGAATCACGTCAGTCCTCGACGGTAACCCGCTGCTCTCCGGCGTAATAGCCGCACGTCGGGCAGACCCGGTGCGGCCGTTTCAAATCCCCGCAGCGCGGGCAGGGCTGGAGCGTGATGTGCGCCGCCTTGTAATGCGTGCGCCGCGCGCGCTTCTTGCGCTTGGAGGTCCTGCGCTTGGGTACGGCCATGTGAATGTCCTTTTCAGTCCTTGCCCCTGGCCGCGGCCAGCCCGTCCCACCGGGGATCGGTCGCCGGCGCGCAGCCGCACGGGCCCGCGTTCAGGTCATTGCCGCAGCGCGGGCACAGCCCGCGGCAGTCCTCCCGGCACACCACCCACTGCGGCACGGCGAGCAGCAGCTCCTCGCGCACCGCGGGGCGGAGATCGATCTGCGTCGCCTCGCGGGCGAGTGGGTAGGAGTCCGGGTCGTCCAGCGCGTCCGGGTCCTGGGAAAACAGCGCGCGGATGTCCGCCTCCACCGGCACCGACACGGCGGCGAGGCAGCGCCGACACTCTCCGGCCACCAGCGTGCGGAGAGAGCCCCGCCAGTAGAACCGGCCTTCCCCGGCCGCCTGCAGGCGGCCCGCCACGCGCACCGGCTGGGCCAGGACGGCGTCGATCCCTGCGAACAGGGGGTCGTCGCCCGCCAGCTCGGCTGGGGTCTCTACGGCGCCGCGTGCCAGCTCCCGCAGGTCCACCTGTAGCATGAAGCAGCGAAGCTAAATCCTTGTGGCACTTGCGTCAAGCAAGCTCCCGCAACTCCCCTTCCGAGAAGAAAAAGGCGACCTCTCTGGCTGCATTCTCGGGGGAATCCGACGCGTGGATCGCGTTGCGCTCCTTGGACTCGGCATACAGCTGGCGCACGGTGCCGGGCTGCGCCGCTGCGGGGTCGGTGGCCCCGATCACCTCCCGCAGGTAGGCGACGGCGTTCTCCCGCTCCAGCGCCAGGGCCAGCGCGGGGCCGGAGGTCATGAAGGTGACGAGCGAGCGGTAGAACCCTCGCTCCCGGTGCACTTCGTAGAACGCCTCGGCCTGCGTGGTCGAGAGCCTCACGAAGCGCGCGGCGCGGATCGCGAAGCCCGCCTTCTCGAGGTGTGCGAGAATCCGCCCGGTGTTGCCGGCGCGCACGGCGTCCGGTTTGATGATGGCAAGGGTCAGCATCGGGTGTCAGGTGTCGGGTGTCAGGTGTCAGGGGGCGATAAGGCGGCGGATCACGTCCGCCCGCGTGAGGAATCCTACCACGACGCCCTCCCGCACCACGGGGAAGCGGTCGGTGTCCTTCGAGCTCATCAGGTTCGCCACGTCGGAGAGGGTCTGGTCCTCCGACACGCACAGCACCGAGCGTGCCATCGCGTCCTTCACCGCGATGAGCCGCGGGTCGGTCGAGCCGCGCTGGATCTGGCTTCTGGTGGGTGCCCGGAACTCGCCGGTCTTGGCGCGCTGCAGGTAGTCGGGGAGCAGGTGCCGCAACAGCTCGCGGTGCGTGACCATTCCGATCAGCGATCCAGCGTCGTCCACCACCGGCACGGCGTGGATGTCGTGCTCGATCATCATCTCCGCCAGCTCTCCGAGCGTTCGTTCCGGTCCTACCGTGACGGGCCGCGCCGTCATCACGTCCCGCACGGTGAGCTGGCTCGGCAGCTCCACCGCGTCGAGCGCGGCGAGCTGCACCACCTGCTCGGGCGTCTTCGCGGCCAGCAACGCCAGGACGGTCTCCGGGTCGGCGAGGGTACGGGCGAACGCCCCCACGACCTGCAGGTAGAGCGCCGCATCGCGCAGCGGCGCGACGATGAAGATCACGATCCGGGCCGTCCGGTTCGGGTCCTTCTCCCAGCGGATCGGCGTGCTGGAGATCCCCACCGCCGCGGCGAGGCCCCGAACCGCCTCGGTGCGGAAGTGCGGCAGGAACGCGTGCTCGCCGACCGAGACCATGTCCTCGGGCCAGGTGTGGCGGATCACCGCGTTCAGGCGGTGTGGCTCGGCGACCGCACCGGCCTGGATGAGCCGCTCCGCGAGTCGCTCGGTGGCTTCCTTGACCGTGGCGGCGCCGAGCGGGACGACGATGTGCTCGGACCGCAGGACGTCGCGCAGCTTCACAGGCGTTCCTTGAGCAGCGGCACGACGTCCAAGGGGCGCTGCATCACGGCGATTCCGGCGCGCTCGAAGGCCGCCATCTTCTCGGCGGCGGTCCCGCTCGAGCCCGAGATGATCGCCCCCGCGTGGCCCATGCGGCGTCCGGGCGGCGCGGTCCGGCCGGCGATGAACCCGATCACGGGCTTCGTCATGTCTCGCTGCACGAACTCGGCAGCTTGCTGCTCGTCGCTCCCGCCGATCTCCCCGATCAGCACCACCGCGTCGGTGTCGTGGTCCGCTTCGAAGGCCGAGAGGCAGTGGATGAAGTTCGTGCCGATGATCGGGTCGCCGCCGATGCCGATGCACGTGGACTGGCCGAAGCCGTTGCTCGAGAGCTGGTGCACGATCTCGTAGGTCAGCGTGCCGCTCCGGGACACGACCCCGACGCGCCCGGGCCGGCAGATGGTGCCGGGGATGATGCCGACCTTGCACTTGGACGGTGCGATCAGGCCGGGGCAGTTCGGACCGATGAGCCGGGCGCCCCGCTCGTTCAGGTACGGCAGCACCTTCGTCAGGTCGAGCACCGGGATTCCCTCGGTGATGCACACGATCAGTCCGATGCCGGCGTCGGCCGCCTCGAAGATCGCCGAGGCGGCGGCGCCGGCCGGCACGTAGATGACCGAGGCGCTCGGCCGGGTCTCACGCACGGCATCCGCCACGGTGTCGAACACCGGGACCGCGCCGTCGAACAGCTGCCCGCCCTTCCCCGGCGTCACGCCGGCCACGACCGCGGTGCCGTAGCCGATCATCTGCCGCGTGTGGAACGAGCCGTCGCGGCCGGTGATTCCCTGCACCACCAGGCGCGTGCTCTGGTCGATGAAGACGCTCACGCGCTCCGCGCCCGCGCGACCGCCCGCTGCACGGCCTCGTCCATGTCGGTGAGGGCGGAATAGCCGGCCGCGGTGAGGATCTGCACGGCCTCCCGCTCATTCGTTCCGGTGAGCCGGATGACGAGCGGCACCTGGAGCGGGAACTCCCGGGTGGCCTGGACGATGCCGTTCGCCACGTCGTCACAGCGGGTGATGCCGCCGAAGATGTTGAAGAGAATCGCCTTCACGCCCGGGTCGGCGGTGATGATGCCGAGCGCGCTCACGACCTTCTGGGGATTCGAGCTGCCGCCGATGTCGAGAAAGTTGGCGGGCTGGCCGCCGTAGTACTTCACGAGGTCCATGGTCGCCATCGCGAGCCCCGCGCCGTTCACGCAGCAGCCCACCGTCCCTTCGAGCTTGATATAGCTGAGCCCGGCCTCACGGGCCCGCACTTCGGACGGCGCCTCGGCCGAGCTGTCGCGCAGGGCGGCGATCTCGGGGCGGCGGTCGAGCGCATTGTCGTCGATCACGATCTTCGCGTCGAGCGCGACGACCCGGCCGTCAGGGGTGGTCGCGAGCGGGTTGATCTCCGCGAGGGAAGCGCCCACGCCGTAGAAGGCGACATACAGCCGCTGCATGATGTCCGCCGCGACGCGCGCCGGCGCGAAGTCCCGGTACAGCCGGAACGCGAGCCCCAGCGCCTCGTGCGGCAGCAGTCCGTAGCGCGGATCCACGGCCAGGCGGTGGATCTTCTCCGGGGTCCGGGCCGCCACTTCCTCGATGTCGATCCCGCCCGCCGCGCTCACCATCAGGACCGGCCGCTGGACGGCGCGATCCACGATGACGCCGACGTAGCTCTCCGACGCGATGTCGGCCGCGGGCACGACCAGCACCTTGCGGACGGTGAGCCCCTTGATGGTCATTCCGAGGATCGTCGACGCGTGCGCTGCGGCTTCGTCGGGGCCGTCGGCGAGCTTCACGCCCCCGGCCTTCCCGCGGCCGCCCGCGTGGACCTGGGCCTTCAGCACCACCCTGCCCCCCAGACGCCGCGCGACCGCCCGGGCCTGCTCGGGCGTCTCGACGACCTCGCCGTCCGGGAGCGGAATGCCGTAGCCCTTGAGGATCGCCCGCGCCTGGTACTCGTGCAGGTTCACGCCAGCTCCTGCGTGATGGTCGTGCCCGCCTGCCCGTGCAGGGCCGCCAGGCCCTGGGCCAGCTCGGCGATGATGGCGCGCGTGCCGCCCGCTCGCACGAAGTCCGCCGCGGCCTCGACCTTCGGCCGCATGCTGCCCGTGCCCAGCTCCTTCCCGGCGAGCAGATGATCCGCCTGGGCGAGGTCGAGGCGGCGGATCGCCTCCTGGCGGGTCGTGCCGTAGCCCCGGTACACGGCGTCCACGTTCGTGAGGATCAGCAGCACGTCGGCGCCGATTTCCCGGCCGAGGATCGCGGCGACGCGGTCCTTGTCGACCACCGCGTCGATCCCTTCGAGCCGGAGCACGGCGTCGTCGTACACCGGTGGCCCGCCGCCCCCGCAGGCCACCACGATGTGGCCCGCGGCGACGAGGTAGTGGATCATGTCGTGCTCCACCACCGCCATGGGCCGCGGGGAGGGCGCGACCCGGCGCCAGCGGCCCGGCTGCTCTTCTCTCACCGGGACGCCGCGGGCCTGCAGCCGGGCCAGCCGGGCGGCGTCGAGGGCGTGGCCGATGGGCTTGGTCGGGTTTCGCAGGTTGGCGTCGTTCGCGTCACACAGCGTCTGGGTGACGAGCGTGACGACCTGCCGCCGGACGCTCGCGCGGGCCAGCGCGTTCTGGAGCGACTGCTGGATCATGTAGCCCATCCACCCCGCCGTCGCCGCGACCAGCACGCCGAGCGGCAGGGGCTCCACCTGGTCGGCCGCGATCTCGTTGCGCGCCAGCTCGTCGCCCACCTGCGGGCCGTTGCCGTGCACCAGCGCGATAGCCCACCCGTCGCGCGCGAGATCCACGATCGGGGCGAGACTCTCACGCGTGTGGCGGAACTGGTTCGTGATGGTGGGCCGCTCGCCCGGCGGCGCGACCGCGTTCCCGCCCAGCGCGACGACGATGGTGCCGCCCCGGTCCCCAGGTGTCACGGCGGCGCAACCTAGCGGGGCCCGGGGGTAGGGGCAAGCTTCCGCCGGCGTAGCTCGAGCAGCTCCGTGAGCTGCTTGTAGTAGCGGCCGAAGGCCTCGAGGTCGCCCGCTGCCAGGGCCGCGTCGGCCTGGGCGGCGAGCCCGCGCGCCGCGTCCCAGCGGGCCGCCAGGGAGGTGTCCGCGGGGAGGTGGGCGCCGTGTCCCGCGGTCAGCAGATCCCGCAGCGCGGCCCGCGCCGTCGCGCCCTGGCCGCGCCGCTCGCCCCACGTGAGAAACAGCGTGTCGATGCCCGGCGGGCCCTCCGCAGCCGGCTCGCGGAACAACGCCTGCGCCGAAAACAGGGCGCCACCGACGTTCCAGAGGCGGAGCACCCCGGGGGCGGTCGGCGGCTGGGGCGACCCGACGAGCACGCTCGGCAGCTGCACCGCCGGGCTGGGGCGCCACACGAGGACCTCCGGCCCTGCCCGTCCTACGCTCGCGGCCACGACCGCCGCGACCTCCCGCGGGTTGCCGGTCTCGAACCCCTGCGCCGTCCACACCCGCGTCTCCCCGTCGGCGTCCGGCGCGGCGAGCTCGAAGGGCTCGCGCGGGCGCGCGATCCACGCTCCCGAGTCGGTTCGCGCCGCGGCAACGAGCGCGGCCGCGATCCGGAACGTCTGGCGCGGGTAGGGCAGCCCCGCGCGCAGCGCGGCCGGCAGGCTGTCGAGCGGGCGGACCAGCGGGCCGAAGATCCGCGCCCACGTCGCCGCGAGCGAGTCCGCCCCCGGGGCGAGGTAGAGCTGCGTGTCGCCGCTCGCCGCGCTCACGGCGCCGATCAGCCCCGCGCGCAGGAACCGCACGGGACGGCCCTCCCATTCCATGCGCCGCGCCAGCGGGAACGTCTCCGACCCGAGGTACCCGTACGCGACCCACCAGAGGCCGCCGTCCGCGACGAGCGGGGTCGGCGCATCGAACGTCGCGAACGGCGCCAGCCGCTCCAGCCGTTCGACCACGTCGCGCCGCCACAAGAGCAGGAGACCGTCCGTCTCCGCGCGCGCGAGCTCGGGGCTCTGTAACGACCAGGCGAGCGCCGTGCGGCGCCACCAGCCTGCGAGCGGGATGCCGGCGCCCCTGGCCTCTCCCCCTGACCACCGCTTTCCACTGTGGCGAGGGAGAATGGGGGCGAGGTCCGGCCAGCTGTCCGGGGCGGCGACCGCGAACTCGTGGAACCCCGGGCCGAACCAGGCAGCGGGATCGCGCGTGAGGAGCGGCGCGATCTCGAGCCCGGTGTCGGATTCGACGGCGACGAGCGGGCGGCCGGCGCGGGCCCACGGCGCGCGGTGGATCTCGGCCCAGCGTGGTCCCGGCTGCGCGCGCGCCGACGCCTCGAGGTCGGGCATGGCGGCGACGAGCCACGTCGCCCGGCCGTCGCCGAGGGCGCGCGGGGAGAGCGCCACGCCCGCCACGGCGGCGTGCGCGCCCAGCAGCTCAGGCCGGCGGCGGGCGGCGCCGGCGACGCGCTCGGCGTCCCACACCGGGAGCATCGCGACGGCCGCCGTGGCCGCCGGGAACGCGGGCGGCGGGTCTGCGCGCCAGTCCAGGGCGAAGGCCAGCCGTTCGAGGCTGTCCCGCTGCTGGGGGAGGCCCACGTCCGGCTGCGCTTGGGCGTCGCGGAGTAGCGCCGGCACGAGCAGGAAAACACCCAGGGACGCGCCCAGCAGCGCCCCCCAACTCGTGAGGAGCAGCGTCGGCGTATCGCGCAGGGTCCACACGAGACTCGCGCCGGTCGCAGCGACCGCGAGCCCCGCCACGACCGCGGCGCCAGGGAGGCGGACCTGGAGCGCGCCGCGGTCCAGCGCGCCGTGCAGCCCCGCCACGGTCTCGGCCGGGTCGAGTAGCGCGCCCCACAGGATGGCCAGCGCGGTGCACGCGAGCACGCCGCCCAGGTGAGCCCGGGCGTGCGTGCTCGCGTAGGGGCGCCAGCGGCGGAAGCGCAGCGACCCGATACCGAGGTAGAGGAGGGCGACGATGACCGCGGCCGTCACGGTCGCGATCAGCGCGAAGCCCTGGGCCCGCACGGCCCACGGCAACTGGCCGACGTAGTAGCCGACGTCGCGGTGCAGCAGCGGGTCGGAGACGCCGAAATGCGGCGGTGTGGCGGCCAGGCGCGCGGCCATCCACCAGTCGCCGGTCCCGAGTGCGAGGATGAAGCCGAAGGCGAGGCCGCTCGCGATCGTGCCCCCGAGCAGCACGCGCTGCGGCACGGCTTCCACGATCTCGAGGTCGCCGAGGCGGCGCGGCAGCTGCACCGAGCCGATCACCCGGTAGACGAAGAACAGGTTCGCCGTGCCCCACCCCACGGCGGTGAGCAGGATCAGACCCGACACGAGGCGGGCGAAGTCCCGGGCGGCGACGTACACGGCGCCGCCCCGGAGACTCGCGGCCCAGGCGCGCTCCGCGGTCTCGAGCGCGAACCAACGTCCTCCGACGAGCAGGACGACCAGCAGCACGGCACCGAGCGCCAGGGCCCACCGTCGGTGGGCGCGCGTCACGGCCGGAGGCCCTGGGTCGCGAGCCAGCCCTCCACTTCCGTCCGGTACGCAGCGAGCGCCGCCTCGCTCCCCGCCTCGAAACGCAGCACCAGCACCGGCTGTGTGTTCGACGCGCGCAGCAGGCCCCAGCCGTCGGCGAAGGTGATGCGCACGCCGTCGAGCGTCGAGACGGGGTACTTCGCCGCGAAATGCCGCGCGGCGCGCGCGACGACGTCGAACTTGCGCTCGTCCGGCCAGTCGACCCGCAGCTCGGGTGTGGACACGGTCTGCGGGAGGTCGGCGAGCAGGCGCGACAGCGGCCCGCCCCGCTCGGCGACGTAGCCCAGCAGCCGCGCCGCGGCGAACAGCGCGTCGTCGAAGCCATACCAATCGCCGCCGAAGAACATGTGGCCGCTCATCTCGCCGGCGAGCGGCGCGTCGAGCTCCTTCATCTTCTGCTTGATGAGGGAGTGCCCGGTCTTCCACATCGTGGGCTTGAGCCCGACGCGGGCCAGCTCCTGCGGCAGGACCTCCGAGCACTTCACGTCGAAGATCACCGGATGCCCGGGTCCCATGCGGTGCGCCAGATCGCGGCCCAGCAGCACGAGCAGCTGGTCGCCGAACAGCACGCGGCCCTGGTCGTCCACCGCGCCGATCCGATCGCCGTCGCCGTCGAACGCGATGCCCAGCTCGGCGCGCTCGCGTGCCACCGCCGCCTGCAGGTCGCGCAGGTTCTCGAGCACCGTGGGATCGGGATGGTGGTTCGGGAACGTGCCGTCCGAGTCGCAGAACAGCGGCACCACCTCCGCGCCGAGCTGCCGGAGCGTCTCGACGGCGACGAGGCTGGACACGCCGTTGCCGCAGTCGACGACGACCTTGACCCGCCGCGGGAGCGGGCCGTTCCGCTGCGCGACGGCGTCGCGGTAGCGCGCGAGCACGCTGTCGTCCCGGCTGCGCGAGCCGCCGGTCCGCCCGGGCGTGCGGCCGTCCTCGATCAGCCGCCGCAACTCCTGGATGTCCGGACCGGCGACCGCCTCGCCGGAGAGGACGAGCTTGAAGCCGTTGAACGCGGGCGGGTTGTGGGAGCCGGTGACCTGTACGCCGCCGTCCACGTTGAGGACGTGCGTGGCGAAATAGAGCGCGGGCGTGGGCGCCTCCCCGATGTCCACGCCGTGCCCGCCCACGGCTTCGACGCCCGACAGCACCCCCTGGACGAGGGCCGGGCCCGATGGCCGATTGTCGCGGCCCACGGCGAGCCGCGGCGCGCGCTTCAGCCGCTCCCAGGCGAGCGTCGCGAATGCCTGCCCGACGGCGCGGGCGACCTCGGCCGTGAGCTGGTCGCCCACGGTGCCCCGGATGTCGTACTCGCGGAAGATGGTGGCGGGGATCTGCATGGAGCCCGCCTCGTCCTTAGTGGCCCGCGGGGGTTGGGGCCACCGGGGGCGCGCCCGGGGCCGACGGCGCCAGGGCGGGCCGGACGGCGGCGCCGCTCTGGCGCGCGATGTCGAGCGCGCGGTTCGGCCGGACGCCGAAGTACAGGAGCCCGAGCACCGACGCGATCACCGCGGTCCGGCCGAGCACGCCGAGCCGCACGCTCGCGTGCGCTCCATCGAACGGCTCGGGCTGCATGTACATCGCCATGATCACGGGAAGATAGTAGCCTGCCGAGATCACGCTGGCGAGCACCAGCACGGCGGCGAGCACGTTCTGCTGCGCCGTGGTGGCGGCCACGAGGATGTACCACTTGCCGATGAAGCCCGCCGTCCCGGGGAAGCCGAGCAGCGAGAGCATGGACACGGCGAGGGGGAACGCGAGCCACGGCCGCCGCTGCGCGAGCCCCCCGAGATCGTCGATCAGCACGTCGCGCTCGCCGTTCCGCCCCTTGGCGGCCAGCAGCGCGAAGGCGGCGAGCGTCATCAGGGTGTAGGCGAGGAGGTAGAACAGGAACGCGGCCGAGCCCGCCGCGTTGCCCGCCGCCACGGCGACCAGCAGGTAGCCGGCATGGGCGATGGACGAATACGCGAGCATCCGCTTCACGGTCCGCTGCGCCAGGGCGACGAGGTTTCCGATCACCATGGTCACGACGGCGAGCCACCAGACGATCTGGTGCCACGCCGGGACCGTGCCGAATCCCTCCGTCAGCACCCGCAAGAGGGCGGCGAACGCGGCGGCCTTCACTCCCGTCGCCATGTAGGCGGTCACGGGCGTCGGCGCGCCGTCGTACACGTCGGGGGCCCACATGTGGAACGGCACCGCCGCCACCTTGAAGCCGAACCCGACGATCAGCAGCCCGAGGCCGATGAGCAGCATCGTGCTGCCCCCGAGACCCTGCGTCGCCACCTGAACGCCGATGAGCGTGAGATTCGTGGCCGCGGTCGCGCCGTACACGAGCGCGATGCCGTACAGCAGGAACCCCGAGGCGAAGGCGCCGAGCAGGAAGTACTTGAGCGCGGCCTCGGCTGCGGGCGCGGAGCGCCGGTTGATCCCGGCGAGCACGTACACGGACACGGACATGAGCTCGAGGCCGAGGAACAGCACCATCAGGTCTTCGGCTCCCGCCATCAGCATCATGCCCAAGGTGGCCAACAGCAGCAGCACGTAGTACTCGGGGACGAGCACGTCCTCGCGCTCGAGGTACTCGATCGACACGAGCACCGTGAGCGCCGCCGTGCCGAGGAACAGCCAGTCGGCCACGAAGCGGAAGTCGTCGACGGCGATCATGGCGGCGATTCCCGACGCGCCCGCCCGGTTCCACCAGAGCCACCATGTGGCCGCGGCCGTGGCGGCGAGCCCCGCGAGCGCCACCCAGCCGGCGGCGCGCACGTCTTGCCTGGTCCTGTGCCGCCAGGCGACCACGAGGATCAGGATCAACGCCGCCGTCGTGAGCACCAGCTCCGGCGAGAGCGCGATCAGGAGGTCCGAGTAGCTCGAGAGGTCGAGGCGCGCGAGATCGAGGCTCACGGCGCAACCGCCGCGGCCGGGGCGGCGCTCTTGACCGCATCGACCAGCTGCTGCGCGGCGGGCTCCATCCGCCGCAGGAACGGCTTCGGGTACACGCCGATCCAGACGATGCACGCCACGAGCGGCAGCAGCACGGCGAGCTCGCGCGGCGACAGGTCGGCGAGCCGCTCGTTCTCCTTCTTGTCGAGCGGGTTGTAGATCACGCGCTGCAGGGCCGGGAGCAGGTACATCGCGGCGACGATCACGCCGGTCGTCGCGATCGTCGTCGCGACGGGGTAGGTCTGGAACGCCCCGATCAGCACGAGGAACTCCCCCACGAAGCCGTTGGTGGCCGGGAGCCCGATCGATGAGAGCGACACGATCGTGAGCGTGGCGGCGAAGAGCGGCGCGACTTTCGCGATGCCCCCGAACGCCTCGATCAGCCGGCTGTGGCGCCGCTCATACAGCATCCCGACCAGGAAGAACAGAGCCCCCGTCGAGATCCCGTGGTTGATCATCACCAGCAGGGCGCCCTGGACGCTCTGCAGCGTGAGCGCCCAGATGCCGAGCATCACGAAGCCGAGGTGCGCGACCGACGAATAGGCGATGAGCTTCTTGAAGTCCGGCTGCACCATGGCGACGAGCCCGCCGTAGACGATCCCGATCAGGGACAGCCCGACGATTCCCGCCCGGACCGTGGGGTGCTGCGCCACGGCGGGGAAGAACGGCAGCGCGAACCGCAGGAAGCCGTACGTCCCCATCTTCAGGAGGACGGCGGCCAGGATCACCGAGCCCGCGGTCGGCGCCTCGACGTGCGCGTCGGGGAGCCAGGTGTGGAACGGGAACATCGGGACCTTGATCGCGAACGCCAGGAAGAACGCGCCGAACAGCCAGAAGGCGAGCGACCCCAGCGTCCCGAGGTTCGCCATCACGTGCAGGTAGGAGAACGACACGACGCCCGTGCGCCGGCCGACGAGATAGACCATCACCAGGATCGCCACCAGCATGAGCAGCGATCCGAACATCGTGTAGATGAAGAACTTGATCGCCGCGTACAGGCGATTCTCCCCGCCCCACACGCCGATGATGAAGTACATCGGGATCAGCATCACTTCCCACATCACGTAGAAGAGGAAGAGGTCGAGCGAGACGAACACCCCGATCATCCCCGAGGTGAGCAGGAGCATCAGCGCGTAGAACCCTCGCTCGCGCGTCGTGATGTAGGTGTAGCTGCCGAGCACCGACAGGGGGACGAGGAACGTCGTGAGCAGGACCATGAAGAGCGAGATCCCGTCCACGCCGACGGTGTAGTGGATGCCCCAGGCGGGGATCCAGGAGGCGTCGAGCTGGAACTGCATCCCGCCCGACGGGTCGAACGTCCACCACAGCGGCACCGAGATCGCGAACTCGACGAGACTCGCCGCGAGCGCGATGTGCTTCGCCCGCCGGGCCGGCGCCACCAGCGTGGCGAGCGCCCCGGCGACGGGCCAGGCGAGCAGCGCGGTGAGAATCCAGTGCCGGTACACGGCTTACCGCGTCGCCGCGCCGAGGACGAGCAGCACGCCCGCCACGAACAGCGCCACGTAGACGCCCACCTGCCCCGTCTGCAGCCGGCTGCCGGCCCAGCCCAGGGCGCGCGACGCCGCCGCACTGCCGTTCACCATCAAGCCGTCCACCACCCGCTGGTCGATGATCTTCCACAGCACCTCCCGCGACAGCCACGTCACCGGCCGGACGATCGCGGCGGCGTAGATCTCGTCCACGTACCACTTCTTCCACAGCAGCCGGCCGAGACCCGTTTCGGGGGGGGCGAGCCGGGCCGGGACGAGCGCCTCGGGTTTGAGCAGCCGGAACGCGCCGAGGATGCCCAGCGCGGCCACCGCCACGGCGGCCAGCACGAGCGCCCACTCGGCGGCGGGCGGGACGGCGACGCCGGGCCGCAGGCGGTCGGCGACGTCCGTGACGGGCTCGAGCCAGCGGTGCAGGAAGGCCGGGCCGTGCATGAACTCGGGAAGGTTGATCACCCCGCCCGCGAGGCTCAGCGCCCCGAGCACCACGAGCGGGCCCGTCATCACCCACGGCGCCTCGTGCAGGTGCTGGCGCTCCGCGTCGCCCGTGCGGTTCGGTCCGTGGAAGGTGTAGAGCATCAGCCGGGTCATGTAGAACGCCGTGAGCAGCGCCGCCGCGAGTCCCAGCGCCCAGTACGCGTACCAGGCCGGCTGGGCGGTGGCGCGTGCGTACGCGGCGGCCAGGATCTCGTCCTTGGAGAAGAACCCGGAGAACGGCGGGATGCCGGCGATCGCGAGCGTCGCGATCCACATCAGCGCGGCCGTCCACGGCAGGTGGCGGCGCAGGTCGCCCATGTTCCGCATGTCCTGCGCGTCCTCGTGCCGGTGCGTCGCGTGATAGGCGTGATGCATCGCGTGGATCACGCTCCCCGAGCCGAGGAACAGGAGCGCCTTGAAGAAGGCGTGCGTCACGAGGTGGAAGATGCCCGCGGCGTACGCGCCCGTCCCGACGCCCAGGAACATGTAGCCGAGTTGCGAGACCGTGGAATACGCGAGCACGCGCTTCAAGTCCCACTGCTTGAGGGCGATCGTCGCGGCGAACAGCGCGGTGAGCACGCCCACCCCGGCCACCACGCTGCTCGACGCCGGCGCCAGGGCGTACAGCACGTTGCAGCGCGCCACCAGATAGACGCCTGCCGTGACCATCGTGGCCGCGTGGATCAGGGCGGACACGGGGGTCGGCCCCTGCATGGCGTCCGGCAGCCAGGTGTAGAGGGGGATCTGCGCCGACTTCCCGGTGCAGCCGAGGAACAGGAACAGCGTGATTGCCGTGACGACGGACCCGCCCGGAGCGAGCGCCGCCGGGGCTTTCGCGAACACCTCGCCGAAGTCCAGCGACCCGGTCTCCCGGAAGATCAGGAACATCGCGACCAGGAACCCGAAGTCTCCGATCCGGTTCACGACGAACGCCTTGAGCCCCGCGTCGGCGTTGATCTTCTCGTTGAACCAGAAGCCGATCAGCAGGTAGGAGCACAGCCCGACCCCTTCCCACCCCACGAACATCACGGGGAAGCTGGCGCCGAGCACGAGCACCAGCATGAAGAAGACGAACAGGTTCAGGTAGGCGAAGTAGCGCGCGTATCCCGGGTCGTCGCCCATGTACCCGACGCTGAACAGGTGGATCAGGGCGCCCACCCCGGTGACGACCAGCACCATCACGGCGGCGAGCTGGTCCAGCTGCAGCGCGAAGTCGATCCGCAGGTCGCCGGCCGGCATCCAGGCCCAGTAGCGGAACACGAGCGGCGCCTCGGGGTGCAGGCGCGCGAGTCCGGTCACGGCCGCGAGGCCGGCGGCGAACGCCAGGGCGAGCACCCCCACCCCGATCACCGAGACGGCGGTCTTGGCGTTGGGGCGCGCGAGAGCGAGCACGCCGTTCAGGAGGAAGCCCACGAGCGGCAACGCGGGCACGAGCCACAGCGCGGTCTGGAGGGACGGCATCAGCCCTTCAGCAGGTTGATGTTCTGCAGGTCCACCGTCTCGCGGTGGCGGTAGATCGCGAGCACGATCGCCAGGCCGACCGCCGCCTCAGCGGCGGCCACCGCCATCACGAAGAACACGAACAGCTGGCCGGCGACCCCGAGCGACTGCGCGAACGCGACGAACGTGAGGTTCACGGCGTTGAGCATCAGCTCGACGCACATGAAGATCACGATGGCGTTGCGGCGGAGCAGCACGCCGAACACCCCCAGGGTGAACAGCACGGCCGAGACGGCGAGCGCCGGTCCGAGCAGCATGGGTTAGAGCTTCCGCTTGGCCAGCACCACCGCGCCGACGAGCGCGGCGAGGAGGAGGAGGCTGGTGATTTCGAAGGGGATGAGATACGTGTCGAACAGCGGTCGGGCGATCGCGGCCACGAGGCCCTGCTCCTGCTGGAGCCGGGCCATGCCGCCGGGCGGCAGCCGGATCGGCTCCGGCGGGCCGGCCTGGCGCAGGCTCCATAGCTGGAACAGGAGCACGCCGCCGAGCAGGAACGCGACGCCGACGCCGAGCGGGCCCTTCACGTCGGTCGGCCCGGGGCGGCCGAGGTTCAGCAGCATGATCACGAACAGGAACAGCACCATGATCGCGCCGGCGTACACCAGCACCTGCAGCACCGCGATGAACTGGGCGTCGAGCACGACGAACAGCGCGGCGATCGCGAACAGCGTCACCACCAGCCACAGCGCGCTCGCCACCGGGTTTTTCCGGGTGACGCAGCACGCTGCGCTCACCATGGCGAGTGCGGCGAACGCCCAGAAGATCAGCTCGGTGAGCGACACGGGTCACTCGCCCTTGGGGTCGGAGGGATCCCACAGGGTCGAGACCGCGTGCGTCTGCGCGCACAGCCGCTCCAAGTCGTAGACGAACCGGTCGCGCGAGTACTCCGAGTTCTCGTAGTGCACGCCCACGTGGATCGCCTCTTCCGGGCAGACCTCCTGGCAGTAGCCGCAGAACACGCAGCGGAATTCGTCGATCTCGTAGATCAGCGGGTAGCGGTTCCCTGCTTCGTCCTCCCCGGGCACGAGCTTGATGCAGTTCGCCGGGCAGACCTGGGGGCACAGCCCGCACGCCACGCACTTGGCGCGCCCCTGCTCGTCCGTGAGCATGCGGTGCGTGCCGCGCCAGCGGGGAGAGATCGACCAGCCCTCGGTGGACTTCTCTTCCGGGTACTGCATCGTGACCTTGGGACGGAACAGGTGCCGCAGCGTGAGGGCCATCCCCTTGAGGGTGGCTCGGACGTAGGACGCCCGGGCGCGCGGCCGCTTCATCACCGTGACGCCGATCGCCATCAGGCCCGCTCCTCGGCCACTGAGCCGGCGACGATGCGCCCGCGGTCGAGCACGAAGAACAGCGGGACCGCCAGCAGCAGGTTCAGCCCGAACAGCGCGAGGCTGAAGCGCGCGTCGTAGCTCCAGCCGAGCCGGTCGTGCAGCAGCCAGATGGCGCTCGCGACGACGCTGATGTAGCCGAGCGCCAGCGGCAGCATCACCTTCCAGCCCAGCGCCATCAGCTGATCGTAGCGGAACCGCGGCAGGGTCCAGCGCACCCAGATGTACAGGAACAGGAAGAACGACACCTTGACCGAGAACGTGAGGAGCGTCAGGAGCGTCTTCAGGATCGTCCAGGGCGGCCCGTCGTCCCAGCTCGTGAACGGGATGTCGTGGCCGCCGAAGAACAGCGTCGCCATCAGCGCCGACGCGGTGACCATGTTCGAGTACTCCGCGATGTAGAACATCGAGAACTTCATCGCGCTGTACTCGGTGTGATAGCCGGCGATCAGCTCGCCCTCCGCTTCCGGCAGGTCGAACGGCAGCCGGTTCGTCTCGGCGAACGCGGCGACCAGAAAGATGAAGCAGGCGAGC
>DASPXO010000084.1:0-2536 GCA_035637235.1 Gemmatimonadales bacterium | reverse complement strand
GTGTGATGACCTCACCCCCTGACCCCCTCTCCGCCATGCGGAGAGGGGGAACGACGGGTGACTCTCATTCCCCTTCTCCCGAGGTGAGGACCCCGGGTGCAAGCCCGGGGAGGCTCAGCCTCAACCAGATCACCGCCGAGCACGCGAGCCTCGAGGAGACCGTCGACGCGTGCGCGCGGCACGGCATCCCGTACATCGCGGTGTGGCGCCACAAGCTCGCCGAGACGGGGTTGGACCGGGCCGTGCGGCTGGTCCGCGACGCGGCGCTGCGGGTCTCGAGCGTCTGCCGCGGGGGCATGTTTCCGGCTGCCACACGCGCGGAGCGCGAGGCGCGGATCGAGGACAACCGGCGTGCGGTTGACGAGGCCGCGGCGTTGGGCGCGGAGATCCTCATCCTCGTGTGCGGCGCGGCGCCTCCCCCCGACCGGGACATCGCCGCCGCGCGCCGCATGGTCGCGGACGGCATCGCCGAGCTCGCCCCCTCCGCGACGGAGCGCGGCGTGCGGCTGGGGATCGAGCCGCTGCACCCGGCGTTCGCCGCCGAGCGCTCCTGCATCACGACGCTCGCCGAGGCGCGCTGCCTGGCCGAGCGGTTCGACCCCGCCACCGTCGGCGTCGTGGCCGACGTCTACCACGTCTGGTGGGACCCGGAGCTGTACGGCGAGATCGCGCGTGCCGCCGGGCGGCTCGTCGGGTTCCATGTCTCCGATTGGCTCGTACCGATGGAAAACGTCCTGATGGGCCGTGGCATGATGGGCGACGGCGTGATCGAGCTGCGCCGCATCCGCGCGGCCGTCGAGGGCGCCGGCTACGCGGGGCCGATCGAGGTCGAGATCTTCAACGAGGAAATATGGCGCATGCCGCTCGATACTCTCCTGCCGCTGATCAAGGAGCGATACGTAACATGCGTGTAGACCTCACCCCCATCACCTGCCTCGTACTGGTCGCCGCCGGGTACGCGCCGGCGGCGGCGCAGCGGCCGCGAGCGACTCTCGACTTCGACCGGGATTGGAGATTCCACCTCGGCGACGTCTCCGGAGCTCAGGAGGTGACGTTCGACGATTCCGCTTGGCGGAGGCTGGACGTGCCGCACGATTGGAGCATCGAAGGGGAGTTCAGCGACACGAACCCGGCCGGAGTCGCGGGTGGAGCGCTGCCGGGAGGCGTGGGCTGGTACCGCAAAGTCTTCTCGACACCCGAGACGGACACGAGCCGGCGCGTGTTCGTCGAGTTCGACGGCGTGTACCGCATTAGTGAGGTCTGGATCAACGGCCACTACCTGGGAAAGCGCCCGTACGGGTACAGCTCGTTCCAGTACGAGCTGTCGCCGTACCTCCGTTACGGCCGGGCGACGAACGTGATCGCCGTGCGGGTGGACAACTCGCGGCAGCCCAACTCGCGCTGGTACTCCGGCTCCGGCATCTACCGCCACGTCCGGCTGGTCACGACGAACCAGGTGCACGTGGACCACTGGGGCACGTACGTCACCACACCTGAGGTGAACGCGCAGTCGGCGCGCGTCCGCATACGAACCACGGTGCGCAACGAGTCGCCTACTGGACGACGCGTCACCGTGCGCACGGTTGTCTACGACGCCGCGGGTGAGGTCGTCGCCGCCACGTCCTCGGCCGGGAGGGCGCCACCCGACTCAACGCCCGAGTTCGCGCAGGAACTGGTGGTGCAGCGGCCGAAGCTCTGGTCCGTGGAGCGACCGTACCTGTATCGCGCCGTCACGCGCGTCGAGTGCGGCGGCGCGGTGTGCGACGACTACACAACGCTCTTTGGGATTCGCAGCTTCTCGTTCCGAGCCGACAGCGGGTTCTTCCTCGACGGCGCCCACGTCAAGATTCGCGGCGTCTGTCTCCACCACGACCTCGGCGCGCTTGGGGCGGCGGTCAACGACCGCGCGCTCGAGCGGCAGCTCCAGATCATGAAGGAAATGGGCGTCAACGCGATCCGGACCTCGCACAACCCGCCGGCGCCCGAACTGCTCGACCTCGCAGATCGCATGGGCCTCATCGTGATGGACGAGGCCTTCGACATGTGGAGGAAGCAGAAGACCGACTACGACTACCACCTGGACTTCGACGCCTGGCACGAGCGCGACCTCTCCGACATGGTGCGCCGCGACCGCAATCACGCAAGCGTCTTCATCTGGAGCATCGGGAACGAGGTCATGGAGCAGTGGACCAACGACGACACCACCGCCATTCCCATCGCCCGCGAGCTGGCCGGGATCGTGCGGCGCCTCGACCCCACACGGCCCATCGTCTCAGCGAACAACAACGGCAGTCCGGCAAACCCGATCTTTCACACCGGCGCTCTCGACCTGCTGGGCCACAACTACCACCACGAGGCGTGGCCGAATTTGCCGGCGCAGTTCCCAGGGGAGAAGTTCATCATCACCGAGGCGATGTCGGCGCTCAACAGCCGCGGCGTGTATGAGCAGCCTTCCGACAGCGTCGCCAGCTACGCAACGCCGTACGTGAAGGACAGCGGACCGCAGCCGAACAAGAACTACCGGCTCTCGTCGTAC
>DASPXO010000083.1:0-7128 GCA_035637235.1 Gemmatimonadales bacterium | reverse complement strand
GTGAGCGCGGTGGCGTCGTCGAGCGCGACCACGCACCCGTCGGGACTGGGTCCGAGCGGCGCGATCTGCACGCGGATCTGGCGGCCGCCGAGCTCGAACTCGCGCTCGGCGATCCGCTCAGGCCGCGCGGCGAGGAACTCCGCGACCGCGTTGCACACGGGGAGCCACTCCGCGGGCGCGGCGCGCGGGAGCAGGTCGCCCGGCCCGAGGGCGGCGCCGAGCAGCTCGGCCGCGCGGGGGTTGGCCATCGTGACGCGCAGGCCCTCGTCCACCGCGATCACGCCCGTCGCCACATTGGCGAGCACGTGCGCCGTCCGGCGGCGCGCCTCCTCGAGCGCGGCCTGGCTGTTCGTGACGTCGGCCGCCATGCGCTCGAACGCCGACATCACCGGCTCGAACTCGCGCGGCGCGCCCGGCGGGAACGCGGGGAGCGGCGCCCCGCGGCCGACGGCCACCGCCGCCTCGCGCAGCGCCGCCACCGGGCGCGCCAGGCCGCGCGCGGTGAGCCCCGCCAGGGCGGCCGCGGCGACGACCCCCAGCAGCGTCGCCAGGATCAGGGCGAGCGCCAGGTCCTCCTGCTGCTGGCGCACGCGCTCGTCGTCGAGCAGCTGCGGCGCCGCGAGGATCGCCAGCTCGCGCGGCGGGCCCGCCAGCACCACGCGGTAGCCGACGCGGATCGGCCGCCCGGCGGTGTGCCCGTCGGCCGTGAGCTCGAGCTCGTCCTCGAGCGCGAGCCGCACGAACACGGGCGGCGCGAGGAATGGGTCCACGAGGCCCAGCTCGTCCAGCACGGGCGCGCTCGTGCCGGCCAGCACGCCATCCTGGAACAGCCAGAGGTCGGCGTCGAGGCGGTTGCCGAGCTCAGGGATCGCGTGGGTCACGTCCGCCGCGTGCTCGGAGGCGAGCGCGCCCGCCGTGGCGGCCGCGTCGCGCAGCGTCTGGCGGATGAGCAGGTCGCCCGCGCGCCGCGCCTCGTCCCCGAGGCGCGCGAAGCTCCACACCGCGAACAGGAGCACCGGAACCACGAAGAAGCCGGCGAGGGCCGCGCTCAAGCGCACGCGGTGGCTCGTGCGCAGGGCGGCGAGCACGGCAGGGAGCCGCGGCCGCCACCCCTCGGCGAGCACCAGGCTCGCGAGCCACACGACGGCGAGCAGCGCCACGTCCAGCACCACCACGAGCGCGCCGCGCACCATCAGCGTCCATGGCCCCCGCAGGTCCAGGCGCGCGTGCACGTGCCGCACGCCCCCCGGCAACTCCAGGCGCCGCTCGCCCCGTGCCGACCAGCCCGCGCGCGTCCAGATCAACCGCGCGCCCTCGGCGGGCGGCGCGGGGGGAGGGCTCGGCAGCGAGAGCAAGATCGTGTAGAGCGGCGCGACGCCGCTCTCGCCCTGGAGGAACCGCGCTACGCGGTCGGCCGCGATCCACTGGGTGCGCGGGCCCACGCCGACGGTCAGCACCTCACCCGGGGGGAGCGGCGCGACCAGCACGTAATGGACGCCCGGCACCCGCTCGAGGCGCTCGACGCGCGGCCCGCGCGCGGTTTCGGGCGAGCGCACCAGCGCCGCGGTGAGCGGCTGCGGGAGATCGACGCTCGCGAGCCGCAGCTCGGCTGCGAGGTCGCCCGCGCGCGTCCAGACGGCGAGACTCGCGGGATAATCCTGGCCGGCAAGCGCCGAGCGGCTCCACCAGGCGTACAGCTCGCCGGCAGTGCGCGGAACGGGCGCGGGCAGGTCCCGCCCGAGTCGCTCGAGCAGCGCCACGGCAGCCGCGTCCCCCTCACGTCCGAGTCCTCGCGCGTCGCGCTCGGCGAGCCGGAGGCGCCCCTCGACGGCCGCGCCCCACGTGACGAGCGCCGCGGCCGTCCCGGCAACCGTCGCGATCCCGATGACCGCCCAGCGGCGCGGGGCGGGCACGAGCACCCCCACGAGAGCCGGGAGCCAGACAAAGGTGTACCACTCGGGCCACGCACCGTAGGGCCGCCACAGCCACAGCCCCGCGAGCGCGGCGAGCACGGCCCAGGCGCACGCGGCCGGAAGCGTCCACGGCAGGCGCTCCGGCTGGGCGGGGCCGCGCAGCAGCGCGGCCGCGCCAAGCACCAACGCCATGCTCGTCACGGCCACCGCGACCTCCCACGACAGCCACAGCCCGAAGCTCACGCCGCCCGCGGGCGGGGCGATACCGCGCCCGAAGTAGCGCACGAGATAGGGCGCCGCGAGCACGAGCAGCCCCGCGGCCGCCCAGCTCCACCAGCGGCGCTCGAGCCCGCGGCGCCACACCAGCGCGGCCGCGAGCAGCAGCACGACGCCAAGCGTGGCGAGCGACCCCGCGGACGAGCTGAACACGCCCAGGGCCGGGCGATAGAAGACGGCCGGCGAGAACAGGCCGGCGAGCGGGAGCGCCGGCCCGAGGGGAGCGCGCGCCAGGCACCAGGCGGCCGCGAGCACGACGAGCCAGCGCCAGCGCCCGGGCGGGGCCGCCAGAAGAAGGAACAGGAGCGCAGCCGCGAGCCCGAGCCCCGAGCGGGCGGCCGCCGCGCGCAGGGCGCCGAGCTTCGCGTCCCCCTGCGACAGCGGCACCGGCTGGACGCTGAAGAGGACGCGGCCGTCGGGCGCGGCGTAGTCGAAGAAGTCGGCGCCCGCGGGGGCGACGTGCGGCGCGTAGAACCGCAGCGCCACGCCGTGCGCCCGCTGGAACCAGGCGCTCACCGCGCCGGCGCGGTCGGGGACCGCCGGAGCGGCGTCGAGCAGCACCGATCCCACGGCTGCGCCGCCCGCCTGCGTCTGGCGCCGTGCCTCGAGCGACACGTAGAATGGAGTGATGACGGCGCGCAATTCCGCGGTGTCCCGCCCCGGAACGAAGCGGTGGCGGCCCGCCCACGCGACGGGCTCGCCGTCGGCGTCGAGGATCACGACACCCCGCTCCGCGCCCGGCGCGCGTCCACCGGCGCGCACGGCATCCGCCAGCCGCGCGAACGCCGCCTCGCGCGGCAGCAGCGCCGCGGTCATGCCGCGCACGGCCAGCCGACGCGCCTCGGCCACCGCAGCCGAGAGGGCGCCCTTGAGCTCCAGCGAATCCCGCGGGACCCGGGCCGCAGAGAGCTCCGCCCAGCAGCACTCGATCCGCCGGCCCTCGAGCACGCCGGCGATCAAGAGGACACCCAGCGCGAGGCAGGCCAGCCCGGCGAGCCCTGGGGCGGCGCGCCGCGGTCTGGGAACGAGCGCCAGGGCCGCGGTCGCCAAGCCCGCCGCGCCCGCCGTCCACGCCCACACCCCCGCGGTGCCGTGCAGCCACTCGGCCGCGGCCACGGCGGCCACGCAGCCGGCGACTACGACGTGAGCGCGCCCTTGCACCTCAAGACCCTGGTTCCGGACGAGGTCCGCTTCATCCTGGAGCGCGATTCCCGCCTCCTGGTGCCCGTGGGCACCTGCGAACAACACGGCCCCCATTTGCCGCTCGGGTGCGACACCATCATCGTCGAGCGGCTGGCCGACGACCTCTCGGCCGGCCTCGACATCCTGCGGGCGCCGACCATCGAGTACGGCGTGAACACCGCCACCAAGCGCCCCTACCCGGGCAACGCCACGGTTCGCCGCAAGACCCTGCACCGCTGGATGAACGACCTGCTGGGTTCGTGGGAGCAGGCGGGCGTGGACACGTTCATCATCCTCACCGCGCACGGCCACGACCCGCACCAGGAAGCGCTCTCCACCCTGCGCACGCGGCGAGCCCGCGTGTTCACCGTGGACGTCTTCGCGCTCGACTTCACCGGCCACCTCGAGGACCCGGACGGCCCGATGCACGGGAGCGAGCTCGACACGTCGCTGCTGCTCCACCTGGCGCCGCACCTCGTGCGGATGGAGCGGGCCAAGGATTACGCGTTGTCGCCGCGGGTCGCGCGGCGGGGCGCCATCCGGTCGCTCCCGGCGCGCTCGCCCGGCTCGGTCGGCCGGCCCACCAGCGCGACGGGCGAGAAGGGCGAGCGCCTCTATAAGATGATTTACGAGCGCATCGCGACGCGAGTGCTCGGGGCGCCCGTCCCGTGAGCGCCCTGCTCGTCGCGCTGGTCGCGCTCGTCGCGCTCCAGATCCCGAACGATGGGGGCACGCTCGTCGTGAGCGAAGACACCAGCGAGATCGCCCGCGAGGCGTTCCGGCTGTCCCCGGCGCGGATCGGCCCCGGAGCGTCCGGATGGAAGCTCGCCGCGACCGTGCGCTACGATCGCCACCGGCCCGTGATCGTGCTCGACCCGAGCGTGGAGATCGGCGCCGACTCCCTCCCGGCGAGCCTGGAGTACAACGTGGCCGATCCCCGCGAGCCGCTCCGCATCCTGGGCCAGCTGGCGCGCGGCCGCTTCATGGTGCGCCTCCTGGGACGGCGGACCGAGCGCGCCCGCGAGTTCCCCGCCGCACCCCCCGTGGTGCTGCTCGACGATTCGGTGTTCGCCCTGTACATCCCGGCCGCGTGGCAGGCGCGCGCCCAGCCTGTGCAGGTCACCGCGATCTTTCCGCGCCACGGGCGCCGCGAGCTCGTCGCCGCGCAGGACCTCGGCGTCGGCGCTACGATCCTCAACCGCCGTCCGGCGTCGCTACGCCACGTCACCGTCACGGGGGGCGCCAATCGCCTGGTACACCTCTGGCTCGCCCCCGATGGGCGGCTGCTGAAGGTGGAGATCCCCTCGCGCGGCCTCAGCGCCGAGCGTGCCCCGGCGCCCTGACCCCTTCGTGCCGCCGCGGAACGGGGCTAAATTCCCGCCGCCGGGCGTCGCGGCCCGAAACCCGTGACGCCTATCACCCGTACGACGTGACGACTTCACGACCGGTCCAAGGAACCCCATGAGACGTGCGCTGTTGTCCGTCGGGCTCGCCGTGTGCCCGGCCCTCTCCGTCAGCCAGCAGCCCGTACCCGCGAACCTCTCCCTCGCCGACGCGATCGCACTCGCGCGCGCCCACAACCCCGTGTACCGGCAGGCGCTGAACGACCGCGCCCCGGCGGGCTGGGGCGTCCGGAGCGCGTACTCGAGCCTCCTGCTCCCGTCGCTCACCGCGTCCGGCGGATTCGGGTACGCCGGGCCCGGCCAGCAGCGGTTCCTGACGTCGAGCTTCTCACAGAGCGTCTCCACGCTCTCGTCCAATTACAGCTTCAGCCTGAACTGGGAGTTGTCCGGGCAGACGCTCACGCAACCCGGACTCAGGAAGGCGGAGCTCGATGCCGCGGACGCCGGCGTGACGGGTGCCGAGACGAATCTCGTCACGCTGGTGACCCAGCAGTACCTCACCGTCCTCCAGGCGCGCGACCACGCCGGGCTGGCGCGCAAGCAGCTGCAGGTCAACGAGGAGTCCCAGAAGCTCGCCCGGGCGCGCTACGAGGTGGGCCGCTCGTCGCTCATCGACGTCCGCCAGGCGCAGGTGGCGCGCGGTCAGGCGGAGGTCGCGCTGCTGCGGGCCCAGACGGCCGAGCAAGTGGAAAAGCTCCGCCTGTTCCAGGAGATGGGCGTCGTGGCGCCGCTTGACGTCGCGAGCGTCCAGCTCACCGACACCTTTCCGGTCCAGTCGCCCCCGTGGCAGCTCGGCGACCTGCTCACGCAGGCCGAAGAGCAGAACCCGGCCCTCAAGGCGCTGCGGGCGCGCGAGCGCGCCGCCGGCTGGGGGGTGAGGGCGGCCACGTCGACCTGGGGGCCGTCCGTCTCGCTCTCGGCGGGGTGGGCGGGATTCACGCAGAAGCTCTCGGACATCAATCCCTCGATCGCGGGCGCGCAGGCGAGCGCGACGTCGGATTCGTTGGCGTGCGTCTACGCGAACACCCACTGGCTCAACGATCCGCAGCTGGCGCGCGACTGCTCGCCCTTCACCTTCACGCCGCAGCAGGAGCGGGCGTTCCGCGACCAGAACAACGCCTACCCGTTCAGCTTCACGCCGCAGCCGTTCCAGGCGCGGCTCACCGTCACCCTGCCCCTGTGGGGTAACTTCCAGCAGCCGCTGCAGGTGTCACAGGCCAAGGCCCAGCACCAGGACCTCCAGGAGTCGGTGCGCGCGCGTGGCCTGCAGGTCCACACCGACGTCAGCCAGGCGTACCTCACGATGGCGACGGCGTACCGCGCGATCGCCATCCAGGACACGAGTCGCACGGCCGGGCGCGAGCAGCTGCAACTCGCCACGGAGCGCTACCGCGTCGGCTCGGGGACGTTCTTCGAGCTGCTCGACGCGGAGGTGCGGGCGCTCTCGGCCGAGACCGATTACGTGAACGCCGTCTACGACTATCACAAGGCGGTTGCCGCGCTCGAGGCGGCGGTGGGCCGGCCGCTGCGGTAACGAGAGGACCCGAGAGACATGTCCAAACGGAGCAAGCTGCTGGTGGGGACGGGAGCGGTCGTGTTGATCGCCGTGCTGGTGGTGATCAGCGCCGGGGCGCGACGCGACCGCGGCGTGGAAGTGCGCTTCGAGAAGGTGGGGCGCCGCGACCTCGTCGCCGCCGTGACCGCGAGCGGCAAGATCCAGCCGAAGAAGAAAGTCGACATCAGCGCCGACATCACGGGACGCATCACCCGGATCGCCGTGCGCGAGGGGGACCTCGTGCGGGCGGGGCAGTTCCTACTCCAGATCGACCCGACGGTGTACGAGGCGAACCTGCAGCGGGCGCAGGCTCTCCTCTCGGCAGCCGATGCCGGCGCCGTGCAGGCACGCGCCAACCGCGACCAGGCGCAGCGCGCGCTGCAGCGGACCACGGACCTGCGCGGGCAGAACCCGAACCTGATCTCGGCCGAGCAGCTGGAGCAGGCGCAGACGGCGTTCGACATCGCCGAGGCGAACCTCACGGCGGCCAAGCACCAGGTGGACCAGTCCCGCGCCGCCGCGCAGGAGGCGAGAGACAACCTCCGCAAGACGCGGCTCGTCGCGCCGATGGCCGGGCGCGTGACCCGGCTCGCGGTCGAGGAGGGCGAGGTCGCGGTACCGAGCACGTTCTCCAAGGACGTCGGGCTCCTGATGACGGTCTCCGACCTGTCCGTGATCCAGGCCAAGGTGCAGGTGGACGAGACCGACGTGGTGCGCATCCACCTCGGCGACTCGGTCGAAGTGTCGATCGACGCGTTCCCGGACACGGCGTTCAGGGGTCACGTGACCAAGGTGTCCG
>DASPXO010000082.1:0-2908 GCA_035637235.1 Gemmatimonadales bacterium | reverse complement strand
CGCGAACCGCATCCTATATAGCGACAAGGCCATGACCGACGTCACCATTCGCACGCAGCCCGAAGCGATTTCACGCCGGCAGGCCGCAGTGGGCCCGCAGCCCGCCGGTCGCCCGACGGTGGTCATCGTCGGGGCGGGGTTCGGCGGCTTGCGCACCGCGCGTGCCCTGCGCAAGGCGCCGGTGGACGTCGTGCTGCTCGACCGGCACAACTACCATCTGTTCCAGCCCCTGCTGTATCAGGTCGCCACGGCGGGACTCGAGCCCGAGCAGATCGCCCGGCCGGTCCGCGCGATCCTGCGCGGCCAGAAGAACTTTGAGTTCCGGATGGTCGAGGTCACCGGGGTCGACTTCGCGGCGAGAGAGGTCGCGACCGATAACGGCCCCGTGCCTTACGACTATCTCGTGCTCGCGCTGGGCGGCGAGACCAACTATTTCGGTCTCGAGGGCATCATGCGCTCCGGCTTCGGCCTGAAGGGCGTGAGCGACGCGCTGGCGATCCGCAACCACGTGCTGGGTTGCTTCGAGCGCGCCGTGCTCGAGCCGGACGGCGAGCGGCGCCGCGCGCTGCTGACGTTCGTCGTGGTGGGCGGTGGGCCCACGGGCGTGGAGATGGCGGGTGCCCTGTCGGAGCTCATCCGCCTGGTCCTCGTGAAGGACTACCCGCGCCTCAACATCAAGGACGTGCGCGTCCTGCTGCTCGAGGCCACCGACCGGCTGCTCGCGCCGATGCCCGAGCGGCTGCGCGAAGCCGCCGCTGAGACGCTGTGGCGCAAGCACGTGGAGGTGCGCTTCGGCGCGGCGGTCGAGGACTGCGACGGCGCCCGGGTCCGGTTGAAGGGCGGGGAAGTCATCCCGGCGCACACCCTCATCTGGGCGGCGGGGGCGAAGGCGGTCGCGCTCACCGCGAAGCTCGGGCTCCCCACGGCCCGGCAGGGCCGGGTCGCCGTGACGCCGACGCTCCAAGTGCCGGACCATCCCGAGGTCTACGTGATCGGGGACGCAGCCTACCTCGAGGCCGGCGGCGAGCCCCTGCCGATGATGGCGCCGGTGGCGCTGCAAATGGCGCAAGCCGCGGCCCGCAACATCTCCCGCCGGCTGCGCGGAGAGCCGCCGCTCGCGTTCCAGTACCGCGACCCGGGATCACTCGCCACCATCGGCCGCAATGCCGCGGTGGCCTACATCCACGGCATCGGGGTCAAGGGCTTCGTGGCCTGGGTGACATGGCTCATCGTGCACATCATTCAGCTGATCGGGTTCCGCAACAAGCTGTTCGTGCTGATCAACTGGGCGTGGGACTACTTCTTCTACGAGCGGGCGGCGCGGTTGATCACGAAGGAATGAGCGGGCGGCGTACCACGGTCTGCTTGGGAACCCGGCGCATCCGCCGCACGATCCCGTTCCATCCGCACTCCAGGCACCAGCGCCGCTGCAACGCCGGCAGCAGCCGGTCGAAGAACCGGTTCCGGATCGGCATCATGTCCACGTGGCAGTGCGGGCAGAGGGGGCCCTGCGGGAGCAGCAGGTACGTCACTGCGGCGATGATCGCGATTCGCATCAGCACGGTCGCGAGCAGGACGAGCACGACCAGCATGCTTGATGATAAGGCACAAAGGCAGAGAGGCACAGAGGCTAAGAGGCACAGGGGCGAAGGGGCACCGTGCCTCTGTGCCTCGGTGCCTCTGTGCGGGGGGTGGGGGGTAGTTAGGGTCACACGAACTCCAGCAGCCGCCGCTCGAGCTCCCCCAAGTCCACCGGCTTCGCCAGGGCGCGTTCCGGCGCCACCTTGCTCAACTGGGCGAGCTCTGTGATGTCGCCCGACAGGAACAACACACGGGCCGCGAGAGCGGGTCGAGTGCCTTGTAGCCTCGCATACAGCTCCGCGCCCCCCATTCGAGGCATCCGGAGATCTGCGAGAATCACATCGGGCGTCTTCGTTTCCAGCTTGGCGAGCGCCTCCTCGCCATCCCTGGCTACCTCCACGTGGGCGCCCTGGCGGGCGAGGAACCTCACCAAAGGGCGGCGGATCCCGTCATCGTCCTCCACGACGAGCACCCGCAGCCCCACGAGGGATGCGCGCGGCGTCACAGACGTTAAGATAAGCACGGAGGCACAGAGGCGCAGAGGCACAGTGACGCGACTCTCGAGAGGTTCGGTATGGCGACGGAGACCGGCGACCGGATGAAGATCGTGTTCTACTACGCGGCGTGGGCGACCATCTGCGCCGCGGCGGCGGGGGTGGTGATGTCCGTGATCCACACCTCGTTCTTCAGCGACGTCCCATCGCGGACCGAGTTCATGCACACCCTGGCGGGCGGCATCGGGGTGACGGCGGCGATCGCGGCAGGCCAGGCGGCCGTCATCCTCGCGACCGGAGGCCTGCTCGTGCGGCTGGGCTTCACGCTGCAGGGCACCGCGCTGCTGGGTTTGTTGGTGGGCGGCTTCGACTTCGCCATGAACCTGGCGCAGCTGCTCGTCCCCGCGGTCGAGCCCGGATGGCGGTGGGACCTGATCATCATCGCCGCCGCCACCGCGGGGATCACGCTCATCGGGGCGCGCCGCGGCCCGGGCGCGCAGTGACCGACGAGCAGCGGGAAGCGATCGAGCGGCTGGAGCGGCGCGTCGCCGTGCTCGAGGAGCTGGTCCGGCGGCTGATCCCCCCTCAGCCCGCCCGCGCCGTCTCCGCCCCGGAGCGGCCGCTGTCGCCCGCCCAGCCCCCGCGCCAGACGCCCACGCTCGCCGACGTCACGCCCCGGGCCCCGCCGCCCCCGGCCCCGGATGCGCCCGCGCCCGCCACCGACCTCGAGCAGTGGTTCGGCCAGCGCGGGCTGCTCGTCATCGGCGTGGTGGCGCTGCTCGCCGCCGCCTCCTTCTTCCTGAAGTACGCGTTCGACCGTGGCTGGATCCCGC
>DASPXO010000081.1:0-2746 GCA_035637235.1 Gemmatimonadales bacterium | reverse complement strand
TCGAGCTTGTCGCCGGACATCGAGCCCGAGACATCGAGCACCGCGACCAGGTCCCGCCGCAGGCCGTGCGCGTCCGCCGCCCGGCCCGGCGCGAGCAGCAGCATGAAGAAGCCGTCCTCGCCCAGCGGCTGATCGGTCACGAGCGACATCCCCACCAGCCCGCGGGCGAGCGGCAGCAGCAGCTCGAGGTCGCCCCGGGCGCTGGTGTCGGCGAGCGTCAGCGCGAGGCGGTCGCCGCTGCGGTTGGCGGTGAGGCGGTGCGTGGGGGAGTAGGGATCACCGAAGCGCGCGGCCGAGTCCGCTTCGAGCCGGAAGCTCCGCGCTGCCCCCGCCGCCGCCGGTCCCGTCCCGGCGGCGTAGCGGAACCGCCACGCGTCTCCCACGCGGTCGAGGACCTGCGTGTAGCGGAGCGTGATCTTGCGCGTCTCCCCCGGATTGATGGGGAACACGCGCGCCCGCAGGAGCCCGTGCCCGGCGAGCTCGATGAGCGCAGGGTCGCGCTTGCGTCGCACGATCTCCTCGTAGATCGCGCGCGCCTGCGCGGCATCCATCGGCTCACCCTTGAGCTCCCGGTCGCCCTGCCAGAGTGAGAAATCGCTGAACACCGCTTCGCCCGGCAGCGGATAGAAGTAGGTCCCCTCGTCCATCAGGGGCCCGGTGTTGCGGAACCACTCCTCCACCGCGACCCGGGCGATGCGGCCCGTGACGGAGACCTTCACGGCGCTCTGCACCTTCTCGATGGCGCCGCGGGGGAGGGTGGGGACCGGCCGGATCGGCTCGATCCAACCCTGGGCGAAGACCGCCGGCGCGAGCGACAGGAAAAGGGCGCAAGCAACGCCGAGCACTCTCTTTGGGGACAGCATGGCGACGTGTTCCGTTGTGAGGGACGCCAGAGAGACGTTCGGCGGGGGCGGACTTGCACAAACAAGGCGGACGGGCGGACAGCCGGACCGGCGGACGGGAACGGCGCCTTCCGTCCGCCCGTCCGCCGGTCCGCCTGTCCGCCGTCTCTATGTCACCGCGCATTGGTTCGGCCCGAACTCGAGCATCTCCGCGTCGGCGTCGGAGACCTGCACCAATCCCAGGTTGGCGAGCTTGATCGTTCGATAGCTCTCGGGCGGCGTTGCCGTGTGCTCGGCCACCCAGACCAGGAACGCGGGCTCGCTCTGGATCGCGACCGCTTCGTTCGTCGCGGTGATGACGTCGAAGCGTGCCGCCAGGCTCCGGTCCGCGCGCCGCTCCCGCTCGCCGGCGTAGTGGGCGGGCAGGACCAGCAGGTCCCCCGGCCACTCGCGGCGCGCGCGTTCCAGGCTCTGCCACAAGAGCGGCGCCCACGCGTCGCGCCGCCCGCCGAGATCGGGCCGCCCCACGGACTGTACGAACAGGAAGTCGCCCGTCAGAGCGAGCGCCTCGTCGGCGATCAGGGTGATGCTGCCGAGCGTGTGCCCCGGCACGTGCACGACGCGCAGGGTGGCGCGGCCGAACGCGATGGTGTCGCCCTCGCCGACCGGCCGATGGGCCACGCGGCCTGCGGCGCCGTCGTACGGGGAGCGGGCGTCCTCGGGGTGCAGGAAGTAGGGCACCTGCCAGCGCGCCGCCGCCGCGCGTGCCCCGCTCAGGTAGTCGGCATGCATGTGGGTGTCGATGATCGCCGCAGGGGTGGCGTCGAGCTCCCGGAGCAGCGCCTCGTAGCGCGGGACGTGTCGTCCTGGGTCGACAATGACCGCGTCGCCCTCGCTCACCAACACGTAGGAGAGCGCTCCCTTGCCCACCCGGTCCAGCTGCACGACGTGCCGCAGCGAGGGTGTCGGAGCGAGCGGTCGCGCGAGATAGACCGCCTCCCACGCAGCCATCCCGCCCGCAACCGAGTAGGCCTCGAAGCCGCGCCCGCGCAAGAACAGCGTGGCTTGCTGGCTCGAGTTGCCGTGCCCGCACATCACGGCCACCGGGGCCGCCGGGTCGAGCCGCAACGGCTCGAGGTTCGGCAGCTCATACATCTGCCTGGCCGGGAGGGCGCGGAAGTCGAGGGTTGCGCCGAAGCTGACGGCTCCCTGCGCGACGCGCTCGGGGGCGCGGACGTCGAGCACCTGCACCCGCTCCCCGCGGTCGAGCCGCCGCGCGAGCTCATCCGGCGTGATCTTCGGGATGGCCTCCGGCATCGGTTGCAGTGTCGTAGCCTGGGTGCAAAAACGCAACGGTGGGCACGGCTTCCAAGGTCTCCCGTTTTGGCGAGCGCCCGGTTATTGTGAACGCGTTCACAAGCGATATTCAGCCAACGTATCGGAGGAGACGAGATGCGGTTGATTGCCCTCACCACGCTGTTCGCGTTTGCCGGCGTCGCCTGCAGCGGGGAGAAGAAGCCCGAGGCGTCCCAGACCGCCATGCCCGCCGTAGCGAACGCCAGCCCGGCGCCCGCGAACGACGCGGGCCCGGTCGTCGAAGTAAAGATGACCGGCAACGGCAGCACCAAAGCCGGGTTCGAGCCGACGACGCTGACGATCAAGCCCGGCACCGTGGTGCGCTTCCTCAACGTGTCGGGCGGCCCGCACAACGTTGCGTTCTACGCCGACTCCATCCCGAAGGGCGCGGCCGACGCCCTGAAAAAGGGCATGCCGAACCCGATGGGCGATCTCACGGGTCCGTTCCTGACGCAGCCCAACGAGAAGTACGAGGTGTCGTTCGCCGGCGCGCCGGCGGGGAAGTACCGCGCCTACTGCATGCCGCACGTGGCGCTGGGGATGGCGCT
>DASPXO010000080.1:0-37616 GCA_035637235.1 Gemmatimonadales bacterium | reverse complement strand
TCTGGCTCGCCATCGATTCCGCGACCGAGATCGCGAGCGTGGCGGTCGGCACGCCGGGTGAGGTGCGGAGCGTCGTGGCGGTGAAGGGCGCGCGCCGGCACGCGGCGCAGATCGTCCCGCTGGTGGACCGGGCACTCGACGCCGCGGGTGTGGTCGCCGCCGACGTAGGCCAAATCGTGGTCGGGGACGGGCCCGGCAGCTTCACGGGGCTGCGCATCGGTTGGGCGGCGGCGAAGGGGCTCGCGCACGAGCGCGGGCTGGCGGTCGTGGCCGTGCCGAGCCTGATGGCTGCGGCCGGTGCCGCCGCGGCCCTCGTCGGCTCGCCCGTCGCGGCCTGCTTCGACGCGTTGCGCGGGCAGGTGTACGCCGCCCTGTACCAGTTTCACCGCGACCGGGTGGACACGCTGATGGCGCCCGCGCTGCTCACGCTCGCGGAATTCGCTCGCGTCGCGCCCGTGCGGCCCCGCCTGGCGGTGGGAGACGGCGCCGTCGTCTACGCGGATCAGGTGAGCGCCTGGACCGGCGCCGACCCGGTGGGGCTTCAGGCATTGCCGCCAGCCGCCGCGTCGCTTCTCTCGCTCGTCGCACGGGCGGGGGCGGCACGCGAGTTGCCGAACCCGCTCGCCGCCGAACCCGTGTATGGACGCCCTGCCGAAGCGCAGGCCCAATGGGAGGCCCGCCACGGCCGCCCCCTCCCGGATCCGTCCCGCCCAAGCGGCTGACGTCCCGCACGTTGCGGCCCTCGAGCGCGCGGTCTTCTCCGACCCCTGGTCGGCAAACGACTTCCGGGAGTGCGTTGCCGTCGGGGTGCCGTTCCTCGTGGCGCCGGACGGCGACCGCGTCGCGGGATACGTGGTGGCCCACTACGCCCGGGACGAAGGGGAGATCTTGAACCTCGGCGTAGCTCCCGAGCGGCAGCGCCAGGGCATCGGGCGCGCCCTGGTCGAGGAGATGCTGCGCGCGCTCGACCGACTCGGCGTGGCGACCGTGTACCTCGAGGTGCGGGAGTCGAACGCCGTCGCGCGGCGGCTGTATGAGACGCTGGGGTTCGCCGAGGTCGGCAGGCGGGCCAGGTACTACCGGCGACCGGTCGAGGACGCGGTGATTCTCCGAGCGGCGGTCCGGGTGGTCGCAAAAGTTTAGCACAAGCGGCGTATGTTTGATTGACAGAATGACTTGCGGGTCATATACTGTGGGCGTCCTTGGACCCGACCCGCCTTGCGTTCGGAGGTTGCCGTGAGCCGGAGCATCAACAAGGTCATGCTAATCGGGAACTTGGGGGCCGATCCCGAGGTGCGTAGCACCAACAACGGTTCCCGAGTCGCGACCGTGTCCCTCGCGACGAGCCGGCAGTGGACCGGACAAGGAGGGGAGAAGCAGGAGAAGACCGAGTGGCATCGCGTGATCCTCTGGAACAACAAGGGCGCCCAGCTGGCGGACCTGGCTGAGAAGTACATGAAGAAGGGCGACCGGATCTACGTGGAAGGGCGCATCGAGTACCGCACGTGGGAGGATCGCGAGAAGCAGACGCGCTACGTCACCGAGATCACCGCACGGGAAGTCATGTTGCTGTCGTCCCGGGGAGGCGGCGAAGGCGGCGGGGAGTATGCGCGGGCCAAGGCCCCGGCCAAGGTGGCGGCGGAGGGCAAGGGGGAGTCGCTCGAGGCGCTCCCGGAGGCGCTGGATGAGGAGGACGACGATCTGCCGTTCTGAGCACCGAGCAGCCCTGCTCGCCCTTGTAGCAGGGCTGCTCGCGGGGGCGGCGGGGGCGGCGCCGCGGCTGGCGGCCCAGGACACCACGCAGGCCGGGCCGGACACCTCGCAAGCCGCGCAGGATACGGCGCCGGCCGCGGCCGCCGCGCTGGGCCCGGTGCCCGGCACACATACCGTCGCGCGCGGCGAGACTCTCTGGTCGATCGCGCAGCTCTACTTCAGCGATGCGCTGCTGTGGCCCGAGATCTACCGCCTCAACACCAGCGTCGTCGAAGATCCGCACTGGATCTATCCAGGTGAGGTGCTGAACCTCGCCCAGATCGGGGGCCTCGCCCGGGACACCACGGCGGGTGCCGACACGGTGACTCTGGCAGCGGACACGGCGGCGATGCTCGACACCACGCTCGTGGAGGCGCCGCCCCCGCCGTCGGGACCGACCGAAGGGTACCAAACGATCTTCGACCGGCGCCGCACGGCCACCGAGCAGGTGCAGGACGTGCTGCGCGCCTACAGCGAGCAGCCGTACCGCCCGCTGCGCCGCGGCGAGTTCTATGCGGCGGGATTTCTGTCGGAGAACGAAAGACTGCCGTGGGGCAAGGTGCTCGGGAACACGGCGGTTCCCGTCATCCCGCGGCTCACCGAGCGCACGTCGGCCATCCGGTTCGACCAGATCGCGATCCAGCCGCCGCGCAACGCCTCGTATCACGTCGGCGATTCGCTGCTGGTCGCGCGCATCGACCGCGACATCGCCCGCTGGGGCGATGTCGTCGTGCCGAGCGGCATTGCGCGCGTGACGGAAGTCCAGCGGAGGCAGGTGCTGGCCGACGTCATCATGCAGTTCTCCAAGATTTACGACGGCCAGCTGGCGATGCCGCTCGAGCCGTTCAAGGATCCCGGTCGAGTGCGGCCGACGGCCGTGGAGCAGGGACTCGAGGGTGGGGTGATCGCCCAGCGGGACCTGCACACGATCACAGGCCCGCAGCAGGTCATCTTCATCAACCGCGGTCGCGCCCAGGGCGTCACGCCGGGCGACGTGTTCGAGATCTACCGGCCCGCGTCCGGGGTGCCCGGCACGGGATCAGAGACGGTGCGCGTGGTGCTCCAGATCGTGCACACCCGGGACCATTCGGCGTCCGGGCTCGTGCTGAGCATCAGCCACCCGGATATCATCCCCGGCATGCCCGTTCGGCTCGTCCGGAAGATGCCCTCCTGACTGCCGCCGGCCCCGCCCGCGGGGCCGGCGCCTCGTGCCCGTGGTTCTCGTTCCTCATCTCCTGGCGCTGGCGCTGTACGGTCTGGCCACGGCGCTCGTGCTGGGGCCGTTCGCCGGGCTACGGCCCCCCGCGCGGGCCGTGCTCCTCGGCGTGCCGCTCGCGGGGGTCGCGTGTCACGTCCTCGGCATCGCCCAGCTCAGGCTCGTCGGCGTCGCTCCGGCGCTGTCGATGCTGGCCGCGTTCCTCATGCTCCTGCAGATCGTGAGCGAGCGCATCTTCCGTGCTGCCGCGGTCGGGGTCTTCACGGGGCCGCTCGCGACGGGGTTGGTGAGCGTGGCGCTCTTGATCGGGCTCGGGCCCGAGCCGGCGGCAGCCGCCGAGCGGCGGCCGTGGTCCGTCCTGCACATCACGGTGAGCATGCTCGGGCTCGCGATGCTCGCGCTCGCGTTCATCGCGGCCGCGCTCTACTTGCTCCAGTTCCGGGAGTTGAAGACGAAGCGGTTCGGACAAGTGTTCCGGCTGTTCCCGCCGCTCGAGCGGCTCGACCGCTTGAATTACCTGTCGCTCGTGATCGGGTTCCCGACGATTACGCTCGGGGTGCTGCTGGGCTACGGCGTGCGGTTTGCGGGTGGGGTACCGGTGGATGCGGCGCAAGTCGTCTGGGGCACGCTGACCTGGATCGTGCTGGGGTGGGCGGTCGGGGTGCGTGTGGTGCGGCATTGGGCGGGCCGGCGCGCGGCGTTCGCGAGCATCGGGAGCTTCGCCGCGGTGCTGCTGGTGTACCTCGCCCTCAAGCTCGCCGAGCCGGGGACGCAGCGGTTCCTGTGAGGGGCGCAGCGCGATGAGCATCGCGGTCGTGGGAGTGAATCACCGGACGGCGCCGCTTGAGGTCCGCGAGCGCTTCGCGCACGCTCCGCGCGACGTGCCGGCCGCGCTGGAGCGGGTGCTGTCCGCCGGCGCGCGCGGCGGCGTGCTCCTCTCCACCTGCAATCGCACCGAGTTCTACCTCGCCGAGCCCGGCGACGGCGCGCCCGAGGAGGTCTGGGCTCTCCTGACCGAGCGGCTGGGCGACGGGCGCAACGCCAGCGAGTACGGCTACTTCCGGCGCGACCGCGACGCCGTGCGCCACCTGTACAGCGTCTCGGCCGGCCTCGACTCGATGATCCTCGGCGAGTCCCAGATCCAGGGGCAGGTGCGCGAGGCGTGGGAGGTCTCGAAGGCTCGGGCGGGTCCGGTGCTGCACCGCCTGTTCCAGTCGGCGCTCCTGGTCGGCGCGCGGGTGCGAAGCGAAACCGGGCTCGCGACGGGCGCGGCCTCGGCGCCGTCCGCCGCGGTGGCGCTGGCGGGCAAGATCTTCCACGAGCTCGCCGGTCGCTCCGCCCTCATCCTGGGGGCGGGCGACACGGCGCAGCTTGCCGCCGGCTGCCTGGTCGCAGAGGGCGTGCGTGTGACGCTGGTCGCGAACCGCACCTATGAGCGGGCGCAGGCGATCGCGGAGGGGCTGGGCGCGCGGGCCCTCACGCTCGACGAGGCGTGGGACCACTTCGCGACCGCCGACATCGTGCTCAGCTCCACCGCGGCGCCCCAGGCCGTCGTGACGTGGGAGCGGGTCGCCCCCGCCATCGCGCGCCGGCGCGGGCGGCCCCTGTGCATCCTCGATCTCGCGGTGCCGCGCGACGTCGCCCCCGCCGTCGGGCAGCTCGAGAACGTGTTCCTGTACGACATCGACGACCTTCAGGCCGTCGCGGCGCAGGCCGCCGCGGCGCGCCGCAGCGAGATGCCGGCCGCCGAGCGCATCGTGAGCGAGGAGGTCGAGCGGTTCTGGGCGTGGTACGGCGGCCTGGCTGTCGTGCCGGTCCTGAAGGAGTTCCGGGGGCGGCTCGACGACGTGCGCGCCGCGGAGCTCGAGCGCGCGCTCAAGCGCCTCGCGCATCTCTCGCCGGAAGACCAGGCTCAAGTGGAGCAGTTCAGCCAGGCGCTGCTGAACAAGTTCCTGCACTACCCCACGGTCGCCCTCAAGGAGGCGGCGCTGGCCGGGCGCGGGTACGGGCTGCTCGAGGCGCTCAAGCGGCTGTTCGGCCTGAAGGGGTCCCGTGACGGGTAAGATCCTGGTCACCGGAGGCGCGGGCTACATCGGTAGCGTGGTCGTGGAGCAGCTCCTGGCTCGGGGCCGGCCCATCGTCGTGCTGGACGACTTGAGCACCGGCCATCGTGCGGCCGTCGACCCCGGGGCCGAATTCGTGGAGGGGAGCATCGGCGACCGGCGCGTCCTCGAGGGCCTGTTCGCCCGCCACGCCATCGACGGGCTGATGCACCTCGCCGCCTTCGCGCTCGTGGCGGAGTCGGTCGCGCATCCGCAGAAGTACTTCGCCAACAACGTGACCGCCGGTCGGGTCCTGCTCGAGGCCGCGGTCGCCGCCGGCGTGCGCCGCGTGATCTTTTCGTCTTCGTGCACGGTCTACGGTCAGCGGGGAGATGCGCCGATCGACGAAGCCGCCCCGGTCAAGCCCGCGAACCCGTACGGCGAGACGAAGGTCGAGTTCGAGCGGCTGCTGGCAGGCTACGCGGAGAGCCACGGCCTCGCTTCGGCGAGCCTGCGCTACTTCAACGCCGCGGGCGCGTCGGAGCGATACGGAGAGGATCACGCGCCCGAGACACACCTCATCCCGAACGTGCTCAGGGTCGCACTCGGGCAAGGCGACGCCGTGGAGGTGTACGGGACCGATTACCCGACGCCGGACGGGACGGCCGTCCGGGACTACGTCCACGTGCTGGACCTCGCGGACGCCCACATCCGGGCGCTCGACGCCGACCTCGGAGGCGCGGTGGTGCTCAACCTCGGCACCGGGACGGGGTACTCAGTGCGCGCCGTCACCGAGGCCGCGCGCCGCGTCACGGGCCGCGCGATCCCGACCGTGGGGCGGGCGCGCCGGGCCGGGGACCCGCCGTGGTTGGTCGCGGCGACCGGCCGCGCGGAGGGGCTGCTGGGCTGGCGCCCGCGCCACTCGAGCCTGGAGGAGATCCTGGCCAGCGCCTGCCGCTGGCACCAGGCGCACCCGTCCGGGTATCGCCAGCTGACCTCGTCGCCTGGGGAGGGGGAGGGCTGACGCCGTGCTGTTACAGGTGGGTGGGGCGGTCCCCACAACGCCCTGGGAGCTGGTCCTTACGTCGAGCCGCGAGACGAAAGTCGTGCTCGCCGTGCTCGTCGTCTTCTCGCTCGTGTCCTGGTACCTGATCTTCCTCAAATGGTGGCAGTTCCGGAGAATCCGCCGGCAGGCGGCCCGTTTCACTGCGGAGATCGAAAAGGCTACACGTCTCGAAGACGCCTACCACGCCGCGATGCGGCTCCCGGCCTCTCCCTACAACCGGCTGCTGCGCGAGGGGGTACACTTTCTGTCCGAGCTGAAACCGGGGAGCGTGCGGGGCGGCGGCCGCGGTGACGGGCCGGCGGTCGAGGTGCAGAGCACGCTCACGACGACCCAGCTCGAAGCGCTCCGGATGGTGCTGGCGAAGGAAGTCGCGGCCGAGCGGGACGCCGCCGCCCGCTTCATCCCGTGGCTCGCCACCTTCGGCTCGGTGAGCCCGCTGTTGGGCCTGCTGGGCACGGTGCTGGGCGTGATGGACGCGTTCATCGGGATCGCCGTCGGCGGCTCGGGCAACATCGCGGCCGTGGCGCCGGGCGTCGCCGAAGCGCTGGTCACCACCGTGGCGGGGCTCGCGGTGGCGGTTCCCTCGGTGATGGCCTACAACCTCTTCGTCAACCGGCTGGGACTGGTCGCGGGTGAGCTCGAAGGGTTCGCCCAGGAGATCATCGGCACCATGGCCCGCGAGGGGAGGCTCTAAGATGGCCGGCCTGCTGGGTGGGGGCGGCCTGCGCGGCCACGGCGAGCTGCCGCTCACCGCCGATATCAACGTCACCTCCCTCGTGGACGTGGCGTTCGTGCTGCTCATCATCTTCATGATCACGGCGCCAATCATGCAGGGGGGCGTGGACGTGCGCCTGCCGCGGGCGCAGGCGCGCCCCCTCGAGCCCAAGACGGGCCTCGTCGTGACCCTCGACCGCGACGGCCGCATCTACGTGGACCAATCGCCGCTCTCGTATCAGGACTTCCGCGTGACCTTCGGCGCGCTGGTGCGAACCAAACGGCCCAGCGGAGTGTACCTTCGAGCCGACGGACGCGTCCCCTATGCCACCGTGGTGCAGGTGCTCGCCGTGATCCGCGCGTCGGGTGTCAGCGACGTCGGGCTCGTGGCCGAGCCGGAGGCGATCGAGCGGTGAGACGCCGCCGCGAGGCGTCCGCCAACGTGGGCCTCGGCCTGGCGGGGACGGCCGTGGTGCATGGCCTCGCGGCCGTCTTCCTGTTCGCGGCGGCCGCCGGCTCCCGCAAGCCGGCCCCACCGACGTACAAGGTGCGGCTGATCGCCGCGCCGGCGCCGACCGAAGAGGTGCGCAAGGCGCCTGAGGCGGTCGAGCGGCCGGCCGAAGAGAAGCCGGCGCCGGCCCCGACCAAGCGACCGCCGCCCAAGAGCACGATCTCGCCCGCGGCGCCGCCCAGGACGGGGGACAACACCGAGCGCGAGGCGGCCCCACGGACCACGCCAAAGACCGCGCCGCTCCCGAGCGAGACGCCGTCGACCGGTAAGGATGTCGCCACGGTCAGCGTCGAAGGGGTCGAGTTCCCGTTTCCGGAGTACCTGCAGAACATCGTGGCGCAGGTCCTGCGGCGCTGGCCGCGGCCGCTCCAGAGCACGCCCCTCGAGGCGGAGGTCTCCTTCTTCGTGCATCGCGACGGATCGGTGAGCGATCTCCAGTTCATCCGGCGCTCCGGCAACTTTGCGTTCGACCTGGAGGCGCAGGGCGCGGTCGAGGAAGTGGGGCGGTTCAAGGCTTTTGGCCCGCTGCCGGACGGCTGGGCCGCGGACGTGCTGTTCGTGCGGTTCTATTTCTCGGGGAAACGTCAGTGACGGCGGTCAGGCGGTCGGGCGGTCTGGCGGTCGGTCTCGCGGTCTTGCTGACCGCCGGTCCGCCGGACCGCCTGACCGCCCAAGATACGTCCGCGATCGACCGCGGCGTGCGCATCGGAATCGTGTATCGGCCGGGCGTGCGTCCCGGGTTGGTGGTGCTGCCGGGAGGCGGCGCCGGGCTCGACTCGGTACGCGCGATCCTGGCGCGCGACCTGGACTTCAGCGACCGCTTCGAGTTGATCACGCTGCCGGGCGGCGACTCGATCCGGATCACGGCGGCCCCCCCGGCCCCCGCCCTCCCCGCCCGCGGGGCCCCCGCCACGACACGGGCGGCGGGCAGCGAGAAACGCGCGGGCAGCGGCCCGGCGAGCCTCAACTACCCCCTCTACCAGGCCCTCGGCGCCGACTTCGCGGTCGCCATCGGCGCGGCGGGCGACAGCACCGTCGTGACGGTGCACGATGTCGCGGCGGGCGGAGTGCGTCGCGAGCTCCGCGCCCGCGTGCCACCGCCCAAGGACCCCGGCTTCCGGATGGCGGTGCACCGGCTGTCGGACAAGATCCTCGAGGCGACGCTCGGCGTCGCGGGCATCGCGGCGACCCGCGTCCTGTTCGTAATGGAGGGCAAGGTGTACATGATCGACCAGGACGGCGCCGAGCGGAAACTGGTCTCCTCCAGCGACCGCCAGGCGATGTCGCCCGCCTGGGCGCCAGACGGGCGGCGCTTCGCCTACATGGAGTTCTCGGCCGGGCACGGGCAGCTGTTCGCCCAGGACCTCGCGACGGGCCGGCGCACGCCCGTGGTCACGACCGGGAGCGCGCTCGACTTCACGCCGGCGTTCTCGCCCGACGGCAGGACGCTCGCGTTCAGCCGGGCGACGGAGGAGGGCACCGACTTGTACACCGTTAACATCAAAGACAACTGCTGCTTACAGCGCTTGACCGTGGGGCGCTTTTCAGACAACTTGTCACCGACCTACAGCCCGGACGGCCACCGCATCGCCTTCGTGTCCACGCGATCGGGGTTGCCCCAGGTGTACCTGATGGCGGCGGATGGGACGGACCAGCAGCTGTTCGCGCCGTTCGACTACGGTGTCACCGGCTCGTCCAACGCACCGGATTGGTCGCCGGACGGCCAGTCCGTCGCGTTCCACCGTGATGTAGGGGGCACGCTGCAGATCTTCGTCCTCGACGCGCGGACGCGCGCGGTGCGGCAGCTCACCTCCCTGGGGCGGAATGAAGACCCAACGTGGGCGCCCGACAGCCGGCATATGGCGTTCGTGTCGGACCGTTCGGGGTATCGGCAGCTCTGGATCATCGACTTAGAAACCGGCCGGATCCGCCCGCTGCTCCAGCAGAGCGGCGCACGCCTTCCGGCTTGGTCTCCACGGTTGCCGGAGGCCACCGCGTCCACCCCCTGACCCTGGAGAAAGAGGAAGATGAAACGCGCACACCTGCTGGTGTTGGCTGGCCTGACTGCCGCAGTTGCTGGGGCTCGATGCGGGGGGAGCGCGCCCCCGCAACAGGTGACGCCCCAGACCAACGATGACTCCGCCGCCGCGGAGCGGGCGCGAGTCGCCGACTCCATCGCGCGGGCCGAAGCCGAGGCCCGGGCCCGGGAGGAAGAAGAGCGGCTCCGCCGCCAGCGGGAGGCGGATGCGATGGCGGCCGCGGGGAACACCACGGAAGCCATGCGCACGCTGCTCGGCACGATGATCCACTTCGAGTACGACCAGGCGAACATCCGGTCCGACGATGCCGGCGTCCTCGATCAAAAGGTGGCGATCCTGCAGGCGAACCCGGACACGCGGATTCGCATCAGCGGCCACTGCGACGAGCGGGGGTCGGACGAGTACAACCTCGCGCTCGGGAACCGCCGCGCGACGTCCGCGAAGCAGTACCTCGTGAGCCACGGCATCGACGCGGGGCGGATCGAGACCGTCTCCTACGGCGAGGAGCGACCGCTCGCGCCGGGCCACGACGATAACGCCTGGGCGCAGAACCGCCGCGGCGAGTTCGAGATCATCGCGGGCGGCGAGGCCCTGCGGCAGCCGTGACCACGGAGGCCGGGACGTGCTGCGACCGCTGCCGTTCGTTCTGAGCCTGGGGCTCGCCGCCGGATGCGCCCTCAAGGGGGACGTCCGGAAGGTGGAGCTCCAGGTGGAGGCCCTGCGGGCGGCGCAGGCGCGGGCGAGCACCGAGCAGGCGGCGAAGATCGACTCGGTGCGCGCGCTGCTCGCCGCGGTGCAGCAGACCATCGAGGCGCAGCGGGCGTACCTCGTGCAGATGCGCGGCGACGTCCGCACCGATCTGCTCGCCGTGCAGCAGCAGCTGGTGCAGGTCCAGGAGCTGACCGGCCAGAGCCAGCAACGCCTGAGCGAGCTGCGCGCGCGCGTCGAGGAGCGTGCCTTGCAGCCCGTGCCGCCGCTCGACACGTCCCGGGGGGCCGCGGGCACGCCGGGCGGGCCGGCCGGTACGTCGCCGGGTCCCGGACCGGACCAGATGTACGACCTCTCCCTGCAGCAATTCCGCCGCGGCAGCCTCGCCACCGCTCGGCTCGGCTTCCGGGAGTTCCTGCGGGCCTTCCCCAGGCACGAGCGCGCCGCCGACGCGCTGTTTTACGTGGGTGAGACGTGGGCTGGTGAGAACGCCGATTCGGCGGCCGCGGTGTATCAGCAGGTCGTGAAGACCTATCCCAATTCGGCGCGGGCCCCCGCAGCCCTCTACAAGCTGGGCCTGCTCGCCGAGCAGCGCGGGGACAAGGCGGCGGCCCGCATCTACTACAACCGGGCGATCGCCGGCTACCCCCGCTCCGACGAGGCCAATCTCGCCCGGGACAAGCTGCAACGCCTGGGGCGCTAGCCCGCTCCGGAGCCGGGGCCGGCGTGCCAGACACTCCCGACAACCGCGCTGAGATGCCGTTCCTCGATCATCTCGAGGAGCTGCGCTGGCGCATCCTGTACAGTCTGCTCGCCATCGTGGTGGCGACGCTGATCGGGTGGCTCCTGGTCGGGCGGATCGACGTGATCGGCGCGCTCAAGCGTCCGATCGCGCCGCTGCTGCCGGATGGACGGCTCGTGTTTACGAGTCCCGTGGACCCGTTCCTCATCACCTTGAAGCTCGCGTTCGTGGTGGGGCTGCTGCTCTCGTCGCCGATCGTCATCTACCAGGTGTGGGCGTTCCTCGCGCCGGCGCTGTACCCCCGAGAACGCCGCCTGATCATGCCAGCCCTTGCCGTGGGCGTGCTGTTGTTTCTGGGTGGCGCCGCCGCCGCCTACTTCTGGGTGCTGCCGCGGGCCCTCCCGGTGTTCTTCAGTTTTCAGCGCAACGATCTCGCCCCGATGATCACCGCCAACGAGTACTTCGGCTTTTTGACGCCGTTCATTATCGGGTTCGGGGTCGCGGCCGAGTTGCCCCTCGTGGTCGTGATCCTCGCCACGCTCGGGATCGTGACGCCGCAGTTCCTCGCGCGGAATCGCCGGTACGCCATCGTGCTCGCGGCCTTCGCCGCGGCGCTGCTCACGCCGCCGGACGCGGTGTCGATGGTGCTGATGTTCGGTCCGCTGCTGCTGTTGTACGAGATCAGCATCCTCTGCGCCCGGGTGGTGACCAAGCGTCGCGCCCGCCGCGAGCGGGCCGCGAGCGCGGCCGCGCTCGCGCTCCTGCTGCTCGCGGCAGGCGCGGGCCGCCTGGAAGGGCAGGGCGTGCCCCGGCCTCCCCGCCCCCCTCGCTCCGGCCCCCCAGTCCAGCCGTCCGACAGCGTGCCGGGCGATTCGGCCGGGCGCGGTCGCACCCTCGACACCGCGACCGCTCGCCGGCTCGGGCTGCCGACTGGGCCCACGCGCAGCTTCCCGGCCGGCGACGCCGTGATGGACTCGCTGCGCGACCTCAAGGGCTACCGCGTCACGCAATACGTCGCCGACACGCTCCTCGTCGTGGGCGGCGACAGCCAGACCATCTACCTCCGCCGCGAGGCGTTCGTCGAGCGGGAGGGAACGCAGCTCGAGGCGGACTCGATCCGGTACCGCCAGCGGAGCTGCCGGCTCGATGCCGCGGGCGACCCGCGGCTCTTCGACCAGGGGACCGTGCTGGTGGGGGAGGGGATGCGCTACGACACCTGCATCAAGCGCGGTACGGTCACGGACGCCCTCACCCGCTTCACCCAGGGGGGCGCCACCTGGTACATGCGCGGCGTGCTGGCGGTGGACTCGGGCTCCACCCGGCTGTTCGGTGCGCACAGCGAGATCACGTCCGACGACCATCCCGTGCCGGACTACCACTTCGGCACCGGCGAGGTGAAGTGGCTCAACAAGAACGTCATGGTCGCCAGGCCGGCCGTGCTCTACGTCCGGGACGTGCCGATCTTCTGGCTGCCCTTCATCTTCCAGGACATCCGCCCCGGGCGCCGCAGCGGCATCCTCGTCCCCCGGTTCGGCCTGAACGACCTCGTCCGGCCCACCCGCAGCTACGAGCGCCACGTGTCCAACATCGGCTACTACTTCGTCCTCGGCGACTACGTCGACCTGCTCGTGTCGGGCGACTGGTACGCGGACCGCTACCTCACGGCGCGGGGGCAGGTGCGCTACCGCTGGCTCGACCGCTTCGTCTCGGGCAGCTTCGGCTACAGTCGCACCAGCCAGCTCGACACGCCCGGATCGACGAGCCGGATCAACTGGCAGCACGACCAGCGTTTCTCCAACCGCACGCGGTTCAACGCCAGCATCGACTACGCCACCCGCCCCTCGATCGTCGAGCAGAACAGCATCAACCCCCAGACCGCCATCGCGACGATCGACTCGCGGCTGGCGTTCACCAAGCAGTTCGACTGGGCCACGCTGAGCCTTGGCGGCAGCCGCACGCAGGATCTCTCGAATAGCAGCGTGTCGCAGACGCTTCCAAGTGTGAGCCTGACCCCGTCGCCCGTGAACATCACGCCGTCCATCACCTGGTCGCCCGGGTTCTCGCTGGACAACCAGCAACGCTTTCGTCAGGCCGCCGGTGCCCTGCTCGTGGCGGGCACGGGCGGCTCGGCGGACACGCTGCCGATGTTCGTCGACGCCCGTACCACCACCCTGAGGTTCGAGACGCCGCTGCGCATCGGGCGTTGGAGCTGGGGCAACAACTTCGCCGTGAACGACCAGACGTCGAACCAGCGGGAAGAGCTGTTGATCCCCGATTCGACGGCGCCGGGCGGCGTCCGGCGCGCTCTGTACGGCCGGACGTTCCGCACGGACGTGGATTGGCAGACGGGGATCAGCCTGCCGTCGCTGTTCAGCGGCACGTGGAAGCTGCAGCCCGGGGTGCAGATCGCGAACGCGACCGGCGCGGGACCGTTCATGATCCGGAATCAGTTCACGGGGGGCCGGTTCCTCCGGCAGGGCAAGCGGCTCGCGTTCAGCGCCAGCCTGTCGCCCACGTTCTTCGGGTTCTTCCCCGGCGTGGGCCCGCTGCAGCGGATCCGGCATTCGGTCTCGCCGCTCGTCAGCTACTTCTACGCGCCGCGCGCCTCCGTGCCGAAGGCCTTCGCGACGGCTCTCGACCCCACGGGCAAGAACCCCAACGTCCGCACCGACCCGCAACAGACGATCACGCTCGGGCTCTCGCAGAACTTCGAGGCGAAGCTCAAGCCGCCCCCCGGAGACACGGCGGGCCGCGAGCCGCGCAAGATCCGGTTGCTCAGCATCAACACCAGCTCGATCGGCTATAACTTCGAGCAGGCCAAGGATTCGGGGCGGACCGGCTGGACCACGGGCGTGTTGAACAACACGTTCGCTTCCGATCTCCTCCCCGGGTTCACGCTCGCCATCACGCACGACCTGTGGCGGGGGGCCGTCGGCAGCGACACGGCGAAGTTCTCGCCGTTCCTCACAAGCCTCACAACGTCGTTTGCGCTCACGCCCGCCACGATCCGCGGCCTCGCGAGCCTCTTCGGGCTGGGTGGCCGGGGTGCGCCGCCCGCGGCGCCGCCCGCGCCAGGCGGCGCGGGGGCGCAGGGGGCGCCGCAGGGCGCAGGACCGCGGCTGGGCGGAGGCCAGCAGGGCTTCGGGCTCGGCGCGCCGGCGGGTCGAGGGTTCAACCTGTCGGTGAGGTACTCGTCCAACCGGTCGCGGCCCGTCGCGGACTCGCAGCCGCCGCCGTCGGCTCTCGGTGGGCGGCGGACCCTGACACTCGGCCTGCAATTCGATCCTACGGCGCACTGGTCCGCGTCGTGGAACACGGCCTTCGATCTCGACACCCGTCAGTTCGCCGCGCACGCGATCAGTCTCCAGCGCGACCTGCACCGTTGGCACGCCAGCTTCTCGTTCTCGAGGAGCCCGAACGGCAACTTCGGCTTCACGTTCTATATCAGCCTCCTCGACCAGCCGGACATCAAGTTCGACTACGAGCAGCAGACCCTCGCGCGCTAGCGCGCTCCCGAACGCTGTCCTCTGCGGGTGACAGGCCGAGCCGGACGCGGCCCGGTAACCAGCCATGGCCTCGCCACTTCCCCCCGGGCACGACGCCTGCTCTTGCAGCGCGGCGAACGCTTCCTGAGGAAGTTATGAGTTTCCCGTCGCGCTACGCCTTGATGATGATCGGCCTTCTCGTTGTCGGCTGCCGGTCCGATCCGACCGCGATCGACACCACGCTTCCGGCGCCGGCCAGCCTCGCTTCGATTTCCCTGAACCGGGCCATCCACCTCCAGTGGGCCGACAATGCCGCGCAGTCCGATCCCAGCCGGTTCGAGCGGTACCAGGTGTACAGCGCGGGCTACGACCTCGACCAAGGCGTGTGCCGCAGCGACTGGGTGATCGAAGGCACGACGGTGTCCGACGAGTTCCTCGTCACCCTGCTCACCAACGGGGTGCCCCATTGCTTCGCCGTGTCGGCGATCAGCGTCGAGGGGGTTGAGAGTGCCTGGTCGCCGCTGTGGCAGGACACGCCGCGGCCCGACGCCCGCAACGTGCTGGTATACGCAGGCGCCGCGAGCCCGGGGCAGTCGGGGTTCCGCTTCTGGCAGGATGCGAACCACAACGGCGCGGCCGAGTCGGGTGAGCTCGGACTGGTGCAGGCCGGAAACCTGACCGACATCGACTTCTCGGTCTATCGGGACCCCAGCGACTCGTCGCTCTGGCTTGTGCCCCAATTTGCGGGCGACAGCCTGCGGCTCTACAGCAATTCACCCGTGGCCGACCTGACCTCCATCGACTTCGCGCCGGCGGCGGGGTATTCGCGCGACATGTTCGAGGCGGTGGCGGGATACGGTTACGTGTTCCAGCGCCGGGAGAACGGACAGTACCACTACGCCGGGCTGCGGGTGACCCACGCCAACCGCCAGTACGTGATCTTCGACTTCAGCGTGCAGACGGATCCGGGGAATCCGGAGCTGGTAGTGATCGGAGGCGGGGTGAACGCCAGCGTCACCGGTGCTCAGGTGACCGGCGCGAAGTAGAGTTGCAAGACGCCAAGCCGCAAGCGGTTCCAAGCTACATGTGGCCAGGGTGACGACCTGGCCACTTGTCGTATCTGGCGGCTGCTTGGCTCTGCTAATGCGCTCGCGTAGTTTCCTGTCGCGATGCCGAATCCGATCCAGATCGACGGCCGCTCGCTCTCCATCGAAGACGTCGTGGCGGTCGCGCGCCATGGGGCGCCGGTCACGATCGCGCCGCAGGCGCTGGAGGGAGTGCGGGCGTCGCGCCGCACCGTCGAAGACGCCATCGCCCGCGGCGCCACGATGTACGGCGTGACGACGGGTTTCGGGAAGCTGGCGCACGTGCGGATCCCGCCCGAGCGCGCCCGCCAGCTGCAGCTCAATCTGATCCGCAGCCACGCGTCCGGGGTCGGCGAGCCGCTCTCGGTCGAGGCGGTGCGCGCGATGATGCTGCTGCGCGCGAACGTGCTGGTCCGGGGCACGAGCGGCGTGCGCCCGGCGCTCCCCGAGCTCGTCGTGGCGATGCTCAACCGCCAGGTGCACCCGCGGGTGCCGTCGCAGGGGAGCGTGGGGGCGTCCGGCGATCTCGCCCCGCTCGCCCATCTCGCCCTCGCGATGATCGGCGAGGGCGAGGACGGTGCGACGCTCGTGGCGAAGGGCCTGCGCCCGATCACGCTCGAGGCGAAGGAGGGCCTGGCCTTCGTGAACGGCACGCAAGCGCAGGCCGGGCTCGCGGCGCTGCTCGTGCACGACGCGTGGGTGCTGTGGCGCACGGCGCATGCCGCGGCGGCCATGACCCTGGAGGCCACGCGGGGCACCCCGGATCCCTTCGACGCGCGCATCCACGACGCCCGCCCGCACCCCTTCCAGCAGCGCTCGGCGGCGCTGCTCCGGGGGCTCCTCGCGGAGTCGGAGATCCGCGAGTCGCACCGGGAGAACGACCCGCGCGTGCAGGACGCGTATTCGATCCGCTGCGCTCCACAGGTGCTGGGCGCGGTCGGCGAGGGCTGCGCGTTCGCCGAGCGCCTGGTATCGGTCGAGCTGAACGCGGCCACGGACAACCCGCTGGTCTTCGACGGAGACGTGTTGTCGGGGGGCAACTTTCACGGCCAGCCGATCGCGCTGGCGCTCGACGTGCTCGGCATCGCCCTCGCGACCCTGGCTGGGCTCGCCGAGCGGCGCATCGAGCGGGTCGTCAACCCGGACCTGTCGTCGGGCCTGCCGGCGTTCCTCGCCCGCGATCCGGGAATCGAGTCGGGCTTCATGACCCCGCAGATCGTCGCCGCGGCGCTGGTCGCCGACTGCCGTGTGCTCGCGACGCCGGCGAGCGTGCAGTCGGTGCCGACGGAGGGCAACCAGGAGGACGTCGTGCCGATGGGGATGAGCGCCGCGTGGAAGGCGGAGCGGATCCTCGCGAACGCGGCGCGGATCGTCGCGATCGAGCTGCTCGCGGCCGCGCAGGGGCTGGACTTCCTCAAGCCGCTGCAGCCCGCTCGGGGAGTGGCGCAGAGCTACGCGGCGGTGCGCCGAGAGGTGCCTCCCCTCGCCGGCGACCGGCCGTTCACGGGCGACATCGAGCGCATCGCGGCGGGGATCCGGGCGGGAACGTTCGATCCGGAGGCGAAATGAGCGGCCCCCGAACCGTCCGCGCGCCCCGCGGTCCGAGCCGGACCTGCAAAGGCTGGATTCAGGAGGCGGCGCTGCGGATGCTCATGAACAACCTCGACCCCGAGGTGGCGGAGCGCCCGCAAGATCTGGTCGTGTACGGCGGCACCGGGAAGGCGGCGCGCGACTGGGCGTCGTTCGACGCGATCTGCCGCACCCTGCTCACGCTCGAGGACGACGAGACGCTGCTCGTGCAGTCCGGGAAGCCGGTCGGCGTGTTCACCACGCACCCCGACGCGCCGCGCGTCTTGATCGCCAACGCGAACCTGGTGGGGCGGTGGGCGACCTGGGAGGTGTTTCGCGAGCTCGAGCGGAAGGGTCTCGTCATGTACGGTCAAATGACGGCGGGCTCGTGGATCTACATCGGCACGCAGGGCATCCTCCAGGGCACCTACGAGACGTTCGCGGCGGTTGCGCGCCGGAGCTTCGGCGGCACGCTCAAGGGGCGCCTCGTGCTGACGGGTGGGCTTGGTGGGATGGGGGGCGCGCAGCCGCTGGCCGCGACGATGAACGAGGGGGTGTGTCTCGCGGTGGAGGTGGACCCGGCGCGCGTGCAGCGCCGCCTCGACACCCGCTACCTCGATCGGTCGACCGCGTCCGTGGACGACGCGCTGCGCTGGTGCGACGAGGCCCGGCGGCAGGGGACGGCGCTCTCCGTGGGTCTGGTCGGCAACTGCGCCGACGTTCTGCCGGAGCTGGTGCGCCGCGGGTTCGTCCCGGACGTCGTCACCGACCAGACGTCGGCGCACGACCCGCTCCACGGCTACATCCCGGCGGGAGTGCCGGTGGGGGAGGCCGGAGCGCTCCGCCGGCGCGATCCCGCCGAGTACCTGCGGCGCTCGGTTGCGAGCATCGCCGCCCACGTACGCGCCATGCTCGAGCTCAGGCGCCGGGGCGCGGTGGCGTTCGATTACGGCAACAACATCCGCGCTCAGGCGAAGGACGCCGGCGTCGCCGACGCCTTCGAGATCCCCGGCTTCGTCCCGGAGTACATCCGGCCGCTGTTCTGCGAGGGGCGGGGGCCGTTCCGCTGGGTCGCGCTGTCCGGCGAGGCGAAGGACCTGCACCGCACCGATCGCCTGGTGCTCGACCTCTTTCCCGAGAACGAGCCCCTGCGGCGCTGGATCGGGCTGGCGCAGCAGCACGTCGCGTTTCAGGGGTTGCCCGCGAGGGTCTGCTGGCTCGGGCAGGGCGAGCGGGCGCGGTTCGGCTGCGCGCTGAACGATCTCGTGAAACGGGGCGAGATCGGGGCGCCGGTGGTCATCGGGCGCGACCATCTGGACACCGGCTCGGTCGCCTCGCCGTTCCGCGAGACGGAGGCGATGCGGGACGGCTCCGACGCGATCGCCGACTGGGCGATCCTCAACGCGCTCTTGAACACGGCCTCGGGCGCGGCCTGGGTGTCGTTCCATCACGGCGGCGGCGTCGGCATCGGCAACTCGCTCCACGCCGGGCAGGTGAGTGTGGCCGACGGCACGGCGTCTGCCGCGCGGCGGCTCGAGCGCGTGCTCACAAACGATCCCGGGATCGGCATCGCCCGGCACGCGGACGCCGGCTATCCCGAAGCGCTCGAGGCCGCGCGCCGGCACGGCATCCGGCTTCCGTCGCGCGAGGCGAGCGACTGAGCACGCTGCTGGTCGGCGCCCGCCAGGTTGTCACCGGCCGGGGCCCGGCGCGGGCTCGCCGCGGGCGGGAGATGGCGGAGCTGGAGGTCCTGCCCGACGCCGCCGTGCTGATCGAGGGCGATCGTATCGCCGCGGTCGGTCGCTACGGAGACCTGCGACGTGAGACGCACGACGTGCAACGGGGTGGGGAGGTGGTGGACGTGGTGGAGGTGGCGGGGGTTCTGTTCCCGGGCTTCGTCGACTGCCATACCCACGCCGTGTTCGGCGCGCCGCGGCTCGACGATCACCAGCGCCGCGCCCTCGGCGAGGACTACAAGACGATCGCCGCCCGAGGCGGGGGCATCCTCCAGTCGGTGAACGATGTGCGGGCGCGGTCCGAGGCCGACCTCGCGGCGCTCGCGCGCGCCCGCATCACCGCGCTCCTCGCCCACGGCAGCACGACGATCGAAGTCAAGTCGGGCTACGGCCTCGCGCTCGATGCGGAGCTGAAGCAGCTGCGCGTCGTGCGGCAGCTCCAGGGAACCCAGCCCGCGACGCTCGTCCCCACGTTTCTCGGCGCCCACGAGGTCCCGCCGGAACTCCGTGAGCGCCGGGCTGAGTATGTCCGGCAGCTGTGCGAGGAGATGATCCCCGCCGTCGCGCGCGAGCGCCTGGCGGTTGCGTGCGACGTGTTCTGCGAGCCCGGCGTGTTCAGCGTCGCGGAGACCAGGACGATTCTGGAGACCGCCCGGCGGCACGGTCTCGCCCTCAGGCTCCACGCCGACGAGCTCGACGGGGCGGGCGGCGCGGAGCTCGCGGCCGAGCTCGGCGCCGCGAGCGCCGACCACCTCGCGGGGATCTCGGAGCGCGGCATCCGGGCCCTCGCGGCGAGCGAAACCGTGGCGGTGCTCCTCCCGGCCACGATGGTGTTCCTCGGCACGGGGCGGCAGGCGCCCGCCCGCCGGCTCCTCGATCAAGGCGCCGCCATCGCGCTGGCGAGCGACTTCAACCCGGGATCGTCGCCGACCGTGAGTCTGCCGCTCGTCATGACGCTCGGCGTCTCCCAGCTCGGCCTGCGGCACGCGGAGGCGGTCACCGCCGTGACCGCGAACGCGGCGGCCGCGCTCGGGCTCGCCGGGGACCGGGGTCAGATCGCGCCCGGATTCCGGGCCGACCTCGCGCTGGCTGCCGTGTCAGAGTGGCGGGAAATGGCGTACTGGATGGGCGTGAACCACGTAACCGCCGTCTGGACAGGCGGTTTCGCTTGTCCCCTCCCCACGGGCCCGGTATCTTTAACCTCTCATGTCCAAGTTTGACAGGATAAAAGAACGGGCCAAGAGCCTCGAGGCCAAGGATCCCAGAGGCGCCATCGATGCGTGGATGGGCGTCCTCAAGGCGCAGGAGGCCGAGGCCGACCCCAACCCCGACCTGTCCATCCTCAATCACGTCGGCGACCTCTACCTGAAAGTCAAGGATCCTGCCCAGGCGGCCGACTACTACGACAGGGCGGTCGACCGGTACGCGGAGCTCGGGCTGCACAACAACGCGATCGCGATGTGCAACAAGGTGCTCCGCAACGCACCAGGGCGGCAGACGACCTATCTCAAGCTCGCCAAGCTCTACGCGGCCAAGGGGTTCATGGGCGAGGCCAGGCAGAACTTCGTGGCATACGCCGAGCGCATGCAGAAGATCGGCAAGATCCAGCAGGCGTTCGCGGCGCTGAAGGAGTTGACCGACATCTCGCCCGAGAGCGCGCGCCTGCGGGAGATGCTGGAGGAGCATCTCGCGATGTACGGCGACGCGGACGAGGCCCCGTCCGACCAGACGCCGACACCGCCTGCCGGGAAGCCCGAGCCGAAGCCCGGCGCGAAGCCGGATCTGGCCAAGACGGGCAAGCGCAAGACGTCGCGTCTCGTCTTCCTGGATCTCGACGCGCCGCCCTCGCAGCGGGGGCGCAGGGGGGAGCAGCCCGCTGCGCCGCCGGCATCGGCATCCTGGCCCCCCACGCCGCCGCCCGCGCCGCCCGAGCCGCCTGCGCCGTCACTCGAGCCGATGACGCAGAGTCTGGCCGAGCCGATCCTGGCCGAGCCGATCACGGCGGAGCCCGATCCGTCGCTCCCGCTCGAGTTCACGAACCTGGCCGACGGACTCGAATCGTCGAGCGTGGGCCAGACGCTGGAGGGCTTCGAGACCACGAGTGAGGACTTCGGATCGCTGCGGCTGGAGGCGGGGGGCGTCGACGTGCCCTCGCTCCGCGACGACCTCGCGGCCGAGGACGTCGAGCCGATGACGGAGCTGGAGCCGACCGTGCCGGCCGAGGCGGAATCGGCCGAGTCGGAGCTCGAGCTGGAGCCGCTGCTCGACATCGAATTCGTGGAGCCAGCCGCGCCGCCCGCGCGGGGCGCCCCGCCCGTACGACCCGCGCCGCCCGTGCGGCGGGCCCTGCCCGAGCGACCCGCCCCGCCCGCACGGGACGCCCCGCCCGCACCGCGGCGACCCCCGGAGCCGGCCAAGCCGCGGGTGGGCGTCCCGAAGCCCACACCACCGATCCCGGCCGCTGCGGCGCCCCGGCCCGGCGTGGGCTCGCCGCCGCGGCCGGGGGTCCCCAAGAGCCCGGCGCCGACAGCTCCACGGCAGCGCCCGGCATCGCCGTCGCCTGCGCCGCCCCAACCGAAAAGAGCGGTCGACGTGCCGCCCCTCGAGCTCGAGTCCGGCTTCGACACGGCGGCCGCCGAATACGGCCACGAACTGGACGACGAGCCCCTCGCCATGGAGGACATCCCGCCGGTCGGCGGATTCGGAGGGTCGGAGGAAGACACCTCCGTGATGGCGGAGGACGAGGAGGACGCTTCCGTGGAGATGGAGGAGGAGGAGTCGGTGTCGGGGACGCGCGAGTCCTCGTTCATCGACCTGGCCGGTGACGACGTCGTGAGCCGCGGGGACCGGGCCGGCCCGCTCGTGTTCTCGGGCATCGACGTGACACCGTGGACACCCGCCATCGAGGAGCTCGAGGCCCGGGTCGCCGACAACCCGGACGATCCCGAAGCGCACCAGGCGCTCGGCGAGGCGCTGGTCGAGGAGGGCGAGCGCGAGCGCGGGATCGAAGAGTTGGATCTCGCGACGGCGGGCTTCGAGAACCAGGGAAACCTGCGGCAGGCTCAGGACCTCGTGTACGAGATCCTGCGACTCGATCCGAACAGCGTGCGCCACCGCCAGAAGGAAGTGGAGTTCGCCTTCAAATCGGGCGACAAACCGAAGCTGGTCGAGGCGTACCTCGAGCTCGCCGACACCCTGCTGCGCCACGACCTGCCGGACAAGGCGCGGGCGGTGTATCACCGCGTCGCGGAGCACGACCCGGGCAACGAGCGGGCCCAGGCCGCGCTCGCGATGCTTGCGCCGGTCGCCACGACGCCGCCCAAGGCTAGGCCCGAAGTCCGGGAGCGCCGGACCGCGCCCAAGGACGCCAAGGTGAAGGTGCGCCACGAGGCGGCGGCCGAGGACGGCGAATTCGTGGATCTGGCGGCGATGATCCTTGAGGAGGACCTGCGGCCGCGCGACCCCCGGATGAAGGTGGCGGACGAAGAGCCCACCGGCGACGAGGAGCGGGATTTCCAGGAGATGCTGGCCCGGTTCAGGCAGGGGATCGACGAGAACATCGACGAGGCGGACTTCCAGTCGCATTACGACCTCGGCGTGGCGTTCAAGGAGATGGGTCTGCTCGACGAGGCGATCGCCGAGTTTCAAAAAGCGCTGCGCGCCCCCGAGGGGAAGCTGAAGAGCTCCGAGGCGCTGGGCGTGTGCTTCATCGAGAAGGGTGCCTACGTGGTGGCCGAGTCGATCCTACGGCGCGCGCTCGACCTGGAAGCCTCGGGAGACCAGGCCCGGCTCGGGATCCTGTACTGGCTGGGCCGGGCGCTGGAGGAGCAGGGGCAGTGGGCCGAGGCGCGCGGGCTGTACGGCCGCGTCTTCGCCGTGGATATCCGCTTCAAGGACGTCGGCGAGCGCGTCCGGGCGCTCGCCAAGGCGAGGTAAGGTGAGCCAGCAGGTCACCCCGGCCTCGCTGCGGGACATCCAGCGACCGGTGGCGGCGCAGCTCGAGCGGGTGGTCGGTGAGCTGCGGCGCATCATCGCGGCGGACTTCCCGACCATCGCCGAGGTCAACGGACACCTGTTGCGGATGAAGGGCAAGCTGTTTCGGCCCACGCTGCTCCTGCTCTCGAACCAGGCCTCCGGCGCGGACGACCCGCGGGCGGTGACGCTCGCCGCCGTGGTGGAGCTGATCCACCTCGCGACCCTGGTGCACGACGACTCGGTCGACCATTCCGTGCTGCGACGCGGCATGCCCACGCTTAACGCGCTGTTCTCGCACCAGGTGGCGGTGATCATGGGCGATTACCTCTACTCCCGCGCGATCATCGAGCTCGTGCGGCTGGACGATGTCGAGCCGCTGCGCGTGTTCGCCCGGGTCACGAACGAGATGACGATCGGCGAAATGCGGCAGCTCGAAGCGCACGACAAGCTCGCCTACGCCGAGCCGCAGTACGACCAGCTCATCCGCTCGAAGACCGCGTCGCTCCTGTCGGGCGCGTGTGAGGTCGGGGCGCTCTCCGCGCCGCCCCCGCACCGCGAGGCGCTGGCGCGCTTTGGACTGCGGCTCGGCATGGCGTTCCAGGTCACCGACGACCTGCTCGATTACACGGAGCCCGAAGCCGTGACCGGGAAGCCGTCGGGGCTCGATCTGAAGGAGCACAAGGTGACCCTGCCGCTCATCGCTGCGCTCGCACGGATGGATCCCGAGGACCGGCGGCTCGTGGCCGAGCTCATGGAGACTCCCGATCCGGCGGACGAGCTGGTCGCGGAGGCGATCCGCCTCGTGGAGATCGCCGGCGGCCTGGACTACGCGCGGCGGCGGGCGCTCGAGCTGGCGCAGCAGGCGGAGGCGGAGCTCGAGATCCTGCCCCCGTCCCCCGCGCGCGACGCGCTGCGGGACAGCATCGCCTACGCCGTGGAGCGGCGCAGCTAAGGGCCGTGGCGCACGGACACCGGGGCCCGCTATTTTACGTTGGATTCCTCGCCGGAGGGTTCGTCCTCGGCGGACTGTTGCACGCGCTGCTGCGGCGCTTCCTGCCCCAGGGCGCGGCAAAGGAGTTCTTTACCACGGCCGTGACGCCGACCCTCGGGCCGGTGCACCTCGACCTGCTCGTGGTGTCGATCACGCTCGGCCCGATCGGGCTCGACGTATCGCTGCTGGCCGTGGTCGGTGTGGCGATTGCCTACTTCGTCGCCCGATCGATCTTCTGAAGCGAGGCGCCCATGTTCGGAGACCTGTCGTTCAGCCACATCCTGATTCTCCTGCTCGTGCTGGTGCTGGTGTTCGGCGCGAAACGCATCCCGGAGATCGGGTCGTCGCTCGGCCAGGGCATCAAGGAGTTCAAGCGCAGCCTCAAGGACATGGCGAGCGACAGCCCGTCTGACGCGCCGCCGCGCAATCTCCAGCCTCCGGCGCCGACCTCGTCCTCCGTCCCCGGCGGCGGCGACCCCAAGCGCCTGAGCGACTGACGCGCCGGAGACGTCCATGCTCGGGAACCTGAGCGGTGGCGAGGTCGTCATCCTGCTGCTGGTCGTGCTGCTGGTCTTCGGGTCGCAGCGGCTGCCGGAGGCCGGCCGGGCGGTGGGGAAGGGGCTGCGGGAGTTCCGCCGGGCCCTCAGCGACGCGCGCGACGCCGTCGAGCGCGGATCGGACACTTCCGAGCCGCCCGCCGCTCACCGTCCCAAGCGACTCATCGACTAGCGGCTAGGTGCCGCTCGACGACGCTTCCGGGCGGAACAGCTCCTTCCGGCGGTCTACGATCTTCGCCTGCGCACGCAGCGCCGTGAGGTACTGCTGCACGCGCGCCTGCTGTACCGACCGCATGAGCCCCTCGCGCTGCCGGTCGCGCTGCGCCAGCCATGCCGTCGAATCGGCTGGCCTGCGTGCGATCCCCTGCAATACGAAGAACCCCGTCTGGCTCGCGAGCACCCCGGTGCGCTCCCCGGGACGAAGCCCGAACGCGGCGCCCAGCACGAGCGCATCGCGCGCCAGATCGCCCGGCGGATTGAGGCGGGTGAAGGGCCCCTGCGCCGCAACCGCCAGGTCGCGCGCGCGGCCCGCCTGGAGCAGGTCCGCCTGCCCCGCCAGCATGGCAAGGGCCTGATCGGCTCGCTGCCGTGCGATCTCCTTCCGCTTCTCGTAGCGCGCGGCCGCGCGCACGCGATCCCGGACCTGCGCGAGCGGCGGCACGCCCTCGGCGTACAGCGAGTCGAGCCGGAACACGTAGTAGGCCCGCTCGCCTTCGATCACCGGGCTGGTCTCGCCCGGGTGCGCCTGGAACGCCCACACGCTCACGTCGGGAACCACGTACCGGCCCAGCGTTAGACGATCGCCTTGGACGAGTTTCGGCGCCTGCGCGACCGGCAGGCCGAGCTGCCTCGCGGCGTTGTCGAGCCGGCTGCCATCCGTCTGCTCGGCCGCCAGGCGATCCAGCGTGTCGGCACGCGCCTCGATCGCGTCCAGATGCGCGCCTTCGGGCGCCACGGCAATCAGGATGTGGCGCGCGTGCACCGAGTCGCCCTGCGCCGCCTCGACCCGGATCAGGTGATAGCCGAAGCTCGAGAGCACCGGCGGGCTGAGCGCACCGGGCTTCACGGCGCGCATCCCCGTCAGGAACTTCGGATCGTAACCGGGCTCGCTCCGCTTCACCCAGCCCAGGTCGCCGCCCCGCGCGCCGCTCACCGAGTCGGCGGACTCCCGCTTCGCCACGTCGTCGAACTTCGCCGCGCCCCGGGTGATATCCGCCCGGAGCCGCCGGGCCCGCTCCAGGGCGGCCGCCGTGTCGGCGGCGTCCGGCGCGCGCGGCAGCGCACTGAAGCTCAACCACGCGGCTGGGGGCCGCTTGTACTCGCTCTTGTGCGCGGCGTAGTACCGCTCCACCTCGTCGTCCCGTACCGGCGCCAGCGAATCCGGAATCTGCTCGGGGCGGACGTGCAGCACCGCCACCGTCACCGACTCATGCTGGTCCCGCCAGATGCGCCAGAGCTTGGCGTCGGGCACGTACACGTCGGCTGTGAGATATTGCTCCAGCTTGCGCTCCGGGAGGTAGTCCCGGTACAGCTGCTCGACCTGGACGCGGAACTCCTCCGTCGCGCTCGCCAAGTAGCGCTGCCACTTCGTGATGTCGAACTGGCCGTTCGTCTGGAACTGTGGGTCTTCGGCGACCTGGCGCAGGATCTGGGGAGGCGGCGTGCTGCGCGCCATCTGGCGCACCTCCTCGTCCGAGACGCTGATGCCGAGCCGGCGGTACTCGCGCTGGAGCAGGAGCCGGTGGATCAGCTGATCGGTGACCTGGTTCTCGAGCTGCTGCCGGTCTTCGAGCGTCAGGCGCCCGCCTCCCTGACGCCGCACCTCCTCGAGCGCGCCCTGGAATGCGGTCTGGAACTGCGGGTTCCGCACGACCCGGCCGTTCACCTTGAGAACGACGTCTCGCCCGCCGCCCAGGATCTCGGTGACCTGGCCGTAGGCGAGCCAGCCGACAAAGCTGATGGCCACGACCCAAAAGACGGGCTTCGCAATCTCGCGCATGTGCTGCATCATCGGGGGATGCACCTCCAGACGAGCGATTGGTCGATGTCTAAGTCTAAGCGCCACAACACGAAGACTCAAGCGGCGGCGGGTGATTCCGATTGACAGCGGCGCCGGCCGAACACTATCTTTGTCCAAGTCCGCCAAGAACTTAGGCCGTGGCCTACATCAGCGAGATAGACCGACTCGAGCAGCGTTACAGGGAGAACCCGAAGGGGCGGAATTTCGCTCCTCTGGCCGACGCCTATCGCAAAGCGGGGCTTCTAGATAACGCAATCGAGCTTTGCAAGAGTGGGCTCGAGCGCCACCCTGACTACGTCAGCGCCCACATCGTATTTGGACGCTGCTTCATTGACCAAAAGAACGACGCCGCCGCCGCCGACGTGTTTCGCAGGGTCATGGCGCTCGACCCGGAAAACGTCCTTGGTCTGAAGATTCTAGCGGATATCGCTGAGCGTGGTGGACGGTTCGACGAGGCGGCGGAATGGCTGGCGAAGCTGCTCGACGCGGACCCGATGAACGACGAAGCCGCCGAGGCGCTCGCCAGCGCGAAGCGGAAAGCCGTCCAGCCGGCACCGCAAGCGGCCGAGCCGGCCATCCATGTGTTTGAGCCGCTCCCGTCAGCCCAGCCGCCGGGGCCGCCGCCCCCGCCGCCGCCCCCCGGGCCTCGCGTGCTCCGCGCGCGTGGCGGGCCTTCTGCTCCTCCTTCGCCTCCTGCACCTCCCCGGGCGCCTCCGGCGCCTCCTGCGCCTCCGGCGCCTCCCAGGGCACCCTCGCCCCGGCTCGCCCAAGCGAAGACCGACCTGATCCCGCCGTTGCCCGACTTCGTGGTCGAGCACCCCTTGGAGGAGCGGGTGGGTCCCGAGCTCAGCGCGGCCGCGCCATCCGGCGACATCGAGTCGTACGATGGCACGTTCGACTTCAAGGCCGGCGGGTCCCATGCAGCGCGTGCCGACGGCATCGAGATTCACCAAGAGATCGACCTGCAGCCGCAGGCCCAGGTCGTGGAGGGACTCGCGAGAACGCATTACGAGAGCGGGGCGTTCGGGCGGCCCTCGGGAGCCGAGGAAGCGGTGCCCGAGGCTGAGCTGGATCTGCCCAACGTTGACCTGCCGCTCATCCTGCCCGACCGTGCAGCGCGGTCGGAAGGGGCGGGGGGCGCCGTCTCCGCCGCGCCGCCGCCCTCGCCGCCCCCGCCGCCTCCGCGTCCGCGGCCCCAGTCGCCCCTGCCATCCGCGTCCCGGCCGACGCCCGCGACCGTCGCGCTGTCGGACGACGACGGCGCGGCGGACGCTGCGGTGCTGTCGCGCGCCGAGCCGGTGCTCACGGAGACCATGGCGGAGGTCTACCTCAAGCAGGGGCACAAGGAGGACGCCCTGCGGGTGTACCACGCCTTGCTGGCGCAGCGTCCCGGGGACCTGCGGCTCCGCGCGGCGGTGGACGCGCTGACCTCCGGCGGAAGGCGGGCACGGACGGGGATGGGCGAGTCCGTCCAGGCGTACTTCAAGCGGATTCTCGAGGGACGTCTGCGGTCGCCCGCGCCGCCTGCGCCGCCGCCCGCGACGTCGCCTCTGGAGAACGCGTTCGCGCTCGCGCCCGCCGAGCCTGAGATCAGGGCGGCGGGCGAGGCGACGCACCCGACGGAAGAAACGATCTCACTCGACCAGGTGTTCGGTGGCGAGGGCGCGCTCGGGTGGCCCGGTGCGACGGACCTGCCTCCCCCGGCGCCGGTCCCGCCCGCCCCGGCGCCATCCCAGCCGGCGGCGTCGGGGGGCTTTTCGTTCGACCAGTTTTTCGGGGCGCCGTCCGCCGGCGCGGCTGCCGCTCCCGCGCGGGAGCCGCCGGCACCGGGCGCCAAGCCGCCGCACCCCTCCGCCGCACGGGCGCATCCCCTGGCGGAAGACGAGAACGACCTCGATCAATTTCAGGCCTGGCTGAAGGGCCTCAAGTCCTAGTGCATATCGCCGTGCTGAACGGCCCGAACCTGAACCTGCTGGGCGAGCGAGAGCCGGACGTGTACGGCAGGACGACACTCGCGGAGATCGAGACCCGTACGCGCGAGCAGGCCCGGGCCCTCGGCGTGGAGCTTTCCTGGACGCAGACGAACCACGAGGGCGAGCTGGTGGACGCGATACAGGAGCTGCCGGGGACGGCGGACGGCGCCGTCATCAACGCCGCCGCGTTCACGCACAGTAGCCTCGCGGTCCGGGATGCCCTGCTCGCGGTGCGGGTGCCGTTCGTCGAAGTCCACCTGTCGAACATCTTCGCGCGCGAGCCCGAGCGGCGCCGGTCGCTGCTCGCCGACGTGGCGGTGGGTGTGGTGACGGGCTTCGGCGCCGCGAGCTATCGGCTCGGACTCGAGGGCCTGGTCGGCTACCTCGCGTCCCGCCATGGCGCCTGATCCGCGGCGCGCGCGACAGGAAGCGCTCGTCCGGGCGCTCGAAGCCGCAGAGCTGGACGGGCTGCTCGTCACATCGCGCGCCAACATTCGGTATCTGACGGGCTTCAGCGGGTCGGCGGCGCTGGTGGTGGTGACGCTGGCCGACCTGCTGCTCGTGACCGACTTCCGCTACGACGAGCAGGCGCGGGCAGAAGCGGGTGGAGTGGCCCGGGTCGAGGTGGAGAGCACGAGCGTGTGGGACCGGTTCTTCAAGGAGCTGGCGACGCTCGGGCCGCTGGCCTGCATCGGCTTTGAGGCCCACGTCCTGTCGGTACGGGACGCCGAGCGGCTGGCCGAGGCGGGGAATGCCTGGCGCTGGAAGGGGACGCGGGACCTCGTGGAGCGGCTCCGCGCCTCAAAGGACCCGGGCGAAGTCGCGGCCATCCGCGCGGCCGCGGCGCTCGCGGGCGAGGCGCTGCGCGGGACGCTGCCGCACGTGCGGGTGGAGATGACAGAGCTCGAGATCACGGGGCTGCTGGAGGGCGCGCTGCGGCGGTGCGGGAGCGAGGGGCACCCGTTTCCGACGATTGTGGCGTCGGGGCCGCGGACGGCGCTGCCCCACGCCCGCTCGAGCCGGCGCGCGGTGCAGTCGGGTGACTGGCTGCTGCTGGACTTCGGCGCGCAGGTGGACGGCTACTGCGCCGACATCACGCGCACGGTGGTCGTCGGGGCGCGGGCGACCGAGCGGCAGCGGGCACTGTACGGGCTCGTGGAGGAGGCGCAGCGCCGGGCGCGGGCGTGCGTGCGGGCGGGGATGAGCGGGCGCGATGCGGACGCGCTGGCGCGCGAGGTGATCGAGGCGCGCGGCTGCGGCGCGGCGTTCGGCCATTCCCTCGGTCACGGCCTGGGGCTCGAGGTGCACGAGGCGCCGCGGCTGTCGAAGACCAACGCGGACCCGCTGCCCGACGGGGCCGTCGTGACGCTCGAGCCGGGCGTGTACTTGCCCGGCGAGGGCGGCGTCCGAATCGAGGACGACGTACACCTGTCGCCCGAAGGGCCGACGCTCTTGTCGGACGGCCGAACCGAACTCCTGGAACTCGTGTAGATTCCGGCGCTATGGATCTCGACATCGTCGCGCGGCTGGTGCAGATCCTGAGAGACGCTCCGGAGCTTGGCGCGATCGAGGTGCGGCGGAGCCTGTTCGGCGCCTGGTCGTCGGTCCGGGTGTCCAAGGCCGGCCACGGGAGCAACGCCGGGTCTGGGGTGCAGCACGTGGTCGTTGCCCAGACGCCGGCAGTGGCGGCCGGGGGCGCCGGGGGGGCCGTCGCGGGCGCCCTCGCCCCGGCGGCCGCGCCCGCCAAGGCCCACCTGGTCGAGATCAAGTCCCCGATGGTGGGGACGTTCTACGCCGCGCCCGAGCCGGCGGCGGAGCCCTACGTCAGGGCGGGCAGCCGCGTCTCGCCGGGGCAGGTGATGTGCATCATCGAAGCGATGAAGATCATGAACGAGATCGAGTCCGAGGTGGCGGGCGTGATCCGCGAAGTCTGTGTGGAGAACGCCCAGCCGGTCGAGTTCGGACAGCCTCTTTTCCGGGTGGATCCCCATGCCTGAACCGTCTCATGCCGCTGGCCCGAGCTTCAACTTCAAGCAAGCCATCACCGTCATGGTCCAGCGGAACGCGTCGGACCTGCTGCTCAAGGTCGGTCGGCCGGCGACGATCCGCGTCAACGGCGAGCTCGTCGCGCTCGACACCGCGCCGCTCAAACCCGAGGAGCTGAAATCGCTCGCCGAGCAGATCATGACTCCCCGGCAGGTGAAGGAATTCGCCGAGCACAAGGAGGCGGACTTCGCGATCGGCGTGCCGGGCGTCGGCCGGTTCCGGACCAACGTGTACCAGCAGCGCGGGACCGTCGCCTTCGCGTTCCGGGCGATCCCCTACGAGGTGAAGACGATCGAGGATCTGAACCTCCCGCCGGTGCTCGAGGAGATCGCGCTGCGGCCCCGCGGGCTGATCCTGGTGACCGGCGTCACCGGCTCCGGGAAATCCACGGCGCTGGCGGCGATGATCAACCACATCAACCTGACCCGGCGCGTGAACATCATCACGATCGAGGACCCGATCGAGTTCCTGCACCGCGACAACCTGGCGAACATCTCGCAGCGCGAGGTGGGGAACGACACGTTGTCGTTCAACGGAGCGCTGCGGCACGTGCTGCGGCAGGCGCCGGACGTCATCCTCATCGGCGAAGTCCGCGACATGGAGACGCTCGACGTGGCGCTCAAGGCGGCGGACACGGGGCACCTGGTGTTCTCGACGCTCCACACGACCGACGCCCCCCAGACGGTGAACCGCGTCATCTCTTTCTACCCGCCGCACCAGCACGACGAGATCCGGCATCTCCTCTCCACGGCGCTCGCCGCGGTGGTGTCGCTGCGGCTCGTGCCGCGGGCGGACGGCCAGGGCCGGGTGCCGGCCGCGGAGGTGCTGGTGAACACCGCCGCGGTACAGGACAACATCCGCGACCTCACGAAACAGCTCAACATCCCGGCCCTGATCGCGCAGGGCTCGGTGCAGTACGGGATGCAGAGCTTCGACCAGTCGCTGTTGTACTGGTACGAGCACGGCGTGATCAGCTACGAGAACGCGATCTTCTACGCGACCAACCCGAGCGAATTCGCTCTCAAGGTATCGGGCGTGGATTCCGGGGAAAGCCGGTCGTTCGGCGGTACCGAGGCCGCGACCGGGCTGCGCGGCGACATCGAGCCCTGATGTTCAGGAAGGTGCTCGTTGCGAACCGCGGGGAGATCGCCCTGCGGGTGATTCGCGCGTGCAAGGAGCTCGAGCTCCAGACCGTCGCCGTCTACTCGGAAGTCGACCGCGAGTGCCTGCACACGCGGTTCGCCGACGACGACGTCTGCATCGGGCGCGCGCCTTCCCGGGACAGCTACCTCAACATTCCCCGCATCATCGCCGCGGCCGAGATCACGGGTGCGGATGCGATCCACCCGGGCTACGGCTTCCTCGCCGAGAACGCTGAGTTCGCCGACATGGTGCGGGCGTCCAACATCACGTTCATCGGCCCGACCAGCGAGCAGATCCGCCAGATCGGCGACAAGGCGGCGGCGCGCAAGCTCGCCCAGAAGCTCAAGGTGGCGACCGTGCCGGGTTCGCCCGGGCCGGTGGCCGAGGTGGACGAGGCGGTGAAGGTCGGCCGCAAGATCGGCTTCCCGGTGATCATCAAGGCGGCGGCGGGCGGCGGCGGGAAGGGGATGCGGGTCGCCCAGGACGAGGAGCAGCTCCCGCAGGCCTTCAGCCTCGCCAAACAGGAGGCGCTGGCGGCGTTCGGCTCGGACGAGGTCTACGTCGAGAAGTACCTCGCCCGGCCGCGGCACGTCGAGATCCAGGTCATGGGCGACACCCACGGCCGGATCATGCACCTGTGCGAGCGCGACTGCTCCGTGCAGCGGCGCCACCAGAAGCTGATCGAGGAGGCGCCGAGCCCCGCGGTGGACCAGACGCTGCGCCACAGTCTCGGCGAGGCGGCGGTGCGGCTGGCCGAGGCGATCGGCTACGTCGGCGCGGGCACGGTCGAGTTCCTGGTCGACGAGGACGGCGCCTTCTATTTCATGGAGATGAACACCCGCATCCAGGTCGAGCATCCCGTGACCGAGATGTGCACGAACTTCGACTTGGTGAAGGAGCAGATCCGGGTTGCGGCCGGCGAGCCGCTGTCGTTCGTGTTGAACGGGGAGCGGCTGCGAGGCCACGCGATCGAGTGCCGCGTGAACGCCGAGGACCCGGCGCGCAACTTCCAGCCGAGCCCCGGCACGATCACCGCGTACCATCCCCCCGGCGGCCCCGGCGTGCGGGTCGACACGCATATCTACGCGGGCTACACCGTGCCCCCGTACTATGACTCCCTGCTCGCGAAGGTGATCGTGCACGGCAACACCCGCGCCGAGGCGCTCAGCCGCATGCGCCAGGCCCTCGATTCGTTCATCATCGAAGGCGTGACCACGACCATCGCGTTCCTGGGTCGGGTCATGCGCCACGCCGACTTCGTCGCCGGCCGGGTGGACACGAAGTTCCTGGAGCGCGAGCCGCAGCTGCTGCAGCCGCCGACATGAAGATCGACGTGTCCTTCACGCCGCTCGGCCTCGTCGCGGGAGATCTCGCCGGCCGGGCGGTCGTCGTCATCGATGCCCTCCGCGCCACCACCACCATCGTCACCGCGCTCGCCAACGGCGCGAAGGCCGTCATCCCGGCCGTGACCTCCGAGGAGGCGGTGCGGCTCGCGTCGAACCTCGAGAAGGACGACGTCCTGCTCGCGGGCGAGCGGAAGAGCCTGAAAATCGCGGGGTTCGCGCTCGGCAACTCGCCGCGCGAGATGGTTCCGGCGGCGGTCCGCGGGAAGACGATCGTGCTCGCCACCACCAACGGCACGCCGGCGCTCGTCGCCGCCCAGGACGGGGACCCGGTGCTCGTCGGCGCGCCGGTCAACTTCCGCGCCCTCGCCGCGCGCGCCCGGGCGCTGCTGGTCGAGCGCGGCGCCCTCATCATTATCTGCGCCGGGCGGGAGCGGCAGTTCGCCCTCGAGGACGCCTACACCGCGGGTCGTCTCATCAGGGCCGTGAAGCAGGGCATCCGCAAGCTCGACCTCAACGACGCCGCCCGGGTCGCGGTCGCCCTGAGCGGCGAGTTCCCGAGCTGGGCGAAGGCCCTGGAGCAGTCCGAGGCCGCGCGTCAGCTCGTCGACGCGGATCTCGCGGACGACGTCCGCTTCGCGGCCACGCCAGACCGGTTCGCGGTGGTCCCGACCTATTCCGACCGCCGCATCGTATGAACCGGAAGGCGCGCGCGGAGCTCATCGGCGTCGGCGCCCTGCTCGTCGGGCTGTTCCTCGGTCTCACCCTGCTGCGCCTTCCCATCACGGGGAGCTGGGGCGACGGGATCGGGTCGCTCCTGTGGCGGATGCTCGGCGTCGGGTCGGTGCTGCTCCCGGCGCTTGGCATCGGCTGGGCGCTCGCCGCGTTCCAGCGACTCGGCAGCCTCTCCGCGGCGCGCGCCGCGGCCCTCGGCGCCGGGCTCGTCGTGCTGCTCCCCTACGGCATCGGCACCGTCACCGGCGCGAGCTTCCCGGCCACGCACGCCGCCTGGACACCCGTTCAGCAGGTCGTCGGCCTCTTCCCCGCCGTCCTCGCCCGCGCCGTGCACCACGCGGTCGGCACGGCCGGCGGAGTGCTGGTCGGGCTGTTTGCGCTGTCCGCCCTGGGCATCCTCACGGTCGGCTGGCATCCGCTGGTCGTGCTGAGGACCCGGGAGACGGGAGAGGGGAGACGGGGGGCGGAGCCGCGCGCAACGTCGAAGCGAGCTCCCGTGTTGGAGGAGGAGCCTTCCAGGACGGGGGAATCGCCCGCTCCTGCCGCCTCACGCCTCCCGAAAGAGCGGAAGGGGGCAGGGGAGCGGCCGGCCCCCAAACCACCTCCCCTGCCCAAAGGCGCGCTGATCCCGCCGATCGAGCTCTTGAATCCGCCGCCCCCCGAAGACGGGGAAGCGGGGCTCGTGCAGATCGAGCAGATGGGGCGGAAGCTGATCGAGACGCTCCAGACCTTCCGCGTCGAGGGCTCGATTGCGGGACGGACCGTCGGGCCGGTGGTGACGCAGTACGAGGTCGCGCCGGGCCCGGGCGTCAAGGTCGGGCGCATCGCCGCGCTCGCGGACGACCTGGCGCTCGCGATGCGGGCGCAGTCGCTGCGGATCGTGGCGCCGGTCCCGGGAAAGGCGGCGGTCGGCATCGAAGTGCCGAATCCGCTGCCGCGGATGGTGCACACCCGCGAGCTGATCGAGGGTGAGGAGTATGTGCGCGGCAACCGGGTGCTCCCCGTCGCCCTCGGCAAGAACCTCGAGGGCGAGCCGGTCGTCGCGGACCTCGCGAAGATGCCGCACCTGCTTATCGCGGGCGCCACCGGCTCGGGGAAGTCGGTGTGCATCAACACGATCATCACGAGCCTCCTGTATCGCTACCCGCCGCAGGAGCTGCGGATGCTGATGATCGACCCGAAAATGGTGGAGCTGTCGATGTACAACGCGCTGCCCCATCTGCGGCATCCCGTCGTCACCAACAACCAGAAGGCAGCGACCGCTCTGAAGTGGGCGGTGCGGGAGATGGAGCGCCGCTACCAGCTGTTCCACGCAAACCACGCGCGCAACATCGCCGACTTCAACCGCAAGGTCCGCGAGGGAAAGCCGCTCAAGGGCCAGCGCGAGACGCTCGCCATCCCGAGCCCGGGCGTCGTCCCGGGAACCCAGCAGGAGCTGCCGTTCGACGCGGAGTACACCGAGGGCCTGCTCCCCTACATCGTCGTCGTCCTGGACGAGCTCGCCGACCTGATGATGACCGTACAGCACGAGGTGGAGACGCCGCTCGCGACCCTGGCCCAGAAGGCGCGCGCCGTGGGCATCCATCTGATCCTGGCCACGCAGCGGCCCTCCGTGAACGTCATCACCGGTCTGATCAAGGCGAACTTCTCGTGCCGGATCGCCTTCCGCGTCGCCTCGAAGGTGGACAGTCGGACGATCCTCGACCAGAACGGCGCCGAGACGCTGCTCGGCAACGGCGACATGCTGTTCCTGCCGCCGGGGAGGAGCGAGCTCGTGCGCATCCAGGGCGCGTTCATCTCGACCGACGAGACGGAGCGCCTGATGGCGTGGTACACGGAACGGCGCGCCCAGCTCGCGCAGCGCGTCGAGGTGAACATCATCGAGCAGATGGAGCAGCTCGAGGAGGCGGAGAAGAACCCGGATCAGGGAGGAGCCGCGGGGGAAGGGGCGGGCCAGCGCGATCCGCTGTTCCGGCAGGCGGCGGAGACCTGCATTCAGCACCAGATCGGCTCGACGTCGCTCCTGCAGCGACGGATGAGCATCGGCTACGGCAGAGCGGCGAGGATCATCGATCAGCTCGAGCTGGCCGGGATTCTGGGCCCCGCCAACGGAAGCAAGCCGCGGGACGTGCTCGTCGGCCTGGATGAGCTGGACGAGATCTGCTCGTGACGGGAAGTGTCGTAGACCCGACAAACCATCGAAATAGGCACTTTGACAAACTTGCAAAATTTCAGCAATTACCATAGTATCAGCGCCGTTGCGCGTCCGCGGCAGACGAAGTGCGGACGCCATGCTCGGTTGCCCGCAGCTAGACAATGCGGCCACGCCGAAGCGGGGGAGCGTCCCCCAGGGACCAGCCGGCTTGGTAGCTGGTGGCCTCCTCTTGTTCCCCGCTCCGCGATGGAGACCCGGCCATGGCGTTCATCACCAAAGCGGCGAGCGCGACCGCCATCGTCCTCCTCGGCTGCACGCTCGATCAGTCGCTCAACCCCACCACCCGCTCCTCAGCATCCCCACAGTCTCCCATTGATTCCGTCACCGTCCGTTCGGCCGCGGCCGACCCCGCGGGCGGGCAGACCGTGCTCGTGGGCGCGGGGGACATCGCCTCCTGCGCCTCGAGCGGTGACGAAGCCACGGCCCGCCTGCTCGACTCCATTCCCGGGACGGTCTTTACGGCGGGCGACAACGCCTACGAGGACGGCTCCTCCAGCGACTACGGCAGCTGCTACGCCTCATCGTGGGGCCGGCACAGAGCACGCACCCGCCCGGCGCCCGGCAACCACGAGTACTTGACCGCCGGGGCGCTAGGGTACTTCGACTACTTCGGGACGGCGGCGGGAGAGCGCGGCAAGGGCTACTACAGCTACGAGCTCGGCGGCTGGCACATCGTCGTCCTGAACACGAGCCTCGACGTGAGCGCGGGGTCGGCCCAAGAGCAGTGGCTCCGGGCGGACCTGGCGGCGCACCCGACGATGTGCACGCTCGCCTACTGGCACCATCCGCTGTTCAGCTCGAGCAGCGATCACGGCAGCCAAGCCTTCGTGCGGGCGCTGTGGCAGGCCCTGTACGAGGCGGACGCCGACGTCGTAATCTCCGGGCACGACCACGACTACGAGCGGTTTGCGCCCCAGACGCCGGCCGGGGGAGTCGACCAGGCACGTGGGATACGGGAGTTCGTGGTGGGGACGGGGGGCAAGAGCCACTACGCGTTCGGGGCCGCGCTCCCCAACAGCCAGGTTCGGGACAGCACGGCGTACGGAGTACTGGCACTGACGCTCCGCACAGGCGGCTATGACTGGCAGTTCGTGCCCATCGCCGGAAGCACGTTCGCCGACAAAGGCAGCGGGAGCTGCCACGGCCCGACCCAGACGCCGCCGGGGGCACCGGTGGCGTCGGTGGCGGTAAGCCCGGCGAAGGCGACTCTCGCTGTGGGGCAAACGGTGCAGCTCACGGCGACGCCGAAGGATACGAGCGGGACCCCCCTGACGGGGCGGAGCGTGAGCTGGGCGACGAGTGCGCCCGGGATCGCGACGGTGTCGGGGAGCGGGCTCGTGACCGGGCTCGCAGCCGGGACGGCGGTGATGACGGCGGCGAGCGAGGGGAAGAGCGGGACGGCAAGCGTGACGGTCACGGCCCCGCCGCTCCCGCCGCCCTCGGGAACCTGCCAGACCTCGTCGACGGGGTGGTCGAACACGCCCTTCGCCGCGCAAACCGGGGCGTTGACGGTGCAGTTCGACGCCACGCCCGGCGGGGCGCTCATCGATGCCGCCGTCGGGCTGTCGCAGGGCTCCGCCACGGCGTATGCGGCGCTGGCTGCCATCGCGCGCTTCAGTCCCGCCGGCACCATCGACGCGCGCAGCGGGTCGGCGTACGTGGCCGGGAAGGTCATCCCGTATGCGGCAGGCATGCGCTACCACTTCCGGCTGGTGGTCGACGTACGCACGCACACGTACTCGGCCTACGTCACGCCGCCCGGGAGCGCGGAACAGACGATCGGCACCGGGCTGGCGTTCCGGACCGAGCAGAGCGGGGTGACGGCGCTCGCCAACGTGGCGGTGCACGCGGAACAGGGGACCCACACCGTGTGCAACTTCAGTCTCACGACGTCGGGGCCCTCGCCGGCGCCGGTGGCGTCGGTGGCGGTGAGCCCGGCGACGGCGAGCGTGG
>DASPXO010000079.1:0-3192 GCA_035637235.1 Gemmatimonadales bacterium | reverse complement strand
CGGTCGTACGTCGAACACCGGGAACTGAAAGGCGTGAGCGGTGAGCGGTAAGCGGGAACTACACGTAGCGATCGCATCCCTTGCGATCGTAGGCCTCGTTTGTCCTAAGCCCTCGGCATCATCGGGCCGCGACGCGACGGTCGGTATCGACTCGTTGAACGCGGCGTTAGTCCAGGCATACCGGACGCACGACCCCCAGGCGTATGCCGCCCTGTTCACCGACACGGCGGTGTTCGAATGGCCGGCGTTCAACACCGTTCGGGGCCCCGCAGACCTGGTGGCCATGGCGCGGAGCAACTGGGCGTCTCTGAGCGACATGGATCTCCGTCTCACCGTCGCGACGCGTCGCGTCGCGCCCGATCATGCGACCGAGTTTGGCGCGTTCGAGCAGTCGTGGCGCGACTCGAGCGGCGTGCGCATGACGGAGTTCGGCAGGTACGTCGCCGTCCTGGTACGCCAGCAAGACGGGAAGTGGCTGATGGACCGGTTTTTCGGCTTCGAAGACTCGACTCGACGCAGCGCTGGACAGCGCGGCCCGTAGCGGTCTAATCTCTCGCATGCGCAACCGACTCCCTCCTGTTTTGACCGCCCTCGGGCTGGCCCTCACGGCCCGGACCGGGACCGCCCAGACTGCCCTGCGGCTCCGGTGGGAGCTCGCGGGCGACAGCAACGCCGCCTTCACACTCACCAACCGTGACGCGAAGCCACTCCCGCCCGGCGGCTGGGCGATCTACTTCAGTGCGTTGCACTCGGCCAAGCAAGGCAGCGTGGGAGCCGGGTTCGACATCCAGGACGTGATGGCCGACCTGCACCGCATCGTCCCCGGCGCCGGCTTCGCCGGACTCGCGCCCGGTGCGACGATTGCCATTCCGTACGTCACCCACCCGCTCCTCAATCGCAGCTTCGCGCCGTCGGGTCCCTACATCGTGTTCGACGCCGCGAAGGACGTAGGCGTCCCCTTGAGCGATTACGTCGCGGCTCCGTTCGAGCGCTCCGAGGGTGTAGTGACGCCCGAGACCCAGTTCGCGCGCGACTCTGTGATCCGCGACATCCCCGCTGGTGAGCTGCCACCGGTGTTCCCGACGCCGGTGCAGGTGACGAAGGGAACGGGGGAGCTGCGCCTCACCGCGCTGCCCCAGGTCACCGCGCCGGCCGAGCTCGCGAGCGAGGCGACGTTCGCCGCCGCATACCTGCGGCCCTATTTCCGCGCGAGCCGTCAGGGAGGAGTCGCGCCGCTGCGACTCGAGGTCGGGCCCGTCGAGGGCCAGTCGTCGCCCGAAGCGTACGACCTGGTGGTCGACCCGACGACCGGTGTCCGGATCGTCGGTGTCTCGCCGGCTGGCGTCTTCTACGGTCTCCAGTCGCTGCGCAGCTTGCTTCCCGCGCCGTCTCCGCGTGGAGGGCTCGCGCTGCCGGCACTTCGCATGGTGGACGCCCCGCGTTTCGGCTACCGCGGGTTCATGCTTGATGTCGCCCGCAACTTTCATTCGAAGGCGGCGGTGTTGCGCACGCTCGACCTGCTGGGGCGCTACAAGCTCAACGTCTTCCATATTCACCTCACGGATGACGAGGGCTGGCGGGTCGAGATTCCCAGCTTCCCCGAGCTCACGGCGGTGGGCGCCCGACGCGGCCACACGCTCGACTCGCGCCGATTCCTTCAGCCCGCCTTTGGCTCGGGTCCTCGGGTCGACCAGGCGTGGGGCAGCGGGTTCTTCTCCCGTGCCGACTACATCGAGATTGTACGCTACGCGGCGGCGCGACACATCGAGGTGATCCCCGAGATCGAGATGCCGGGCCACGCGCGCGCCGCGATCAAGGCCATGGAGGCTCGGGGAGACCGGCAGTACTTGCTGAGCGATCCGGAGGACCGTTCGGTATACACGTCGGTCCAGGGCTACCCCGACAACGTGATGAACCCGGCGCTCGAGTCGACGTATCGGTTCATCGAGCGCGTGGTGACAGATCTGGCAGCGATGCACCGCGCGGCCGGTGCGCCGCTGCGCCATATCCACATGGGCGGCGACGAGGTCCCCGCAGGTGTCTGGGTGGGGTCACCGGCCGTCCAGGCGTACCTGCAGGCGCATGGCCTCACGAGCGTCGACGATCTCTGGTTCGTTTTCTACGGGCGCGTGGAGCAGATCCTGAAGGCCCAAGGCCTCGTGCCTTCGGGCTGGGAGGAGATCGCGGTGCGTAAGACCAGCCGCGACGGGCGGCCCGCGGTCATCGTCAATCCCGGATTCGCCGAGCGCGGCTGGCGCGCCTATGTGTGGAACAACGTCCCCGGCTGGGGCGCCGAGGACCTCGCCTACCGCCTCGCGAACGGCGGGTACGACGTCGTGCTCAGTCCCGTTACCAACTACTACTTCGATCTCGCGTGGAATCAGAACCCGGAGGAGATCGGGCTCGATTGGGGCGGCTACATCGACATGCAGAAGCCCTTCCAGTTCATCCCGTTCGACTACTACCGCAACGCGGGTCTCGACGCTCGTGGGAATCCGCTGGATCCCGCCGTGTTCGCCGGCAAAGACCGGCCCACCGACTACGGCCGGGCTCACATCGTGGGGATCCAGGGCAACCTGTGGTCGGAGACGCTCGGCGGCGACGGTCGGCTCGATTACATGATGATGCCGAAGCTCTTCGGGCTTGCCGAGCGGGCCTGGGCGCCCGATCCGGACTGGGCGAGGGAGCCGGACCCGGCAAGGGCCGATTCGCTCTACCGGGAGGCGTGGTCCCGCCTGGTGAATGTGGTCGGCAAGCGCGAGCTGCCACGGCTCGACCGCGAGGTCCCCGGGCTCAATTACCGGATCCCGTCGCCCGGTCTGAAGGTCGAGGGCGGTTTCGTGCGCTGCACCGTCGAGCTGCCCGGCTTCACGCTGCGCTACACGACCGACGGCAGCGAGCCCACCCCGCAGAGCCCCGAGGTGCGCGGTCCGATCCCCTTGCGTGGGACCGTCCGCGTCGCTGCGTTCAACACGAGCGGCCGAAAGGGCCACACGGCGCGCCGCTTCGCCCCTTGTTGTTAGACCTGACAACTTTGGCACCGTTTCGGGGAGGTGCGACATGAGCCACGCGACCGTCCGTGAGACGTGTGCCGCCGCGTCAGCCGCTCCGTCCAAACTGGCGGGTGTACTTCACGATCAGCGATCGCGCCTGGGGCCGATCCCACTGGAAGAAGCCTTCGGCCTCGCGGCC
>DASPXO010000078.1:0-34986 GCA_035637235.1 Gemmatimonadales bacterium | reverse complement strand
CATCCCGATCGCACGCTCCGGTTCTACAATCGCGGCGTGAGCGGCAACAAGGTGCCCGACCTCGAGCAGCGCTGGGCGGTGGACACCCTGGCGCTCGAGCCGGACGTGCTGAGCATTCTCGTGGGCGTGAACGACTTCTGGCACACGCTGACACACGGCTACACCGGCACGGTTGCGGACTACGAGAGCCGGTACGCGGCGCTGCTCGAGGAAACCAGGCGCGCCCTGCCGCAGGTTCGACTCATCGTGCTGGAGCCATTCGTGCTGCGGTGCGGTGCGGTCGACGACCGCTGGTTTCCGGAGTTCGACGCCCGCCGGGCGGCAGCCGCACGCGTCGCGCGGCACGCCGGGGCGGTTTTCGTCCAGCTGCAGCGGCCGTTCGAAGACCTGGCGCAACGCGTGCCGCCACAATATTGGGCGGCCGACGGTGTCCACCCCACCCCCGCCGGCCACGCCGTCATCGCGGAGCGGTGGCGCCGCGCCGCTCACCTGTAACCCCCATCCTGCTTCCCTCAACACCGAGGTCGCTCCACCATGCGCCCGACTGCGAGCCTGCTCGCTGCACCCGTCCTCGGCATCGTGCTCCTCGCCGCGGCAGCGTCCTCCGCCGACGAGCTGCGCGGGTTTACGGCCGAGTCGGCGAAGGCCCAGCGCGAGTGGGAGGCCAAGTTCCGCGCGATCCCGAGCCCCGACAGCCTGCGCGAGTACATGCGCCGGCTGGCGGCGCGCCCGCACCACGTCGGCTCGCCGTACGACAAGGCCAACGCCGAGTGGATCCTCACGCAGTTCAAGAGTTTCGGGTGGGACGCGCAGATCGAGACGTTCGACGTGCTGTTCCCCACCCCGCGGGAGCGCGTGGTCGAGCTGGTCGAGCCCGCGAAGTGGCGCGCGACGCTCCAGGAGCCGCCCGTGCCGGGTGATCCGACCTCGAGCCAGCAGCCGGAGCAGCTCCCGACCTACAACGCCTTCTCCGCGGACGGCGACGTCACCGCACCGCTCGTCTACGTCAATTACGGCATCCCCCCCGACTACGAGCGGCTGGAGCGGATGGGGATATCGGTCAAGGGCGCGATCGTGATCGCGCGCTATGGCATGTCGTGGCGCGGCATCAAGCCGAAGGTCGCCGCGGAGCACGGCGCGGTGGGCTGCCTCATCTATTCAGATCCCGCCGACGACGGCTACACCCGGGGCGACGTGTACCCGCAGGGCCCGTGGCGGCCGAAGGACGGCGTGCAGCGCGGCAGCGTGATGGACATGCCGCTGTACCCCGGCGATCCCCTCACGCCCGGCGTAGGCGCGACCAAGGACGCGAAGCGCCTGCCCGTCACCGAGGCGCCGACCATCACCAAGATCCCCGTGCTGCCGCTCTCCTACGGCGACGCGCAGCCGCTGCTCGCGGCCCTGAAGGGGCCGGTGGCGCCCGAGGGTTGGCGCGGCGGGCTCGGCCTCACGTACCACGTCGGCCCCGGCCCCGCGAAGGTGCACCTGCGCCTCCGGTTCGACTGGGGCCTGAAGACGCTGTACGACGTCATCGCGCGCATCCCCGGCGCGTCCGCGCCCGACGAGTGGATCGTCCGCGGCAACCACCACGACGCGTGGGTGAACGGCGCCGAGGACCCGATCTCCGGGCTCGTGCCGCTGCTGGAGGAGGCGCGTGGGCTCGGGAGCCTCCTCAAGCAGGGCTGGCGGCCGCGCCGCACCATCGTCTACGCCGCCTGGGACGGCGAGGAGCCAGCGCTGCTCGGCTCCACCGAGTGGGTCGAGGCGCACGGCGACGAGCTCGCCACCAAGGCCGTCGCGTACCTGAACAGCGACACCAACGGCCGCGGTTACCTGTTCGTGGGCGGCTCCCACTCGCTCGAGAAGTTCGTCAACGAAGTCGCCCGCGACATCGAGGACCCCGAGACCAAGCTCACCGTCTGGAAGCGGCAACAGCTGCGCGTCATCGCGGACGCGCGCTCCGCGGAGGACCGGGACGAGGCGCGGCGCCGCGCCGACCTCCGGATCTCCGCCCTCGGCTCGGGGTCCGACTTCACCCCGTTCCTGCAGCACGCCGGCGTCGCGTCGCTCAATCTCGGCTTCGGCGGCGAGGACGACGGGGGGATCTACCACTCGATCTACGACGACTTCAAATGGTACACGACGTTCGACGACACGTCGTTCGTGTACGGCCGCGCCCTCGCCCAGACGGCCGGAACCGCCGTCATGCGGCTCGCGGACGCCGAGGTCCTGCCGTTCGACTTCACCGGCCTCGCCGAGACGGTCGGCCGCTACGCGCGCGAAGTGGAGAAGCTGCTGAAGGAGAAGCAGGACGAGGTGCGCGAGCGGAACCGCCAGATCGACGAGGGCGTCTTCACCGGGACCGCCGACCCGCGCGAGGCGTACGTGCCGCCGGCAAAAGAGGACGTTCCGCCGTACTTGAGCTTCGCGCCGCTGGACAACGCGGTGGACGCGCTCACCCGCGCCGCGAACCGCTACGACAAGGCGCTCGCTGACGCGCAGGCGAACGGCGGCGCCGCGCTCGCCAAGCCCGACGGGCGGGCCCTCAACGGAACGCTGCGCCAGGCCGAGCGCGGGCTCACCAGCCCGGACGGACTGCCGCGCCGGCCCTGGTACCGGCACCAAGTGTACGCTCCCGGGTTCTACACGGGCTACGGCGTGAAAACGCTGCCGGGCGTGCGCGAGGCGATCGAGCAGAAGAACTGGAAGGAAGCGGACGGGCAGATCGCGCGGCTCGCGCAGACGCTCGGCGCGGAGACGGACCTGATCAGCCGTGCCGCAGAGCAGCTCGAGAAGCTCACGCAGTGAGGCGAGCACCGCGCCCCGACGTGTCGCAGAGACGCGACATTGACACCCCGGGCCCGGGCCCGCGAATATCCGGTCAGGGACAGAACTCGGGAGACGCGTCATGAAGCAACCAAACCGTGCGGTGGCGCTCGCCGCCCTGTTGCTCCTCCCCGCCGCGGCTGCCGCCGCGCAACGAGACGTGGCGTACACCTACACGGGCACGGTGCACGCCGTCCAAACCACGACGCGCTCGATAGACCTCATCGTCGGGGTCGGAATGGCCCTGCGCCTCGTCCACATCCGCGCTGCACCCACGACCTCCATGGCCGGCGACGGCGGCCCGGTCGCGCTGGGCGACGTTGCCCCGGGCGACGTGGTACGCGCCGATTGCCGGATGACGGACACGGGGCTCGTCGCCGACCGGATCGAGATCAAGCGGCGCGGCCAGTGAGCCGGGCCGGGACGTGGTGTACCGTGGCGCTTGCGCTGCTCGCCGGCGGCTGCCAGCGAGTCCTGAAGCCCGGCGACCCCCTGCCCGGGCTCACACGCCCGGAGCGCGACCGCTTCGACCGGGGCAAGGTCGTCTTCGACAGCGTGTTCACCCCGCAGACGGGGCTTGGGCCGCTCTTCAACTCGACCGCCTGCGGCGAATGCCACGAGGATCCGGCCGCGGGCGGCCGCGGCGACGAAGTGGAGGTGCACGCCACGGCTTTCAAGGGTGGCCTCTGCGACCCGCTCGTCGAGGAGGGCGGTCCCGTCATCCAGCAGCACGCGACGCCCGCGCTCAAGCAGGCCCTGGGGATAGACAGTGAGCCGTTCCCGCCCTCGGCCAGCGCGCGCGCGGCGCGGACCAGCCCGGTTGTCTTCGGCCGCGGGTTGCTCGACGCGGTGCCCGACTCGGTGATCCTCAAATACGCCGACCCCGACGACAAGGACCACGACGGTATTTCCGGGCGGCCCAACCGCTCCGTCGACGGCCGGATCGGCCGCTTCGGGCGCAAGGCGCTGGTCCCGACGCTCGAAGAGTTCAACGACGGCGCGTTCGTGGCCGAAATGGGCGTCACGAACCCGGCCGTAGCGAGCGAGGAGACGATCGGGGGGCAGCCCATCCCCCCCGGCGTCGACCCGGTGGCGGACCCGGAGATCGACGCGCCAGCGCTCGACCTCGCCAACGCGTTCGTCCGCTTCCTCGCGCCCCCGACTCCCTCGCAGCTCGACAGGGAGGGGCAACGCGGCCGTACCGTCTTCACCGACATCGGGTGCGCCGCCTGCCACATCCCGCTGCTCCGGACCGGCGACAACCCCGTAACCGCCTTGCGCAACAAGGAGTTCGCCGCCTACACGGACCTGCTGCTGCACGACATGGGACCGGACCTCGCCGACATCTGCCTCGGCCTGGCGACGGAGCCCGAATTCCGGACGGAGCCGCTGATCGACCTCCGGGGCGCCACCGCCTTCCTGCATGACGGACGGGCGGCGACACTCGAGCAGGCGATCGAGGCGCACGGCGGCGAAGCGTCCGCCTCCCGGGACAAATTCAAGGCACTCCCCCCCTCGGACCGGGCCGCGCTGATCGCCTTTCTCAAGGCGCTGTAGCAGGGGGCTTGAACAGCCGGGCGACGGCTGATTAGCATCTTGGCGCCGACAACCAGCGCCCGGATGTCTTTCCTTTCCCTGGACGGTGTCTCCAAGCGATTCGACGGCGTGACCGCGGTCGACCACGCTTCCTTCAAGGTCGATCGCGGGCAAGTGGTCGGCTTCCTAGGGCCCAACGGCGCCGGGAAGACCACGACCATGCGCCTGATCACGCAGTTCTACGAGCCGGACGAGGGCGAGATCACGTTGGACGGCGTGCGGCTCGCCGACGCGGCGCGCGAGGCGAAGCGCCGCATCGGCTACCTCCCCGAGAACAACCCGCTGTATGCCGACATGCTCGTGCGAGACTACCTGGCGTTCATCGCCGACCTGCGCGAGCTCGCGGGGCCCACCCGCACGCAGGCGATGGACGCCGCGGTCACGTCCACCGGGATCGAGAGCGTCTACTACCGGCCGATCGGCGATCTGTCGAAAGGCTACCGCCAACGGGTGGGTCTCGCGCAGGCGATCCTGCCCCGCCCCGACCTGCTGGTGCTCGACGAGCCGACCGAAGGACTCGACCCGAACCAGCGGGTCGAGATCCGGCGGCTGATCGGCGAGCTCGGCAGGGACCGCACGGTGATCCTCTCCACGCACGTCCTCCCGGAAGTCCAGCACACCTGCTCGCGGATCCTGATCATCAGCCGCGGGAAGATCGTCGCGGACGGCCCCGCGGACCGGCTCGCACAGCAGGCCGAAGGCGCCGTGGAGATCGCGGTCGAGGCGGCGGGCGACGGCGTCGCCGCCGCGCTCGGCAAGCTCCCGGGCGTGCGTGACATCGTCCCCGGGCGCGCGGCCGTGGAGGGCCGCGTCGCCGTCACGCTCACCACCGACGGCAGCCGGGACCTGCGACCGGAGATCTTCGCGCTCGCCGCCTCCCGTGGGTGGACGCTGTACGAGCTCCACCGGGAGCGGGTGAACCTCGAAGACCTGTTCCACCAGCTGACGCGGGGCGACGGATGAACGCGATCCTCACCATCGCGCGGCGCGAGATCCGGGCGCTGTTCGACCAGCCCACCGCCTACATCCTGCTGGTCGTGTTCACCGCGGTGAACGGCTTCCTCTTCTTCCGCCAGGTGGAGCTGTACGGTGTCGCGTCGCTCCGGCCCATGCTCGACTTGCTGCCGTGGCTGATGCTGTTCTTCGTCCCCGCGGTCACGATGCGCGCGCTCGCCGAGGACGCGCGCAGCGGCACGCTCGAAGTGGTGCTGGCGCAGCCGATCACGGAGGTCGAGCTGCTGTGCGGCAAGTACGCCGGACAGGTGCTGTTCCTGGTGAGCGCCCTCGCGCTCACGCTGACGCTGCCGCTGGGACTCGCGCTGGGCGCCCGCCTCGCCGTCGGAGTGCTCGTGGCGCAATACGTCGGGGCCACGCTCCTCATCGCGGGGCTCGCGGGCGTGGGCGTGTGGGCCTCGAGCGTCACCCGCAACCAGATCACGGCGTTCATTCTCGCCGTGGCGGTGATGTTCGTGCTGATCCTCGTGGGACTGGACCCCCTGCTCGTCGGGCTGCCACCTCGACTCGGGGCCGTCGCGGCCTCGCTCGGCGTGCTGTCGCACTTCAGCGGGATCGCTCGCGGGGTGATCGATCTGCGCGACGCCGTCTACTTCGTGACGCTCGGCGGCCTCTTCCTGCTGCTCGCCTACTTCGCCCTGATGCGCCGCAGGCTGACGGCGCGCGGCGAGCCGCTCCGGCGGCTGCGGCTCGGGACGGCGCTGATCGCGGCGGCGCTGATCGTGCTGAACCTCTTCGGGCGGCGCATCGGGGGCCGGCTCGATCTCACGCCGGGGAGGGCGTTCACGCTGTCGCCCGCAACGAAGCAGATCCTCCGCCGCCTGCCGGACATCGTGACCATCAAGCTGTTCGCCTCGAGTGCGCTGCCGCCCGAGGTCGACTTCCTGAAGCGCGACCTGGACGACCTGCTCCGGGACTATCGCGCGTCGGGCCGGGGCAAGGTGAAGCTGGTGGTGCAAGACCCGTCGGCGGACAGCGCGGCGTTGCGCGAGGCGCGCACCCTCGGCATCCCCGCCGTCCAGTTCAATGTGCTGGGGCGCGCGGAGCTGCAGGTAAAGGAAGGCTACCTGGGCATCGCCGTCCGGTACGCCGACGGCGTGAAGACCATCCCCTTCGTCCGCCAGACCGAGGACCTCGAGTACCGCCTGACCTCGGACATCCGCTCGCTCACGCGAGCCGAGAAGCCCGTGATCGGCTGGGGCGAGATCGGCGACGCGGCGGCGACGCGGGGACAACGCGCCTTCGGCGCCCTGCGCGAGCAGCTCGAGCAGAACTACACGGTGCGGCCGGTGGCGCTCACCGACACGAGCGTCGCGACCGACGTGAAGGTGCTGGCCTACGCGGGCACGCCCGACTCCCTGCGGGGCGGGCAGGGCGGGACCCTGAAGGCGTTCCTCGACCGGGGCGGCAGCCTGCTGCTGATGTCGAGCGGCATGGAGCTCTCGACCCAGGGGCCGTTCGCGTTTTCCCGGCGCGTGGGATGGAACGAGCTGCTCGAGCCGTACGGCGTCTCGATCCGGTCCGACATGGTCTACGACCTGGCCTCGAACGAGCGCGTGGCGGTCCCCGCGCAGTTCGGGCAGGTGCTCGTGCCCTACCCGTTCTGGCTGAGGGCGCTCAGCACCAAGGCGTCCGCGGTGAACGCCGAGCTCGAGGGGATCCTGCTTCCGTGGGCGAGCACGATCGACACGACGAAGGCACGGCCGGGCCGGGTCACGCCGCTCTTCGTCTCGAGCCGCGCCGGCGGCGTGCAGGAAACCACCGCGATGCTCGATCCCAGCCGCGAGTTCCGCCGCGACAGCCTCGGCATGCGGCTCCTCGCGGTGATGGTCCATCCGCTGCCCCAGGACAGCGCCGGCGCGGCGCGCGGCCGGCTCGTGATCGTCGGCAGCTCGGACTGCGCGAGCGACCGCTACGCGCGGAACTCGCCCGAGAACGTCGCGTTCGTCCAGAACGCCGTGGACTGGCTCGCGCAGGACGAGGCGCTGATCGGGATCCGCTCGAAGAACCGCGCGCCGCCGCAGCTCGTGTTCACGAGCGCGACCGGGCGTGACTTGGTGAAGTACGGCAACATCGTCGGCGTGCCCGCGCTCTTGATCCTGGCGGGCGGCCTGCGCTTGTGGCGCCGGCGCCAGATCACGCGGCAGTCGTATCGGCCGCGCCCGGTGCAACCCGCCGCGGAGACTGCCTGAGCCGATGAGCGCGAAACACCTCAGGCTGGTCGCGGCGGCGTTCGCGGTCCTGCTCCTCCTGTGGGGCGCCTCCGAGCTCTTCTCCCGCGGCTCGGACCGGATCACCGACACCCTCTCCCTCCCCGCGCTCGCCCAGGGCGACGTGGATACGATCTCCGTCGTCAAGGGCGCGGACTCGATCGTGCTCGCCAAACAGTCGTCCACGGCATGGACGGTGAACGGCCGCCGGGCGGCGCCCGACGCCGTGCACGACCTGTTGCAGGCGCTGCGCGACAGCGTGCATCCGGAGCTCGTCGCCCTTGACTCCTCGTCCTTCGCCCGGCTCAACGTGGACGCCGCCGCCGGCCGGTGGCTGACGTTCCGCGGCGGCGGCAAACCGCTGCTCCAGCTGATCGTCGGCGCGCGCGGCACGGAGTATTCGAGCGCCTACGTGCGGCGGGCCGGAGACAGCCGCGTCTACCTGTGGCGCGGCCGCCTGGCGCAGCTGGCGGACCATACCGTGGAGGACTGGCGCGACAAGCGTATCGCCGCGGTCGAGCCGGACAGTATCGCACTGGTCCGCGTCGAGCGCGGCCAGGAGCCCTACACCCTGACGCGCGACGGGAAGGTCTGGAAGCTGAACGGCGCCGCCACCGACTCCGGCGCCGTCGCGCGCATGCTCGAGAAGTATCGCGCCGTCCTGGCCACGGGCTTCGCGACTGCCCAGCAGGCGGACTCCGCCCGGAGGATGCGGCCCACCCGGCGCCTCACGCTGCGCGCCGCCAGGGGCACCACCCTCCTCGCACTCGCGTTCGACTCGACTGCTGGCGGCTTCTGGGTGAGCCGCACGGGCGGCTCGGCGGCGGGGGGGGAGGCGGGCGCGTTCTACCGCATGAATGCCTGGGACGTGGACGGGCTCACGCCGGCGAGCAGCACGCTGCGCTCGGCCCGCAAGTAGCGCCCGGTGGCGCGCCCAAGCCCTTGGCTTCCCGCAGCTTGCAGTCTATTTTGTGAGGCTCACATGGCGGACCTGACGCTGTCGCGGAGCCAGCTGTTGCTGCTCGCCGGCACGGCCAACCGGCCGCTCGCCGAGGAGATGGCGCGGACCCTGGGCCAGCCGCTGTGCGCGGTGACGATCCGCCGCTTCGCCGATGGAGAGATCTTCGTCAAGATCGACGAGAACGTCCGCGGGCGCGACGTGTTCATCATCCAGCCCACGAACCCGCCGGCCGAGAACTACCTGGAGCTCTTGTTCCTGATCGATGCGGCGCGGCGGGCGAGCGCGGCGCGGATCACGGCGGTGCTGCCGTACTTCGGCTACGCGCGCCAGGACCGCAAGGACCAGCCGCGCGTCGCGATCAGCGCGAAGCTGATGGCGAACCTGATCACACACGCCGGGGCGGACCGGGTGCTGGGAATTGACTTCCATTCCCACCAGCTGCAGGGGTTCTTCGACATTCCGGTGGACCACCTGTACGCGGCGCCGGTGTTCGTGAGCCACTTCCGCCTGAAGGACCTGTACGACCCCGTCGTCGTGGCGCCGGACGTCGGCTCGGCGAAGATGGCGCGCGCGTTCGCGAAGCGGTTGAACGCGTCGCTCGCGATCATCGACAAGCGGCGCCCCTCGGCGAACGTAGCGGAAGTCGTGAACGTGGTGGGCGAGGTGGACGACAAGGACTGTCTCATCCCCGACGACATGGTCGACACGGCGGGGACGATCACCGAAGCGGCGGCGGCGCTGAAACGCTTGGGGGCGCGCAAGATCTACGCGTTCGCCACGCACGCGCTCCTGTCGGGCCCCGCGGTGGAGCGGCTGCGCGCCGCGCCGATCGACGAGGTGGCGGTGACGAACACGATCCGGATTCCCGAAGAACGCTGCTTCAAGACGTTGAAGGTGCTGTCCATCGCGGGACTCATGGCCAAGGCCATCGGCTACGAGCACTCGAATCAGTCGGTGAGCTCGTTGTTCGACTAAGGCTCGAGGACATTCTATGGCACAGATGGTCTCCCTCGCGGCAACCCTCCGTCCGCACCTCGGGAAAGGCGCCGCGCGCCAGGCGCGCTTCCGGGGCCGCGTCCCCGCGGTGATCTATGGGCGCGGGCGCGAGACCCAGCCGCTCGAAGTCGAGGCCAGGGCGCTCGAACAGGCGCTCCACGGGGTGGAGCCCGCGAGCACCATCATCGAGCTCTCGGTGGACGGGAAGACGACCAAGACCCTGATCCGGGAGATCCAGCGCCATCCCGTGCGCCCGGACATCATCCACGTGGATTTCTACGAGATCCACGCGGAGGAGAAAGTCACCCTGAAGGTTCCGGTGCACCTGGTCGGCAGCCCGGACGGCGTGCGCAACGCCGGTGGCGTGCTCGACCAGGTGACGCGCGAGGTCGAGATCGAGGTCCTGCCGGACAACATCCCGGACCGCGTCGAGCTCGACGTGACGGCGCTCAAGATCGGCGACTCGCTCCACGTGCGGGACCTCCAGATCCCGCAGGCCACGATCCTCACGTCGGCCGATCTCACGATCGCCACGGTCGTGCCGCCGCGCGCCGAAGAGGTGGCGGTGCCCGGGCCCGAGGCCATGGTCGAGGTGGCCGAGCCCGAGCTCATCCGCAAGGTGCGCGAGGAGGAGGAAGCAGGCGAGGCCGCCGCCGAAGGCGGGGCGCCCGCCAAGCCCGAGGCCAAGGGCGGCAAAGAGAGCTGATCCCTGCGCGCCGTCGTCGGCCTCGGGAATCCCGGTCCGGAGCACGCGGCGACGCGCCACAATGCGGGGTTCTGGCTCGCCGACGCGCTCGTCCAGGGCTGGAGCTTCCCCCCGTTCCGCCGCGGCGAGCGCGCGCGCTGCACTGAGGGGGAGCGGGACGGAGTGCTCGTCCGCGTGCTCAAGCCCACCACCTACATGAACCGCAGCGGCGCCGCGCTGGCCTCACTCCGCGCGGACCCCGCCTTCAACCCCGCCACCGACCTGCTCGTGCTCGTGGACGATTTCCAGATCCCGTGCGGCACGTTCCGGCTGCGGGCGGAGGGCTCCGCCGGCGGGCATAACGGCCTCAAGAGCATCGAGGGCGCGCTGCAGTCGCGCCAGTACGCGCGCCTGCGGATCGGCGTGGGGCCCCTCCCCGAAGGCGTGGGCGACTGGACCGACTACGTGCTCGCCCCGTTCACCCCGGAGCAGGTCGCGCAGCTCGAGGCGGTGATGCCCCGGCTGATCGACGCCGTGGAGACGTGGGTGCGCGAGGGGATTCGGTGAGCGCGGCCCTGCCCGGGCACCAGCCGATCCTCGCCTGAATGCTTCGGCTCGGCATCGTCGGCCTCCCCAACGTCGGCAAGTCGACGCTGTTCAACGCGCTCACGTCCTCCAGCGCCGCGGCGGCCGAGAACTACCCCTTCTGCACCGTGGAGCCCAACGTCGGCATCGTCGAGGTGCCCGACCCGCGGCTCGACGAGCTGTTCGCCATCGTCAAGCCGAAGAAGCGAGTCCCCGCGGTCGTCGAGTTCGTGGACATCGCGGGCCTCGTGAAGGGGGCGTCGCAGGGCGAAGGGCTCGGCAACCAGTTCCTCTCCCACATCCGCGAGGTGGACGCGGTCGTGCACGTGATCCGCTGCTTCGAGGACCCGGACGTGGTGCACGTGATGGGTCCCGTGGACCCGGTGCGCGACCACGATGTCGTCACGAGCGAGCTGGCGCTCGCGGACCTCGCGGTGTTGGAGCGCCGGCTCGAGAAGGCCCGCAAGAGCGCGCGCGCGGGCGACAAGGACGCCCAGGCCGAGGTCGCGCTGCTCGAGCGGGTGGTGGGTGAACTCGACGCCGGCCGCGGCGCCCGCGAGGCGGGCGAGCGCGAGCAGGCGGTGAGGTTCCTGCGCCAGCTCGGCCTGCTCACCGCGAAACCGATCCTCTATGCCGCGAACGTGAACGAGGACGACCTCGCCGCGGGCGGCGGCCCGTGGATCGAGCGGCTGCGCGCCGCCGTGCAGTCGCACCACGAAGAGGCGGAGATCGTCCCCTTCTCCGCCAGACTCGAGGCCGAGCTGGCGGAGCTCTCCGGCGACGAGCGCACGGAGTACCTCGCGAGCGCGGGCGTGGCGGAGCCCGGGCTCGACCGCCTGATCCACGCGGGATACCGGCTGCTGGGCCTGCAGACGTTCTTCACCGTGGGGGAGAACGAAGTGCGCGCCTGGACCATGCACCGTGGCGACACCGCGTTTCACGCCGCCGGCGAGATCCACTCGGATTTCCAGCGTGGCTTCATCCGCGCCGAAACGGTGTCGTTCGCGGAGTTCGTGAAGGCGGGATCGTACAAGACGGCCCGCGAGCAGGGGCTCGTGCGCTCGGAAGGGCGGGACTACGTGGTCCAGGACGGGGACGTGCTGCTGTTCCGGTTCAACGTCTAGTACCGACTCCACAGCACGATGGCGCCGCAGTTGCCTGCGACGCTGCGCTGGAACTCCCAGGGAACGTCGATGGCGCTCTTGTAGATCTCCACGCCGGCCAGGTCATCGGCCCGCAGGAACGCGAGGTTGTCGATCGCCGCCGGCATTCCGTCGAGTGACAGGGCGGGCACGCACAGCCGCGCGCCTCGCTGGATGAGCGGGACACAGGTGCCGAAGCTGCACCGCACCTGCACGCCCGACTCGGTGAGCAGCGCGTCGAGGCGGAGCGCACCGCGCCGCTCGAGGTCCTCGAAGGTGTAGAAGCGCCCGAATCCCCGCTTCCGGCGCTCGTAAAACCCCGCGAGACTCCGGAGCGCCCGTACGCTCCTCGCCTCGACCACGACGGGCGCGAGCTCCACGGCCTCCAGGTCCAGCAGCACGTACAGCTGCACCGTCCTCCCCCGCTTCAGCTTGACGGGATGCTCGGAGAACACCTCATCGCGATACAGGATGCGCACGGTCTGCTGCCCGGACGGCAGGCCGGACAGCTTGAACGCGCCTGCCGAGTCCGAGACGTCGAAGACCCGCGAGCCGCCGACCGCTATCATCACGCCGCCGAGCGGGCGCCCGTTGATGGAGGACCGCACGGTGCCGACGAGGCGAGCCGAATCCTGTTGGGCGTCGAGTGCGGATGTGGGAGCTGCGAGGATCAGGGCGATCCGGAGCGCGACGAGGAGAGACCACCGCGAGAGCGCGGTCACGCAGGTCATCGAGGCGGGCGGCACCCTGAGTGGTACCTCGTGCCGCGCCCAAGGTGCCGGCGGCCGGTGGGCCGCGGTTACTCCCCCTTCGGGCTCGCGGCCCCGTCGTGCACGCGGTTGCCCCGCCGATGCTGGGGGGCCGGCACGGCCTGCTCTTGATTCAGCGGGACCTCCCGCTGCACCAGATCCCGGGCGACCCACACGACTTTGGTGCCGCACATGATGGCATCCACCGGGTAGGGCTGCTGCGCGAATGACTGCCCGTCCGACGTCGCTACCTGGGTGCTCGGGAAGAAGTACCAGCAGCGCTCGCCGGTCGGATGGCTGTGAATCACCCCGACGGTACCCTGCCAGCCGGCACCTTCGCACGTCTGCTTCGGGACGACGTGCGTCGCCGCGGACTGCGCGGGCTCCACGTCCGCAGGGGCGATACGCTGCACCATCACCGTCTGCCCGCGGACCTCGCCGATCATGCAGCCCATGAACTCGGTGGGAAACGAGCGGTACTGCAGCGTGAGAAAACGTCGGGCCTGGTCGGAGAGCACCAACGTCCGGGCGGCGGTTCCGCTGATCCGGGCTCCCGCCGGCGCTGTTTCCACGAGCCGCGCGGGCTCGGGGAGGAGCGCGAGCAGCACCATGAGGCCCGTCGTCGCAGCGACGGCGCGCCCCGCACGTGCCAGGAGCCAGATGCCAGCGAAATGCATATACCGCCTTCCTGAGATCACTGCCGCGGGGACCCGTCCCGGGGCCCGGTGCCGACTCACCCGACAGGGGTCGCAAGAGCGGTGCCAGGATCCAAGCTGATGACCAGTCTCGCAAGTCTCTATAGAACAAGGGCCTTACCTCGGCTGCGGTTCCCGTGACGACAGTCACGCTGTGTCGAGATCGCCGCAAACCAAGGCATCCTGGCAAACAGGGGCACCTGTGAGCAAGATCACGCTCGCTTCGGCTGCTTCCCCACGTTCTCCAATCCGTCTATACTGGTGCTCGACAATCCCCTACTCGGTGCCGCACCTGCGCCGGGTCGCCTATGACCAAAGGGAGGTGGCATGACTCGTCGGTACGAGACGGTCTACGTCTTCGACAGTAGCCTGGAAGAGCCCGCGATCAACGAAAAGCTGGAGAAATTTCACGGCCTGCTCACGAAGGACGGCAAGGGCTCGCTCACGAGCGTCGCTCACTGGGGCAAGCGCACGCTCGCCTTCCCGATCAAGCACCGCGAGGCCGGTTACTACGCGGTCGCGCAGTTCGAAGCCGCCGCGGACCTGCTCCCCGAATACACCCGCGCGCTGAAGCTCGAGGAATCCCTGCTGCGGTTCCTGGTGGTCGTGTCCGAAGGCCTGCCGGCCAAACCGGAGGCCGCTCCGGCCGCCGTGATCGCGACCGAGGAGGAACTGCTCGAGGAGGAGGAAGCATGAGGCGACCCGCCAAGACCTGCCCCGTGTGCGAGTCGGGAGTGCGCGTGCTGGACTACAAGGACGACCGCACACTCGGCCGGTTTCTGACCGAGCGTGGCAAGATCCTGCCGAGCCGGCTCTCCGGGATGTGCGCGCGCCACCAGCGCCAGCTCGCGACCGCCATCAAACGCGCGCGCCAGCTCGCGTTGGTCCCGTACATCAAGGGATACATCGGCTGACATGCCCGCGACGGGGGAGGGCCAGCGCTGGCGGCTCGCGCTCGCCATCCTCGCCTTCGCGGTCCTGGCACCGCTCGCGCTGGTGGCGCTGCCGTTCGCGGCGCTCGTGGCCGCCGCGCGGCCCGGCGCGGCCAAGGAGTGGGCGGCAGTGGCGCTGGCCGGGGGCGTCGGCGGCCTGCTGGTCCTCTCCCCGACCACCGGGTTGGACGACGCGCTGACGCGCGCATGGATCGTGGCCGTGTCCGTCGGCTTCGCCGCGGGTGCGGCCCTGCGGCCCGGCGGGTTCTGGTCGCTCGCGCTGCGCGCGTGCCTGTACGCGGGCGCCGCCGCATCGGGGCTGGGCCGCGTCGTTGCGGGACCGACCGTCTGGGACGAGTTGTACTGGGAAGCCACGCGCGCGGCCAGCGCCGCCGTGCGGCCGGTGGTGCAGCTCGTGCCGCGGGCCTATCCCGGGTTCGAGCCTGCGGTCCGGCTGCTCGCGGGTGGGCGGCCGCTCTGGCTGGTGGTCGAGACGCTCGCGGCCCTGGCACTCGCCTGGCAATGCCACACGCTCGTCTCCCGAACGCCGCTCGGTCCTCCCTTGCTCGGGCTGGGAGCGCGGCGCCGGGCGCGTCAGATACCGCCCACCCCTCGAACCGCGGCGGCCCCAGCGGCCCCGGCGGCCCCGGCCTGAACCATGAGAGAGGACACCGGACCATGGAGATCATCCTGCGAGAGGACGTGCAACACCTCGGCAAAGCGGGCGAGGTCGTCAAGGTGAAGGACGGCTACGCGCGCAACTTCCTCCTGCCGAAGGGGCTCGCCTATCTGGCGACCGAGGCCAACAAGAGGAAGATCGTCTACGAGGCGGCGCGGCTCGCGACGCAGCGCGCCGCCGAGAAGACCGCCGCCGAAGGCGAGGCGAGCCGCCTCGCCGACGTCCACCTGACCTTCCCCGTCAAGGTCGGCGAGGAGGACAAGCTCTACGGCTCCGTGACGGCGAGCGACGTCCAGCGCAAGCTGGAGGAGCTCGGGATCCACGTCGACAAGCGCAAGGTGGACCTCCCCGAGCCGATCCGCGAGCTGGGAGACTTCCGGGTCGGCATCAAGATCCACCCGGACGTGCGCCCCGAGATCCAGGTGAGCGTGGTGAAGGAGTAGCGAGCCCGCGTGGCCCGCGGCGCCGGCATCACCTACGTCGACGGCCCCCGGCTCCGCCGCTCCCTGCTCGCGGCGGCGGACTGGGTGGCCGCGGGCCGCGACGAGTTGAACCGCCTGAACGTCTTCCCCGTCCCCGACGGCGACACCGGCACCAACCTGTGCCTCACGCTCCGCGAGGTCGCGCAGGCGCTGCGCGACCTCGACGACGCCTCGCTTCCCCGGGTGACGGAGGCCATGGCGCGCGCGAGCGTGCGCGGCGCCCGCGGCAACTCCGGGATGCTGCTGTCGCAATTCCTGCTTGGCCTGCGCGACGGGCTGGGCGGCCGCCTCAGGGCGAGCACCCGCGACCTCGCCCACGCGATCGGCTGCGGCTCCGAGCGGCTGCACGGCGCGCTCGACGAACCCGTCGAGGGCACCATCCTCACCGTCGTCCGGGAAACGGCCGAGGAAGCGGCGCGCGCCCGCGAGGAGCGCGACCTCACGGTCTTCGTGCGGCGTCTCGCGGACCACGCCGAGCAGGCGCTGCGGCGCACGCCCGAGCTCCTCGCCGTCCTCAAGGCCGCCGGCGTGGTGGACGCGGGCGCGCAGGGGTTCGTGCGCTTCCTCGACGGGGTGAAGCGGCTCATCGAAGAGGGACGTGTCGCCGAGGGCGCCGTGGACCGGGTCGTGCCCGATGCCGCCGCGCACACCCGGGTGGAGCCCGCGCGGGACTTCCGGTTCTGCACCGAGATCCTGGTCAAGAGCCCCGCGCTCCCATCCTCCGTGGACGTGCGGCAGGCGCTGCGCCGCCTCGGCGGCTCCATCGTGGTGCTGCAGGCGGGCGACCTGCTCAAGGCGCACGTCCACACCGACGCGCCGGACGCCGTGTTCGCCCTCGGCGCGAGCTGGGGCACGGTCGAGCACACCGAGGCGGAGGACATGCGGGCCCAGCACCGCGCCCTGGCGACGAAGCGGCCGATCGCGTTCGTCACCGATACGGCCTGCGACCTGCCCGACGCCATCGTCTTCGAGCACGCCATCGGCCTCGTTCCGACCCAGCTGATCGTGGACGACCGGGTGTATCGCGACCGGCTGGAGCTCACCGCCAGCGAATTCTTCGAGCGACTGCGGGCGGGCCAGGACGCGAGCACGTCGCAGCCGGCGCCGCAGGCGTTCGAGGAGGCGTTCCGGGACGCCGCGCGGTCCGGCGACCAGGTGATCGCGGTCCTCTTATCCCGGGCGCTGTCGGGTACGTGCGCGAGCGCCGAGGCGGCCGCCCGGCGGCTCGACCCCGAGGGCCGCTGGATCACGGTCGTGGACAGCCGGGCGGCGAGCCTCGGCGAGGGCCTCCTGGTGCTCCGCGGGATCGAGCTCGCCACGGCAGGCTGGGGGCCTGGCGCGATCGCGCGCGAGCTCGCGCGCGTGCGGGACCAGTCAGGGGGCTTCTTCACGGTCGACAATCTCGAGCGGCTGGTCCGGTCGGGCCGGGTCGGCCGGGTGCGCGCCTGGCTCGGGTCGAAGCTGAACGTGAAGCCGATCATGCGGTTGTCGATTGACGGGGGCATCGACCCGGTCGCCCGGGCCCGCGGCCGGCCGACGCTGTTGCGCCGGGTGCTGGGACTGCTCGACCGGGCGCTCGCGGCACGGCCGCGGGCCCTGCGGCTCGCCGTCGCTCACGCCGACGTCGCGGACTTCGCCGACGAGCTGCGCGCCCAGATCGTCGCGCGCTACCAGCCGAAGCAGTGTCTGGTGAGTCCGATCACGCCGGTGATCGCCGCGCACGCCGGGATCGGCGCGTGGGGAGTGTTTTACCAGGTGGAGGACGGAACAAACGGATGAGCCGCGCGCTATGACTACCAGGAATCGCGGCGGTCGCGCGCCGCAGCGGCCCGGCGCGGAAGCCCGGGCGGCGCTGCCGCTCATCACGGAAGCGCTGCTCGATCGCAAGGCGGTCGACCCGCTGGTGCTGGATCTCAGGGGGCTCACCGCCGCGGCAGACTACTTCGTGATCGTTTCAGGCACGTCGGCCGCCCACGTGCGGGGCATGGCGGAGCACCTCATGACGGCGCTGGCATCGCACGGGATCGCGCCGCATCATGTGGAAGGGCTGGTGCAGGGACGCTGGGTGCTGCTCGATTACGTGGACTTCGTAGTGCATGTGTTCCACCCCGAGCTGCGGGAGTTCTACCAGTTGGAGCGGCTGTGGGGGGACGCGCCGGTGCTCGCCACGGGTTCCCCAGAGGGCGGGCTGAAAGGATGAGCCTCATGCGACGGGTCATGGGAACGGTGGCCGCGCTGGCGCTGTGGTGCACGGCGCCGGTGATGGCGCAGTACTTCGGGCAAAACAAGATCCAGTACAAGAACTTCGACTTCCAAGTCATCCAGACCGAGCACTTCGAGATCTACTACTATCCGGCCGAGCGCGAGGCGGCGCTCGACGCGGCGCGCATGGCGGAGCGCTGGTACGCGCGGCTGTCGAAGGTGCTGCACCACGAGTTCCAGAGCCGCAAGCCGATCATCTTGTACGCGTCGCACTCGGACTTCCAGCAGACCAATGCGATCAGCGGGGACATCGGCGAGGGGACCGGCGGCGTCACCGAGTTCTTCAAGCACCGCATGGTGCTCCCCTTCACCGGCTCGTACGCCGAGCTCGAGCACGTGCTCGGGCACGAGATGGTGCACCAGTTCCAGTACGACGTGTACAGCCGCGGCCGCATCGGCGCGGGCGTGCAGACGCTCATCAACGTCAACCCGCCGCTCTGGTTCATGGAGGGCATGGCCGAGTACCTCTCCATCGGTCCCATCGACCCTCACACGTCGATGTGGCTGCGCGATGCGTCGCTCGAAGGCCACCTGCCGACGATCGAGCAGATGACCTACGACCCGCGCATCTTCCCTTATCGCTTCGGCCACGCGCTGTGGGCCTACATCGGCGAGAAGTGGGGCGACGAGGTGATCGGCGAGATCCTCCAGTCCTCCTCCGCCTCGGGCGTCGACGGGGCGTTCAAGCGCGCGCTGGGACTGGCGCTCGACGACCTGTCCGCTGAATGGCGGGACGCGGTGCAGACCACGTATCTCCCCCAGCTCGCCCAGCACTACCGCGCCCGCCGGATCGCCCAGCCCGTGCTCACTCAGAAGCGGTCGGACGGCACGCTGCACATCGCGCCGGCGCTGTCGCCCGACGGGCACGAGATCGCGTACTTCAGCGAGAAGAACTCGTTTTTCGTGGACCTGTACCTCGCGGACGGGGAGTCGGGACGCGTGAAGCGCAGGCTGACCAAGTCGACCATCAGCAGCAACTATGAGAGCCTGCGCTTCGTCAATTCCGCGGGCACGTTCTCGCCGGATGGGCGGTACTTCGCGATCGCGGCGAAGCACGGGGATCGCGACGACCTGGTGATCCTGGACGTGAAGCGGGGCAAGGAGGCCCGGCGCATCCGCGTGCCGCTCAACGGGTTGACGACGCCGTCATGGGGGCCCGACGGGAAACAGATCGTCTTCACGGGCTACGACGGCGGCCTGTCCGACCTGTTCATCGTAAACGCCGATGGCACCGACCTGCGGCGCCTGACGAACGACAAGTACGCCGACCTGCAACCGAGCTGGTCGCCGGACGGCAAGACCATCGCGTTCACCACCGACCGCGGACCCCACACGGACTTCGCGACGCTGCGCTTCGACAACATGCGGATCGCCCTGTTTCACCTCGACTCCGAACGGATCGAGGTGCTCCCACGGATGGACCAAGGTAAGAACATCAATCCCGTGTGGGCGCCGGACGGGAAGTCCCTCGCGTTCGTCTCGGACCGGTCGGGGATCAGCGACATCTATCTGTACGACTTCGCCGACGGCGGTGTGTACCAGCTGACCGACCTGTACACCGGCGTGTCCGCGATCACGCCGCTCTCGCCCGCCCTCTCCTGGGCGCGGGAAGCCGATCGGCTGGCGTTCTGCTACTACGAAGACGGTGACTACAACGTGTACGGCCTGGACAATCCGCGGTCGCTGCGCCGCCAGCTCTATCGGCAGCCGGCCACTCCGCCCGTGGTCTCGCTCCTCGCCGCCGGTTGGCGCGACACCCTGCGGCGGGCGTCGCCGGCTCCCACCGCCGCGCCCGGCGAGCAGCCGCGCGCCGCCGCGTCCGTGTACCGCTCGCCGGCCGGCTTCCGCGCCTCCGGCGCGACCCCGCAGGCCGCCGAGTCCACCGCCGCGCCCCCGCCGGTCTCCGTGCGCACGCTACTCGACTCGGCGCCGGTCGCGCTGCCCGACACGAGCGAGTTCACGTTCAAAGGGTACCACACCCGGTTCTCACCGGACTACATCGCGCGGCCGACCATCGGCTACCAGCGGGACAACTTCGGGCGTGGGGTGTTCGGCGGGGGAGCGGTCTCTCTCTCGGACATGCTGGGGAACAAGACGCTGATCTTCGCGGGTGCGGTCAACGGCCGCCTCTCCGAAGCGCAGGCGCTGGCCGCGTTCATCAACCAGAGCCATCGCTTGAACTGGGCCGCCGGCTTCAGCCAGGAGCCGTATTACTTCTACCAGCCGACCACGCTGGAGCGGTTCGCGCAAGACACCTCGATCCTCACGGTGGGGATCCGGCGCTTCGTGATCCGGGACGGCTTCCTCGAGTCGTACTACCCGTTCAACCGCTTCAACCGGGTGGAGTTCGGCCTGCACGCGGCCAACATCTCCGATGCGATCCTCCAGGTCCAGTACCTGGTGGACCAGAACGGTTTCGTCTTCGCGCAGTCGGACCTACAGACGCTCCACAATCCGTCGATCTCGTACCTGTCGCCGTCGCTCGCGCTGGTGCACGACAAGTCGTTGTTCGGCTGGGTGGGTCCGTTCGCGGGTGCGCGCTATCGCTTCCAGATCTCGCCGGCCGTGGGCGACTGGCGGTTCGTGGGCGGGCTGGCGGACTGGCGGCGCTACTTCTTCGCGCGCCCGTTCACCTTCGCCTTCCGCGGGCTGTTCTTCGGGCGTTACGGCCGCGACGCCGACCAGTTCCCGCTGTTCCTCGGCAGCACCGACCTGGTCCGCGGCTACACGGCGGGCTCGCTGATCAACAACGAATGCGCCGCGGCCGCGTCCGATTCCCAGCCGTCCAGCGGGCGAACCGGCTGCTCGGAGCTCGACCAGCTGATCGGGTCGCGGCTCGCCCTGGTGAACGCGGAGCTGCGGTTCCCGCTCACGCGCAACCTCGTCCTGGGCTTCCTCCCGGTGGCGTTCCCGCCCATCGAGGGCGCGATCTTCTACGATATGGGGCTCGCGTGGGAATCGAGCTCGATCATCAAGTGGCGCCGCTCGGCGAACGAAGATCCCGAGCGGGTCCGCCGCCCGCTGCGCAGCTGGGGCGGCTCCATCCGCATGAACCTGCTGGGCTTCGTCGTGCTGCGATTCGACTACACCAAGCCGCTCGATCGGCCGCGCGACAAGAGCTATTGGACGGTGAGCCTCGGGCCAACGTTCTAACTCCGTATCGCTAAAACAGTTGCGCTGGCCTCGCCGGTTGCCTATCTTGTCCGGCGAGGCCATTTGCCTATCCGTGAGTGGTGTTTCGTGCTCGCCGGTCTGGCGCTCTGGGGCTGCGGGTCCCGAGGGCCCGCCGACGCGTCTCGCCCCGACGAGGCTCAAGCAGTTCCGCGCGAAGCCGCCGGCGCGCGCCCCGCCGGGGTCGCGATTCGCATCCCCGCGGAGGGCGGCACGCCCCGCGCCTACCGCCTCCCCGGGCTCGCCGAGATCCCGAACGCGATCCGCGGCAAGCTGCCCGCCGTCGAGCGCATCATCGGGCTCGACCCCGAGGCGGAGTTCCTCTTCGTGATGACCAACAAGAAGGAGATGCTGTCGCTCGATCTCGGCAGCGCGCGCGTCGACACGGTGGCGAAGGGGGTCGTGCAGGCGACCGTGGGCCCGGACGGGACCCTGTACACGGTGGACGCGAAGCGGCGGGTCGTCTCGGTTGCGCGCCGCGTGCGGTTCGCGTGGCCGCAGCCGCTCGGCGCCGCTCCCCGCGAGCTGTTCGGCGCTTCCGATCAGCGCCTGGTCGCGGTCGACCCGCCGCAGCTCATTACCGTGGCGCCGAATCAGCCGCCGACCAGCCGCACGATCCCCGTCGGGACCGACGTCACCGCGACGCGCTGGGGCGATCTCATCGCCGTCGCCAGCGACTCAGGGGTTCTGCTGCTCGATCCGCTGCGCAGCCGCGAGCCGACGTTCATCCCGCTCGCCGACCATCCGCGGGCGCTCGTGTTCTCGCCGTCGGGGCACCGCATCTACGTCGCGCGCCGCTCGGGGCTCGGCCTCGCCGTCATCGACCGCTACGAGCGCGCCGAGACCGATGAGGTCCGACTTCCGACGCCCATCGCGACCATCCGCCTCGACCCCCTGGGGCGCTGGCTGTTGGCGCGCCCGATGATCGGCGACACGGCCTGGGTCGTGGACCTGCCCGTGAAGCGGCTGGTCGGCGCGGTGCCGACGTCGTGGCGCGCGGACCTGCCCGCCATCGCGCCGGATGGCGCCCTGCTGGCGCGCCACGGGGAGGACATCGTCGCCTATCGGCCCGATACGGTCGTCGCGACCGGACGGCTGAGGGATGCGGCCGCCGACCTCTGGATCCTCACCTCCTGGCGGCCTCGCGGCAGGCGGTCGGCGTTCGCCGACGCGGAGCAGGCGGGGGAGCCGGGCACGGCGGCTGACTCGGCGGGCCCTGAAGGACCGCTCTACGTGCAGGTCTCGACCTCGCAGAACGAGGCCTGGTCGAGCGAGATGGCTCAGCAGCTCACCCGCGCGGGACTCGCCGCGAAGGTGCTGGCGCCCAAGGGGCCGGAGGACGGCTACCGCGTCGTCCTCGGCCCCTACGCCACGCGCGCCCAGGCGGAAGCGATCGGGCGCAAGCTCGGGCGGCCCTTCTGGATCTACCAGCCGACGCGATGACGGCCCGAGCACTCCCGCGATCCCGTCTCGGGAACCTGATTCCGTCGCTCGTCGAAGCGCAGGCGCTGGTCGCGCTCGTGCCCGCGACCGGCGAGCTGCCGTGGGCGGCGGCGGCCGCGTGGGACGTGGCGCGCGCCGCCGCGCAGCACGGCCGGCGCGTGGCGCTCGTCGACCTCTGGATCGAAGACCCCAAGCTGCACGAGATCGTGGGTCTCACGCCGGCGGAGGGCATCGTCGACGCCTTCGAGTACGGTGTGTCGCTCACGAAGGCAGCCCACCAGGTCGACGGCGTCTTCTTCATCGCGGCGGGCGCGTACACCGCGCACGCGGGCGATCTCTTCGGGCACGAGCGGTGGCGGAAGCTCCACGGCGGCTTTCGGGTGGAGGGCGCGCTCCTCCTGCTCTACCTGTCGGCCGGTGCGCTGGCGCGCCTGTCGGCAGTCCCGGACGGGCTCATCGTCCTGTCGCCGGACGGGTTCGAGCCGGAATCGTCGATCGGTCAAGGGATCACCGCGGCGCTGGAGCGCGGCACCCCGCTGCTCGGCGTGGTACGGGAGCGCTGGACGCCCGTCTCCGCCGCCCCGCCATCCGGGACGCGGCCTACGCGACCCGCCCGGCCCGCGAGACGCCGGACGCGCCCCATCGTGGTGGCCGCGACGCTGGCCGTCGGGGCGGGGGGCGGCTGGGTGCTCCTGGTGCGCGGCGCCGAGCACCGGTCCGTCGCCCCGGCAAGCCAACCCCCCGCTCCGCCCGCCGCGCCGGCAGGCGACTCCGCGCCCGCGCCCCGCGTCGACACCCTGCCCTGGACGGTGCAGCTCGCGGCCTACGGCACGCTCGAGAAGGCTCTCGCCCTCGCCGACCGCCTCGCGGCCGACGACCTGCCTGCCTTCGTAACGCCGGTCGCCCTCGAGAGGCAGAACGGCGCCGCCGCGGTCTGGTACCGCGTCGTCGCGGGCGCGTTCGCGACGCGCGACTCGGCTGCCGCGGCTCGGGCCGCCCTGTGGGAGCGCGAGTTGGCATCGCCGGGCCAGGGCGATCTGCTCCGCGCTCCGTATTCCTTCTCGCTCCCAGACGGCGGCCACCCGGACAGCCTGCGCGCGCGCGGCCTGCCGGCGGTGCGCTGGGGTCCGGGTAACGCCCTCTTGTTGGGCGCCTTCGAGACGGCCGAGCAGGCGAGTCTCGCGGCAGCCCAGCTCAAGCGCGCCGGCATCACGGCCACGCTCGTCACCCGGGTGAGGACCACGCCATGAGATTGACCCGACTCGATCTGTCGGGCTTCAAGTCGTTCGCGGGCACGGTGGCGCTGCCGTTCGAGGCGGGCGTCACCGCGATCGTCGGACCCAACGGCTGCGGTAAGTCGAACATCTCCGACGCCGTGCGGTGGGTGCTGGGCGAGCAGTCGCCCCGGCTGCTGCGCGGCGGGAAGATGGAGGACGTGATCTTCCAGGGATCGACCGGCCGCCGGCCGGTGAACGTCGCGGAGGTGTCGCTCGTTTTCGACAACTCCGACGACACGCTCCCCATCGCGTATCAGGAAGTGGTGGTCACCCGCCGGCTGTCTCGCTCGGGCCAGAGCGAATACCTGCTCAACCGCTCACCCGTCCGTCTGCGCGACATCCAGGACCTGCTCTGCGGCACCGGGCTCGGGGCGGACGCCGCGGTCGTGATGGAAGCGAGGATGATCGAGGCCCTGCTCTCCGAGAAGGCGGAGGAGCGGCGGGCGCTGTTCGAGGAGGCGGCCGGGATCGGCCTGTACCGGGATCGCAAGAAGAGCACCGAGCGACGGCTCGAGGAAACAGGGGCGGACCTGGCCCGGCTCGAGGACCTGATCGGCGAGGTGCAGACGCAGGTGCGGAGTCTTGCGCGCCAGCGCGGGAAGGCGGAGCGCTACGGCCAGATGATCGCAGAGCGGTTCGGGGTCGCGCTCACGCTCGTGCGGCGGGAGCTCGAGGACTTCGACCTGGCGCTGGGCGGGCTGGGCCAGCGCGCCGCGGAGCTGGCCGAGCGGCTGCCCGCCGTGCGCGCGCGGCTGGCGGACGCGGAGCGGGAGCGGGAGGCGCGCGCCGAGGCCCGGCATTCGGCCGAGGCGCGGCGCAGCGGAGTGGAGCGGCGCCTCGGGGACGCGAAGCTCGAGGTGGGCCGGCTGGAGGGAGACCTCGCCCTGGCGGCCGAGCGGCTGGGCAACGCGGGCCAGCGGCGGGCCACGGCGTCCCAACGCCGCGAGCAGGAGGAAGCGCGGGCGGTCCAAGCAGAACGGGAACAGGCGGCGGCGGCGACCGAGTGCGAGACCGCCGAGCGGGACGTCGCCTCGGTGCAGCAGGAGGTCGTGCGCCACGGCGCGGCGGAGCAGGCAGTGCGGGAGCGCCTGCTCGCCCAGCGGGACGCGGCGCGTCAGTTGGAGGAAGAGCTGCAGGGCGGCGCCGAGGCGTTCCGGGCACTGGAAGGCGAGCGCGCCGCCCTGGACCGCGAGCGGGCCGAGCTCCGCCAGCAACTCGCCCAGGCGTCGCAGGAGCGCTCGGCGCGCAAGGCGGCCGAGCACACGGCGGCGACGCAGGCGGGCACCCTGGCGGAGCGCGCGGCGGCGCAGGGGCGCGCCGCGGCGGCGGCGGCGGAGGCGCTGGAGCAAGCGCGCCGGCGCGTCGCCGAGCTCAAGGAGCAGGAGGCCCACGGTCGCGCCGCCCGGCGGCAGACCGAAGAGGCACTGGCGCAGGTGACTGCACGGCGCGACGCCCTGGCCGAGTTGGAGCGCGAGCGCGTGGGGCTCGCGCCGGCCGCTCAGGCGCTGCTCAAGGCGAAGGCGCAGTTCGGCGACGCGGTGATCGGCCCGCTGTCCGACCTCGTCCGCACGACTCGCCGCGACGCGGAGCTCGCCGAGCGGCTGCTCGGCGAGTGGCTGCACGCCGTGCTGGTGCGCGATGCGTCGGGGATCGACGCGATCCGCCGCTGGCACGAGCAGGCGCAGCCCGGCCCGCTGCTGCTGCTCCCCAGTGCGCCCGGGCCGCGCCTCGCCGCGGACGGGCGGCCGTTGCCGGATGAGTTGCGCGTCGATGGCCCGGCGGCGGCGTGGGTGCGCGCGTTGCTCGCCGGGCACGAGGTGCTGGACGGCGGCCGGGCCCTGCGGCGCCCGAACGGCGCCGTGTTCTTGGACGGCGGCCCCGCCGCAGTGGAAGCGGGCGGGGCGGCGGGCCCGCTGCGACGCCGCGCCGAGCTCGACGCGCTCGAGCTGGAGGTGCGCGAGGCCCAGGCCGCGCGGGCTCGGGCCGCCGCGGCGCTCGAGGCCACGCTCGCCGGACTGGCCGAGGCCGAAGCGGCGTTCACCGGCGCGGCCGCGACGACGGAGCGGGCGCGCCAGCAGGAGCTCGAGACGGGCGCCGACCGGGGCGACGCCGAGCGGGCGGCGGCGCATGCCCACCGCGAGGCCACGGAGGCGGCCGCACAGGTCGAGCGGCTGACGCTCCGGCTCACCGAGGTCGATGCGCGACTCGCGGCGCTCCACGCGGAGCTCGAGCGTCACGAGGTGGAGCGCGTGCGCCTCGACGAGCGCCTCGGCGCGGAGCGCGCCCGGCTCGTGGACCTGGAGGCGCAGCAGGAAGCGGCCCGCGAGGCGCGGGTGCAGTGGCAGGTGGAAGCCGCGCAGGTGGACGCGCGCCTCACCGCGGCCCGCGAACGGGCGGCGCGCGCCGCCGCCGAAGCGACCGAGGCGCGGCGCCAACAAGCGGCGCTCGCCGCGGAGATCGCGACCATCGACCGCGACTCGGCGACCCTCACCGCGCAGCAGGGCCAATGGCAGGACGCGCTGCAGGAACGCCGGCTGGCCGTGGTCGCGCTCGAGGCGGCAACGCGCGAGGCCGAGGCCCAGGTGCGGGAGGCGGAAACCCGCCTCGCCGAGGCGGAAGCGGGGCTCGAGGAGGTGCGCAAGGCCCTCGACGCGCTGGGCGCCGAACAGCACAAGCTCGAGCTGGAGCGGACGGAGCTGGTCGGCCGCAAGCGCGCGCTCGCGGAGCGGGTCGAAACCGAATGGCGCAAGCCGCTCGACCGCCTCCTCGCCGAAGCGCCGGAGGTGCCCGGCGACATCGCGTGGCTGCGCCAGGAGAACGAGCGACTGAAGGAAGCCATCGACGCCGTGGGACCCGTGAACGCCCTCGCGGTGGAGGAGCATGCCGAGGAAATGAAGCGGGTCGAGTTCCTGATGACCCAGCGCGACGACCTGGTCGCCGCCCGCCAGTCGCTGCAGCAGGCGGCGCGGGAGATCGACCAGACCGCCAAGACCATGTTCCTGGAGTCGTTCGGCAAGGTGCGCGACAATTTCCGCACCGTGTTCCAGACGCTGTTCGGCGGGGGTGACTGCGACGTGCGGCTCGCGAACGAGGACGAGCCGCTCGAGAGCGAGATCGAGATCCACGCGGCCCCGCGCGGCAAGCGCACGCAGCGCATTCATCTGCTCTCCTCCGGTGAGCGGACCCTGGTCGCCGTGTCGCTCCTGTTCGCGATCTTCCTGGCCAAGCCCAGCCCGTTCTGCCTGCTCGACGAGGTGGACGCGCCGCTGGACGACGCGAACGTGGGCCGCTACGTGCGCCTGCTTCAGGAGTTCAAGGACCAGACGCAGTTCATCGTCATCACGCACAACCCGCGCACCATGCAGGCGGCCGACGCCGTCTACGGGGTTACGATGCAGGAGCCCGGCGTGTCTACGATCGTCGGCGTGCGTCTGGGCCAGATGGAACCGGCCTAGCCCCCGTGCACCGGTCCCTCCGGACCGCTGCGCTCGCCCTCGCCGTGCCGGTGCGGCTCGGCGCGCAGCGGCCCGCCGGGTCTCCCACGGGGGTCACACCCCTTTCACCGATCGGGCCCCAGCTGGGCTCGATCACGCCCGACTTCTCATGGTCGCAGGACGTCCCGCCGCCCGGGACGCCGATCACCTATCGGCTGCGCATCGCCCGGGACTCCGCGCTCGGGGGCGCGCTGGTCGACACCGCGCTGAGCGCGACGAGCTATGCCCTGCGGTCGCCGCTCAAGCCGGGACGGCCGCTGTTCTGGCGCGTCGACGCCACCGCGGCGACGGGGGACACGGCCACGACCGGCCTCGTCGGGCCGCTCGCCGTGCCGCCCTGGGCCACGCTCACGACCCTGTCGGCCGCGGGCGGGGTGAACACGGCGGAGGCCCAACCGACGCTCGCGTGGCGCTCCCCCGCGGTCAGCGCCCCTCCCGGGCCGTTCCGCTACGACCTGACCGTCCGCCGTGCCGCGGCGCGGTTCGCCGACGTGCCCGAGGTCAGCGTCGGGGGCCTGAGCGACACGGCCTACCGGGTTCCGCGCCCCCTCGAGCGCCAGCTGGCATATGTGTGGGCGTTGGTTGTGCGCGCCGGTGCCGACACGAGCCTGGTCCGGAGCGAGGGGGTGTTCATGGTGGTCGACGGGTCGCTCCCGCCGGCCACGCTGCTGTACCAGAACTTCCCGAACCCCTTTCCCGCCGACGGCCGCGATTCCACGTGCCTCTGGTTCGATCTCGCGGTGTCCGGGGCGGTACAGCTCGCGATCCTCGACCTCCGCGGCAACGCCGTGCGGCGCTTCGTGCCGGGACCGGATTTCCCGGCGATCCTGCCCGCGGGCCGGTATGGACGGAGCGGGCCGGGCGGCCCCACGTGCGATTTCCGGCTCGCCTGGGACGGGCGCGCCGACGACGGCCGGGACGTGGCGCCCGGCGTCTATCTGTACAAGTTGAAGGCGGGAGGGGTAATTCAGTTCAGACGAATCGTCTTCCGAGGGAGGGGTCGCTAAACGTCATGGAACTGGTCACCGTGGGTACAGGGACGGTCGCTCCATCGGCCGCTCGCACTGCGGCGTGTCACTGGGTGGGCCGCGGCAATCTCAAGATCCTGCTCGACTGCGGCGCGGGCGCCCTGCACCGCCTCGCCCAGTTCGGGCTGCCGTGGGATAAGGTCACCCACGTCGTCCTGTCGCACTTCCATCCCGACCACTGGGGGGAGCTGCCGATGCTGGTGTACGCCCTCAAGTACACGGCGGACCCACCCCGCACGGAGCCGCTCGTAATCCTGGGACCCCCGGGCGTCGTGCGGCTCGTGAAGAAGCTCGCCGAGGGATACGGGTCGTGGCTTCTCGACCCCGGGTTTCCGATCGGAATCCTCGATTTGCGGGACAGCGAGCCGTTCCCGCTCGACGCCGATCTGAGTCTCGAGACGTTTCCCGTGCCGCACACGCCGGAGAGCGTGGCGCTCTCGCTCACCGCCCCGGAAGGGCGGCTCGTGTACACGGGCGACACCGGCGCCTCGAGCGAGCTGGCGCACTGGGCCAAGGGGGCCGATCTGTTGCTCGCCGAGTGCTCGCTCCCCGAGGAGATGGCGATAGACGTCCACCTGACGCCCGAGCGCGCGGGCGACCTGGCCCGCGAGGCCGGCGCGGGGCGCCTCGTCTTGACGCACTTCTATCCTCCGGTAGAAAATTTGGACCCGGCTCGGGCTGCCAGGACGCGGTTCGCCGGGCCCGTCGCGGCAGCGCGCGACGGAGACCGGTTCATGATCGGAGGAACCGAGCGGTGCTGATCGTGATGCGACACGGGGCGACCGACGCGGAGATCCAGCGGGTCGTTGCGGTGATCGAGGAGCTGGGCTACAAGGCCAGCCGCATGCCGGGCGCGCAGCGCACCGCCGTGGGCCTCGTGGGCAACGACGGCCGGGTGGACGCCTCGCGCCTCGAGGCCCTGCCCGGCGTGCAGGAGGTCATCCACGTCTCGAAGCCCTACAAACAGGTGAGCCGGGAATGGAAGGAGGAGAACACCGTCGTCCGGCTGCCGGGCGGGCTCGCGGTGGGCGGCGCCGAGGTCGCGGTCATCGCGGGCCCCTGCTCCGTCGAGAGCGAGCGGCAGATCCTCGACGCGGCGCGCCAGGTGAAAGAGGCGGGCGCCGTGATCCTCCGGGGCGGCGCCTGGAAGCCGCGGTCGTCGCCCTACTCGTTCCAGGGGCTCGGGCGGCCCGGCTTGCAGCTCCTCGCCAAGGCGCGCGACGAGACGGGCCTCTTGATCTGCACCGAGGCGATGGACCCCGAAGGGGTCGCGCACGTCGCCGAGGTCGCCGACATCATCCAGATCGGCGCGCGCAACATGCAGAACTTCTCCCTCCTCAAGGCCGCGGGCCGCTCCAACAAGCCGGTGCTCCTGAAGCGCGGGATGTCGGCGACGATCGAGGAGCTGCTCCTCTCCGCGGAGTACCTGCTCGCCGAGGGCAATCACGAGGTGATCCTGTGCGAGCGGGGCATCCGTGGCTTCGACCCCACGACCCGCAACGTCTTCGACCTCACCGCGATCCCGGTGGTCCACAAGCTGTCGCACCTGCCGATCATCGCCGACCCCTCGCACGGCACGGGTCTGCGGGAAAAGGTGATCCCGATGGCGCGCGCCGCGGTCGCCGCGGGGGCCGACGGCATCATCGTCGAAGTGCACCCGCACCCCGACCAGGCGCTCTCGGACGGCGCGCAGTCGCTCTATCCGGACCAGTTCGCTCAGCTGATGCGGGAGATCAGGGTGATCGCGGAGGTGATCGGGCGGCGGATCGCCGAGCCAGTGTCGGTGGGCGCGTGACCCCAATTGCGGATTGCGGAATGCGGATTGCGGAATGGAAGGGGGAGCGTCGAGCGGGAGCTTCGGCATCGCGGAGTGGAAGACGGCCTCTCGAATCCGCAATCCGCAATTCGCAATCCGCAATCGTCGCGCTCGCGATCTCCGCCGGCCTCCAGACGCCCGACCCCTGGCCCATCCTCGATCACGCCAGCGCCGCCTACCAGACGATCCGCACGCTCTCCGCCGAGTTCGTCCAGATCGTCTCGAACCCGATGATCGGGCCCCCCGACACCACGCGCGGCAGGCTCTACCAGATGCGGCCCAGCCGCTTCGCCATGCGGTTCACGCACCCCAAGGGCGACCGCATCGTCGCCGACGGCCGCGACCTCTGGCTCTACACGCCCAGCACGACGCCCGGTCAGGTGATTCGCTCCCGCATCCCCGACGTCGGGACCACCGGCCCGAATCTCATCGGGCAGTTCGTGGAGCGCCCGCGCGAGCGCTACACCGCGCGCTACCTGCGCGCGGACTCCCTGCCCGACGGGATGGCGGACGTGGTGGCGCTCGTCCCGAAGCAGCGGGACGAGCCGTACACCGAGGCGGTCATCTGGGTGGATCGGGACGACGGGCTGGTGCGCCGGCTAGAGATCTCGGAGATTCAGGGCCAGCGCCGGACCGTGAGCCTCAAGAAGCTGAAGGTGAACGCGGGCGTGCCGAGCCGCGAGTTCAGCTTTGCACCCCCGGCTGGAGTACGAATCGTGGATCAGTAGCGAGCGCGTCCGCGACCCGCGCCGCCGTCGCCTCGTCCATGCCGCGCTTGCCCGCCAGCTCGAGCGCCGCGCGCCCCAGCGCCCGGTACAGGAGCGCGTCGTCTGGCGTGAGCGATTCGAGGTGGCGGCGGATGGTGTCCTCGTCGCCGCGCGCCACGGGCCCCGTGAGCGCGCCCCCGGGCTCCCCGCGCGTCAGGTTCTCGAGCGTCCCCTCCACGAGCGGTCGCAACGCCTGCCAAGCGTCGGCGTCCGTCAGCCCCGCGTGTCGGAGCAGTCGCTGCGCCACGGCTTCCACGACTACGAAGTAGTTCGAGGCGAACACCGCGCCGGCGTGGTAGAGCGCCTTCGCCTGGCCGGTCAGCCGGAACGGCCGCATGCCAAGATCCCGGGCGATCGCCTCCGCCGCCTGGACCGCGCGGGGCATCCCCTCCACGGCGGCCCAGGCGCCCGTGAGACGCTCGGGCGCGCGCTCGGGGTCCGAGATCGTCTGGAGCGGGTGGAGCGAGCCGAGCGCCGCGCGCGCCGGGACGAGCGGGCTCAGCGCTTCCTGACCCTGGACGCCCGAGAGATGCAGCACGACGTGCTCGGCGCGGATCGCGTGCGTGTGCGCCAGCGATGCGGCGAGCACGCGGATCGCATCGTCCCGCACGGCGAGAATGACCACGCCCGCCTGGGCGAGCCAGGCAGGCGGCGGGGCACGGTCTGCGGGACCGACGGTGAGAGTGAGGGGCTGGGGGACCGCCTTCTCGCGGCGTCCGTACAGCGACACGGCGTAGCCCGCCCGGGTGAGCGCCAACGCGAGCCCCACGCCGGCGCGCCCAGGTCCGATGATGCCGACCGCTTGATCGGCGACGCGCCGCCGGCCGCCCACCTTAGTTCCGCGGGCTCGCAGGGCCCCGCGCCGCGAGGGAGAGCAGGTCCTCGGGCGACCGGGCCCGGCGCGCCAGCCCCAGCGCGGACTGGACCTGGTGGTCCTCGGCCATGCGGCGGCGGAACTCCGCAGGCCGGCCGAACACGTAGCGCGCGATCTCGTAGCCCAGGTCCTGCGCGATCAGGCTGCGCGCCCCCGCCACCAGGCTGTCCGAGATCGGGACGTTCCTGGTCCGGAGCCGGCGCACGACCTCGTCGACCATGTCGCGCGTGACCGTGAAGCTCGGATCGGTCACCCGCGCCGAGGCCTTCACTTCCAGCGTGTAGCTCGAGCGCACGTCCCAGTACACCGGGATGTTGCTCCCCAGCCCTTTCATGAACGCGCGCTCGGCGGTCGTGAAGGTGTCGGGGCTCACGAACAGGTCCGGCCGGATCCCACCGCCGCCCAGCACGGTGCGGCCGTGGTCGGTGTGGAAGACGAGGGAGGAGTCGACCTTCGTCGTGTCGTGACCCTCCTCGGCGGCGACGACCTGCGCCTCCTGGTCGGCCTCGTTCCTGCTCCTGCGCTGGATGGTCCGCCCGCTCGGCGTGTACCAGCGCGCCGTGGTGAGCTTCAGCGCCGTCTCGGGCGTGAGCTGCCACAGCGACTGCACCAGACCCTTGCCGAACGTCGGCGTCCCGACGACGAGCGCCCGGTCGTGGTCCTGGAGCGCTCCGGTGATGATCTCCGCGGCGCTGGCGGTGCCGCCGTTCACCAGCACCACGATCGGCAGGCCGGGCCAGAGCTGGGGCTTCGTGTCCTTGAACGTGCGCGTTGTGTTCGGCGCGCGGCCGCGCGTGGCCACCACGTCCTGGCCGGGATCGAGGAACAGCTCGCTCACGCCCACGCCCTGGTCGAGCAGCCCGCCCGGGTTGCCGCGCAGGTCGAGGATGAGCGACTTCATCCCCTTCTGCGCGAGGCTCCCCACCGCCTGGGTCAGCTCCTGCGCCGACGTCTCGCTCACCGGGTTGAGCGTGATGTAGCCGACCTTGTCGTCGAGCATCATCGAGAGCCCGACGGAGCGGATATGGATCGTCGCCCGGCTGAGCTTGAAGATGAGCGGCTGCTCCACGCCGACACGCCGCACCCTGAGCTCCACCGTCGTGCCCGGCTGCCCCCGTAGCTCCTTCACCGCCTGGTCCTGCTTCCAGCCCTCCGTCGAGCGACTGTCGAGCGCGATGATCCGGTCGCCGGACTGGATGCCGGCGCGCTCGGCGGGCGTCTCGGGGAGCGGCGCCACGACGGTGATCCAGCCGTCGCGCACATCGATCTGGATGCCGAGGCCGCCATAATTCCCGGTCGTCGCCTCGGAGAGGGCCCGGAAATCGTCCCGCTTCAGGAAGACCGAGTACGGGTCATGCAGCTGGTTCAGCATCCCGTCGATGGCCATCTGATAGAGCTGGCGCTCGTCCAGCGAGTCGACGTAGTAGTCGGCGACGTGCGCGAGCACATCCTCGAACAGCCGCGCCTGCTGGTACACCGACCCGGCGGGCTCCGCTTCGCGCTGCAGCAGCCAGCCGCCCGTCGCGAGCGCAACGAACGAGACGACGGCGACGACCAGGATATTCCGGAGCTTCATGAGACGCCTCGCGATGAAAGAGCGGTCACCGCCATGACCTCGCGCCACGCGGCTTCCTGCACGGCCTTCTGGGCCTGTGTCGCATCGATGTGCACCACCCCCGGCCCCGTGGCGTTGCGGTACGCCTCAAGCACGCGCCGGTGGAACGCATCATCCTGCCGCTCGAACCGGTCCGGCGCCTTGTGGGCCGCCCGCTGCCGCGCCCGGCCCGTCGCGACCGGCACATCGAGCACCAGCGTCACATCGGGGACGAGCCCGCCGGTGGCGAGCCGGTTGGCCTGCGACACCTCCTCGTACGGCAACCCCGCGCCCGCGACTTGGTAGGCCATGGTCGAGAGGAAGAACCGGTCCGCGACCACCACCTGGCCCGCCGCGAGCGCGGGGCGGACGACCTTGTGCACCAGGTCCGCCCGCGCCGCGAGGAAGAGAAACAACTCGGCCGCGGGGGCCATCTCGTCCGGGACCGTCAGCGCCACCTGGCGCGCCGCCTCGGCCACCGGCGTGCCGCCGGGCTCCCGCACCGCGACCACCGCGCGCCCGTCGGCGAGCAGCCGCGCCGCCAGCCAGCGCGCGAGCGTTGACTTCCCCGCTCCCTCGGGGCCCTCGACCACGATGAGCAGACCCGATCCCGCGCCGTTCATCCTAGCGTGATGATGGGGCTCGCGGCCCCCTGCTTCATGCCTTCGTAGATCCGCGCGTTCACCTTCGCCATCAGCTTCTCGAAGTTCGCCTGCGCGGCCACGACCTGCTGATACACCGGATTGGACTGGACGCTCTGCAGCGCGCGGTCGTACTGCTCCACCTGACCCTGCGCGGCCTCGCGCCCGTCGTGCGCCGCCCGCTCGATCTCTTGCGCGATGCGCTCGACTTCGGCGAGGAGCCGCCGGCAGGCGGCATCCTCGCGCATCCGGTCGCTGGCCCGAACCAGCGTCTTGTACTCGTCGCTCTGCCCCAGCAGCCGGCCCAGCTCCTGCGCCTTCTGGTCGATCACGCTTCCTCCCTGGCGAAGGCCAGCAAGAACCGCGGCCGGCCGAACAGATCTTCGTGGATCGCCACGCGGGGCCAGCGATGCTCGCGCGCGACGGCGCGCACCAACTCCGCACGCCGTTCGTCGATCTCGACCGCCAGCACTCCCCCCGGCTCGAGCAGGGCCGCGGCGCCGGCGAGCAAGGCGCGCGTCGCGTCGAGCCCGTCGCGCCCGCTCACGAGGGCGTCCCGCGGCTCGAACTGCCGCACCGCGGGATCGAGCTCGCGCCACTCTCGCTCGGTCAGGTACGGCGGGTTGGCCACGATCGCCCGCACCCGCTCACCGGCCAGCGGCGCGAGCAGGTCCCCCTCGCGCACCTCCACGGGCACGCGCGGGCGCACCAGCTCCACGTTCTCCCGGGCGAGGGCCGCCGCCCCGAGTGAGCGCTCCACCGCGATGACGCGGGCGAAATCCTCCTCCCCCTCCAGGGCGAGCGAAAGCGCGATGCAGCCGCACCCGGTCCCCACGTCCGCCACCACACCTCGGGGCTCGCGCCTCGGGCCGCGGGCTTCGGGGGTGCCGTTCCGAGTCCCGATCCCCGACGCCCGAGCCCCGTACTCCAGCACCAGATCGACCAGGCCCTCGGTCTCCGGCCGCGGGATGAGCGCCCGCGGATCGAGCTTCAGCTCGAGCGTGCGAAAGCCGGCGCGGCCGACCGCGTACGCGAGCGGCATCCCGCTCGCCCGGCGCTGCACGGCC
>DASPXO010000077.1:0-2232 GCA_035637235.1 Gemmatimonadales bacterium | reverse complement strand
GCGTAGCGGCTCTGCACCGTCTCGTGCCCCATCACCAGCCCGCCCGCGATCACGATCAGCAGCACGAGCAGCGCGTCGGCGATCCCGAGCGAGTAGGCCCACAGCTGGCCGACGCGGCCGGCGTTGACGACCTGCGGCGTCGACAAGAGCGTCTTGCCGACCAGCTCGAGCGCCGGGTTCAAGGCGTCGGTGACGAGGTGGCGGAACCAGTCGTCGATCGCCTTCTTGATCTGCCCGGGGATGTCCCAGAAGGCGGGGTGGCTCTCGCCGCCGCCCGAGACGCTGCCGCCGGACGTCCCGCCACCCTGGTTGCCGGGAAGCGACGGTCCGACCTGCACGCCCGGACGTCCGTTCGCAGGCGCGACGTCGATCGTGAACTCGCGCTGCGACTTCGCCGGCCGACACCAGGACGCCGAGGGCGGATCCTGGTCGGAGAGCTCGAGCCAGAACGACCAGCTGCCCGCCCGCGTCGGCACCCCGCTGACCAGACCATCGGACGCCAGCGAGAGCCCGGGCGGGAGCCCGCCGCCGAGGATCGTGAACTGGTACGGCAGCGCCGGTCCGCAGCCGCCGTCGCCGCGGAATTGGTGGCTGTAGAACGAGCCGACCGAGCCGGTCGGCACCTGGTAGCTGTCGTCGGTGAACCGGATCGCCAGCGCGCTCGGCGCAACGACGAGCGCCAGCAATAACACGACGACCGCGACGCGGGCGAAGCGCGTGAGCGCGCGTCTCATCCGCCGACGACGTGCTGCACGACCGTCGCCAGCACCGGCGCCAAGAGCGCGAGCGCGTAGCCGATGATCGCCGCCTTGATCGATCCCTTCGCCCGCTCGAGCGCGGCCGGGTCGCCGCCGGCGAGCAGGTAGCGGATCCCGCCGATCGTCAAAAACAAGGTCGCGAGCGCCGCCAGCAGGCCGGCGAGCCAGACGCGCAGGTTCGAGAGCACGCTGTTGATGTCGCCCGCGGCGAGCGCGGCCGGCGCCAGCGCAAGCGCGAGCGCCGCGGTCAGCGCAAGCGCGAGTGTCAGCTTTCTCTTCATCTCCTCCTTTTCCGGGGCGTCGTCTCGCCCCGGGCACCGGCGCGAGCGCCGCTACCGCCTATCCCGCTTGCTGCGGTTTCGTGTGGATCCGGTCGGTGTGGGTCGCGCCGATTACCCGAGCACTAGAGAAAGGTCCTTTTGCGCGCCGATTAGGCACACCCGGATAACCGAGGTGAAGCAGCAATCGCCTCTCCGCTCGCTGCAGACGGACGCGCAGAACGTTGTAGGCCAGGTCCTCCTCGGCCGCGACCTCGGCCAACGAGCAGTGCTCGATCCGCGTTTCGAAGATGATCCGCGCCTCAAGCTGCGAGATCGCTCCGGCCGAGACCGCCTCGAGCAGTACGCGCGCGATATCGGTGCGCTGATCCGGAGCGGGCGCGGGCATCTCCGCGTCCGAGTCGCTGCGTCGGCGGCGCCGACGCTCGCGCTCTAGCTCACGCATCGTGCGCATGAGCGTGTCGAGCAGCACGTTCGCCGCGATATGCCGCGGCCGTCGTGCCAGGGGATAGCGGCGAATCCGCTCCCACGCGTGTGCAAGCAACAGCTCCCATAGCTCGTCGCGCTCGGACAGGTCGTGCAGCGCGCGTCCGGCGATCCGCTTCAACCCGGGCAGCAACACCTGCAGCACCACACGGGCGGCGAGCGGATCGTCGAAGGCAAGTCGCACGAGCGGACGCAGCAGCTCGTCTTTCATCGCAGAGGACGCCGATCCGCGGACGAACTCGACTAGCCGCGCCGGATCCACGAACGGAGCCAGCGCCGGTTCACGTTCTGCCCACAGGCGCAGACGCGCCGGCACGACGCCGCGGGCGAGCTGCTGCCACTCGCGATCGAGACTCAAGACGGGATCGAGGCTCACGGACCCTCCTTCGTCGTTTGCACGGCAGACGAGATTGGCGGGCGGCTGTGACCGTGCTGTGACGGTGCGGTGACAGTGGGCCCGTGGCCATGGCCGAAAGGGCCACTTGCGAGCGCTCCAGGCCGGGTGTAAAAGCGGTATCGCTCAGCGTTCGAGTTCAGTCGGTTCTGCGGCCCCGACCCTGCCCACGGGCGTGGGCGTAACGCAGGTCGAATCGGAACCGAAGCGTCAAGCCGCCGGCGCTCCGCCTGCAGGGCACGCCGCGGCGCCCGTTACTTTTCCCGCCGACCGGCGACGGACCAAGGTGGAGGGCGTCGCCGAATCCGCCTTCCGG
>DASPXO010000076.1:0-8508 GCA_035637235.1 Gemmatimonadales bacterium | reverse complement strand
GAGCCCAGTGGCAACGATGGTGAGAGAATGCCTTGCCCGCGTGCTCCGGCAACTCGAGGGGTCGCCTGGCGCGATGGCTTGGGAGACCATCCCGCTCAGCGCGTTCGGAGCAGCCTTGCCTGAGAGCATTCGCTCCTGCTGGATCTTCGTGATTCGCGCTGGCGCCGAAACGGGAGCAGAGCGGCATCCGAACAGCCATCAGCGCTCACTCTCCCTGACCGGCACGGGACGGTTCGAACTTCAAGAGCGGGACTCGTGGGCCTCACATCCGCTCGTGAGCAGCGAGCGAGGTGCGGCGGAGCAAAGGTGGGTGACGATCCCGCCCTCGACCTGGCACCGGCTGTTTGTCGACACACAGGCATGGGGAATGCTGTCGTTCCACACCGTTGCTCCGGAGGAGCTGATCGAGGAGAGGCCGGTCGATCCTGCTAAGCTCGAGGGCGAGACGCATCAGGAGCGATACATGGAGTCAGCAGACTTGGCACTCCGAAGCCGAGTCGACGAGCGAATCAGCGCGCTGCGCGTCGGCGACCTCGAGAACGAGGTCGGGGCGGCGCTCCGGAATCCGTCCGAGCGGCCCGAGTCGTGCGCCGAGCCACGGGCGATCGAGAAGAGGGTCGAACGGTGACGCAACCGATCGCGTCGTCGCCCCCGCCGATGGTCCGCCGCTTCGGCCTGATTCACGCCACGGCGCTCAACATGACGAACATGATCGGGATCGGACCGTTCATCACGATCCCGCTCCTCATGTCCGCGCTGGGCGGTCCGCAGGCGATGCTCGGCTGGCTCGTCGCATTGGTGATCGTCATGTGCGACGGCATGGTCTGGAGCGAGCTTGGGGCGGCGCTGCCCAGATCCGGCGGCTCGTTCGGCTATCTGCGCCAAGGCTATGGCGCGGAGAAGGTGGGCCGCCTGATGGGCTTTCTCTTCGTCTGGCAGTTCGTGCTTAGTGGACCCCTCGAGATCGCGTCTGGGTACATCGGCTTCTCGCAGTACCTTGGCTATATCTGGAAGGGGATCACGGCGCGCCAGGCGATGCTCGCCGTCACGATCATCGGGCTCGCGAACCTCGCACTCCTCTACCGGCGGATCACGTCGATCGCGACGATCACCGTCACGCTATGGATGGGAACGATCGTCACCGTCATCGTGGTCGTCGTGACCGGTGCACGGCACTTCGACCCCAGGATCGCCTTCGACTTTCCGCCGGGCGCGTTCGACTTCTCCTTGGGCTTTCTCATAGGCCTCGGCGCGGCGTCGCGGATCGGCGTTTACGACTACCTCGGCTACTACGATGTCTGCTATATCGGCGACGAAGTCGAGAATCCCGCCCGAGTGATCCCACGGTCGATTCTGATCAGCACCGTGGCGGTAGCGGTGATCTACCTCGCGATCAATCTCTCGATTATCGGCGTGGTCCCGTGGCGGGAATTCGTCCCGGCTGAGTCACGCCCGCAGTCCAACTTCATCGTCTCGATCTTCATGGAACGGATGTACGGACCGGGCGTCGCGACGCTGTTCACGGCGATGATCCTCTGGACCGCGTTCGGCTCGGTCTTCGCCCTCTTGCTCGGGTACTCGCGCGTGCCGTATGCGGCAGCGAAGGACGGCTATTTCTTCAAGGTATTCGCGCGCCTCCATCCGTCCAAGGGATTCCCCAACGTCTCGCTCGGCGTGCTGGGCGTCCTCTCGATCCTCGCCGGCTTTGTGTCGCTGGGCATGGTCATAGATGCGTTGATCACGACGCGGATTCTCGTGCAGTTCATCGGTCAGATCGGCGCGGTGACGTTGCTGCGTCGGCGAGCGCCGGACATGCCGAGGCCGTATCGGATGTGGCTCTATCCAGTGCCGAGCCTCGTCGCGCTGGTTGGATGGATCTTCATCTTTGCCACGACGCCGCCCACGGTGATCGCGTTCGGGCTGGGCGCGTTGGTGCTGGGTGTTGTGTGCTTCGGAGCGTGGTCGTGGAAGGGACGAACGTGGCCGTTCGAAGCACGACGCCTGGCGGCATGACCCTCCTACCGCCGGCCGGAATCGACCCATAGAATGACGACGTGCTCCAACGCCTGCAGGCCGCTCTGGGAGACCGCTATCGCGTAGAGCGGGAGGTCGGCGCCGGGGGCATGGCCATCGTGTTTCTCGCGACTGACGTGAAGCACCAGCGGCCGGTCGCGATCAAGCTGCTCCGTCCCGAGCTGGCCGCCGCCCTCGGCCACGAGCGCTTCCTGCGCGAGATCGAGATCGCCGCCAAGCTCCAGCATCCCCACGTTCTCCCCGTCTACGATTCCGGCCAGGCTGATGGCATGCTGTACTACGTGATGCCGTTCGTCGAGGGCGAGTCGTTGCGCGATCGCCTGGTCCGGGAAGGCCGGTTGTCTCAGGCAGAGGCGGCGCGCATCGCACGTGAGGTGGCCGACGCGCTCGCCTACGCCCACCGCCAGGGGGTCGTGCACCGCGACATCAAGCCGGCGAACATCCTGCTCTCGCAGGGCCACGCGGTCGTGGCGGACTTCGGGATCGCGCGGGCGGTGAGCGCCTCGGCGGCGCGGTCGGGGCTGACGCAGACCGGCATGGCGGTCGGCACGCCGAAGTACATGAGCCCGGAGCAGGCCCTGGGCGAGACCAACTTGGACGGCCGGACGGACGTCTACGCCCTGGGTGTGGTCCTCTACGAGATGCTGGCGGGCAGGCCCCCGTTTGAGGGTGCGACGCCGCAGTCCATCATTGCGCAAGCGCTGTCCCACAAGGTGCCGCAGCTGGGGCACGATGCCCTGGGCTTGCAGCCCGTGATCGAGCGCGCCCTCGCCACAGAGCCGGGGGACCGCTTCGCCACGGCGGACGAGCTCAGCGGGGCGCTCGACGGGCTGTTGAGCGGCACCGGGTTCCGGCGCGCGACCCGGTGGCGCACGCGGAGCATCGTCACGGCCGGCGCGCTGGGGCTCGTGGTCGTTCTCGCGTTCGCCCTCTGGCCACGGGGATTCCGCACGGAGGGAGATCCGCGCAAATCCCTCATCGTGTTCCCCTTCAAGAACAAGACCGGCGATGCAACGCGCGATTACCTCGAGGAAGCGGCGATGAACCTGCTCGGCCTCGCGGCGGCGCACTGGGAGGACATGCGCGTATACGACGACGAGCGCACCGCCTCACTCATGCGGCGCCGCCACGTGAGCACTGGTGCCGACGTCGACTTCGAAACGGCGCGCGCGATGGCGCGCGAGGCCCGCGTGGGGACGTTGGTGCTAGGCGACGTCCGTCGGGAGGGCGACTCCCTCGCAATCGAGTCCAAGGTGCACGACGTACGCACCGGTGACCGCCTCGCGACGCACATCGTGCGCGCGGCCTGGAGTGCCGACCCGCGGCCCCTGTTCGACGCGCTCGCCGCCCGCATCCTGGGCACGAGCGGCGCGCCGCCGGGTGAGCGACCGTCGGTACTGGCCCAGACGACCAGCTCGATCGCAGCGTACCGTGCCTATCTGGAGGGAACCGCCGCGCTCCAGCGGTTCCAGCTCGACTCGGCCTATCTGCTCCTCCAGCGTGCCGTGGCGCTCGACTCCAGCTTCGCGCTCGCCTACCTCAGGCTCTACAACGCCGGAGGGTGGGGCCTTGGAATCAGGGAGCACAGCGCCTCAGGGTGGGGCTCTGCCACCATCGACCGCCGCCAATTTCTCCTCGGCGCCGAGCGGCACAGCGCCTCGCTCCCGCCCCGGCTGCGCGCGCTCGTCGCGTTCCACCGCGCCTTTGAAGACGGGCACTTGTCGTGGGCCCGCCGGATCGTCGAGGATCTGATCGCCCGCGATCCGACGGACGTCGAAGCATGGTATCAGCTGGGGGAAGCCCACTACCACGACCGGTCGTCCGACTTCCCCCACCCTGACACCATCGGCAACCTGGGACGCGCATTGCGCGCGTTCCAGCACACCCTCGCCATCGATTCGAGCTACGTGCTCGCCTATCAGCACATCCTCGATGCGCTCGGGCGCTGCACGGGGGGCGGTGGGTCCGGGGCCTTCCACCTCTGTCTCGCAGACTCGGCCGTGTACGGGACGCCCGACGATCTGAGCCGACGGTTCGGGGCTCGGACGGTCGCTCGGTGGCGCGATGAGGCACGCGCGGCGCAAATCCAGACCGCGCGCGCGTGGGTGGCCGCCGTGCCGGGCTCGTGGCGACCTCGGCAGATGCTGCTGGACGTGCTGTACAGCCAGCGACGCTACGGCGAGGTGGTGGACGAGGCGAGGACCATGGACCGACTGGGATGGCAGGCCGAGGCGGCTTTCTTCAAGAGTATGGCGCTGTTCCTGCTCGGGCGCGCCAGTCAAGCCGCAACCGCCGTGCATGACGGGCTGCGGGTGGCGCGCGACACCCTGTTGCAGATCCGGGAGGGGCGTTTTCGCGAGTGGTCCCTCCCAGCCGCGGTGCTCGCGGGCGCCGGCGGACGCTGGGCCGAGGGTCTGCGTTTCAACGCCACGTTAAGGGGGCTCGGGTTCGACTCGACCAATGTGGGCAGCCTGCGAATGGCCGTGACGGACATCGGCTGGTTGGGCGAAGGGTATCTCGCTGCCGAGGTCGGCCAACCCCGTGCCCGGCCGGACGCGCTCGGCAGCCTGACGGACAAGCTGCGTGCCACGCTCGACCGCTACGCGGGTACCGATACGGCACGCCTGCGGCGCGTCTGCCAAGGACTGGGCACGGTGGCGCTCGCCATGTATCTCGCGATGCGCGACACCCTGCTCCTACGGCCTCTCCTGCAGCACGTCGACACGTTGGCATGGGCCACCTGGCACGTCGCCGACGCTCACCTGGCCCTGGCGCGTGGTGACACGGCGCGCGCGCTGAGGCGAGTCGAGCGTCACTATCGCACGGCTGGGGACGCGGAATTCAACGGCTTCGAAGGAGGGATCCGCGCGTTCGCATGGGGCGACCTCCTGGCCCGCCTGCGCGAGCCGCGGCTTGCGATCGAGGCCTACGCGCGCCTGGACAGTCTCGACGACCACATCCAGAACGCCGGCTTCGTCGTGCGATCGTGGGCCGAGCGGGGCGCGTTGTACCAGCAGCTGGGCGAGGTGCCCCAGGCCATCCGGTACTACGAGCGCTTCATCGAGGCGTGGCAGCACGCCGACCCCGAGCTGCAACCGTCTGTTGAACGAGCGCGGGAGGCGGTCGCGGCACTAAAGGGTGAGCAAGCGGGGAGATAGGCCTTGTCCGAGGCATACAACGAGAACCTCGCGCCGCAGAGCTTGATGACTGGTCTCGTGTTCGGCGAGTCGCCGCGTTGGGGGCACGACAGCCGTCTGTGGCTCGCCGACTGGGGCGCACAAGAGGTCGTCGCCGTCGGTCCCGACGGCGAGAGCGAGGTCATGGTCCGGCTGCGCTTTCCGTCATTTCAGCCGATCTGCATCGACTGGCTGCCGGATGGGCCCCTGCTGATCGTTTCGGCGAGCGATCGGCTTCTCCTGCGCCGGGAGGCCGACGGCTCGCCGGTGACGTATGCCGACCTGACCGGCGTCTCTGACTTGGGCTTCAACGAGATCGTCGTGGATGGCCGCGGCAACGCGTACGTCAACGGCGGCGGGTTCAACCTCATGGCCGGCGAGAAGTTTGCCCCGGGAATCGTCGCGCTCGTCACCCCCGACGGCTCGACGCGACAGGTGGCCGATGGCATCGCCTGGAGGCAGCCTCTCGAACCGGCGGGTGTGGGCCGATCTCCGTGACGGCGTCCCCGACGGCATCTGCGTGGACGCGGACGGCGCGGTCTGGTACGCGGACGTCCCGAACAAGCGCTGCGTGCGCGTTCGCGAAGGCGGCGACGTGCTGCAGGCGGTCGACCTGGACCTTGGCTGTTTCGCCTGTATGCTCGGGGGCGTGGACGGGAGAACATTGTTCATGGTGGTCCGGGAGTGGCGTGGTCTTGAGAGCACGGCCGACCGGGCACGCAAGGGTCAGGTACTAACCCTGCGAGCACCCGCACCGGGCGCCGGCTGGCCTTGATGACACCGCCTCGCCTTCTTCTCCTAGCGAGCGTCGTCGTCCCGAGCAGTGTGCTCGGCCAATCCGAGGGTACAATCCGCAGCTCGCTCCGCACCGTGGAAATTCAATCCCGACGTGTCGAAACCGTCTATAGCGACGATCGGCACTTCGAGGCGCCGAACTGGTCGCCTGACGGGCGCTTTTTTGTGGTGAACAGCAAGGGTCGGCTCTATCACCTACCTGCTCGCGGTGACAAGCGTCTTGAGGAGATTCCAACCGGATTCGCCACCCGAGTAAACAACGATCACGGTATCTCACCTGATGGCAGGGACCTCGTCCTGAGTCATCACGCCGCCGAGCACATCACGGACCCGGAGCAGGACTGGCTCGCGTCCAGCATCTACATCCTCCCGATCGCCGGCAGCCCGACACCGGTGAAGGTCACGGCGCAGGCCCCGAGCTTCTGGCATGGATGGTCTCCTGACGGAACGACGCTCGCGTTCGTTGGGCGCCGCGGTGGGGAGTGGGACATCTACACCATCCCGGTGGGCGGTGGAGAGGAGCGGCGCCTGACGACCTGCCGTGGCCTCGATGATGGCCCGGACTACGCACCGGACGGAGAGTTCATCTACTACAACTCATTCTGTAGTGGGAAGATGGAGATCTGGCGCATGCGCCCGGACGGCAGTCGGGCCGAACAGCTCACTCGCGACGCCTACTCCAACTGGTTCCCGCACCCGTCGCCCGACGGGCGCTGGGTGGTGTTCCTCGCGTACCTCGAAGACCAGGGCGAGGACCATCCGTTCGGCAAGCAGGTGAAGCTTCGTCTCATAGACTTGCGCGACGGGTCAGTGCGCGATCTGACGCCGCCCTTCCTCGGCGGTCAGGGCACCATCAATGTTCCGTCATGGTCGCCTGATAGTCGCCGGGTGGCCTTCGTGGCGTTCGAGCGACGTTAGGAGACCAGTACCGCCGGTGCCCGCTGACACCCCAGCGGCACGGCGCTGACCCTGCGACGACGCCACCACTCGATCCCATGGCTCTGGAGATGCGGAACCGCTGCGAGAAGTGCGGCCGCCCCCTGCATCCGGACGCAGAGGCTTACATTTGCACGTTCGAGTGCACGTTTTGCGCGGACTGCACGACGGCCATGGCGCAGGTCTGCCCCAACTGTAGGGGCGAGCTGGTGCGGCGCCCCCGGCGTGCCGGGAACGGCGCTGACTCAAGTGCCTGAAGCGAAGGAAGCGCACGGAGCCACCTCATGTACCGAACTGCTCTGGTGTCGATGTCGCTGCTGGTCCTCGGCCTCCACGGCTCTCACCTCGCTGCCCAGGGAGGAGCAGGCGGGGGGGTGGAGGACTCCGTGCGCGCAGTCGAGGCGAATCGCGCGCAGGCCCTGCTGCGGGCCGACACGGCAGCGCTTGCGCGCATGGTCGCCGACGAGTTCGTGGAGATATCGCGGCTCGGCCAGCTCCGCACCAAGGCGGACAACCTCCGCGATATCGCGAGCGGCCAGCTCACGCTGACGTCGGTGAAATACGACAGCCTGACGGTGCGGATCTATGGCGACGTGGCCGTGCTCAGAGGCATCGCGGACAACACCGGTACGTTTCGTGGCTTCCCGTTCAGCGGAAAGGTCAGGTACATGCGCATCTTCGTCCGGCGCGACGGCCGCTGGCAGGCGGTGGCGATGCAACAAACGCCTCTCCAGTGATGCCGGCGCCGGGCGCTCAGTTCCCCCGCAAGATCGGGTAGCTCCGCGCGTCCACCAGCAGGTCGTCCAGCACGTTCCAGTCCACCACGCCGTCGTCCGACCGGGGCTCGAGCAGCGTGAACGCGAGCCGGCCGAGCGGCTGGCGCACGGCCACCACCACCGTGCTTTCCGGTAGCGTCACGTCGGCGGCCTCCCAGCGCCCGTACAGCGTCCGCTCGTGGTGTCCCTGGAATTCATTCGCCGCCGTCGCCTGCGAGTCGATCGTGAAGCGTTCGACGGTCCGCGTCTCGACGCGGGCCAGCCGCTGCAGCTGGACGCCGTGTGCCGCAAGCAGGGCGATCACCCTGGTGAGCCCGGCCGGCACGTAGTAGAACGCGGGAGCGACGGCCGTTTCCGTCGCCCGGAACGTCTGGAACTCGGGCATCCGCTCCGGCCGCCGTACCTCGAGCCGCCGGAGGACGCGCTCACCGGTGTAGGGGTGCCGATCCTCCGCCACTTCCCCCACGAGGATCGCGACCGAGTCGGTCGAGCGCTGGAATGCCTCCCGCACCGCCAGGGTCCGTCCCGTCACGTCCGCCGCATCCGCGGCGGCCACCACGCGCCGCACCGTCGCCGCGTGCCCGCGCGCGTAGGTGAGGATCTCCTCGACGAACCGGTAGGTGGCGTGGATCCGCTCCTCGAACGTGGCGTACGAGTACGCCTCCGACAGGATCGCGACACGGTTCCGCAGACCCACGTAGTTGGTGTTGAACCGCGGCCGGGCGTCGAAGGTGTACCAGCCCCGCTCCGTGCCCCGCTCCTCTGGGCCCGGAAAGTCCCCGTAGTAATAG
>DASPXO010000075.1:0-2326 GCA_035637235.1 Gemmatimonadales bacterium | reverse complement strand
AATCCCGCGAACAAGCTGAAGTACCACATCGTCGTGGTGGGCTCGGGGCTGGCGGGGGCGTCCGCCGCGGCCTCGCTGGCCGAGCTGGGCTACACCGTCTCGTGCTTTTGTTTCCAGGACTCGCCGCGGCGCGCGCACTCGATCGCGGCGCAGGGCGGCATCAACGCGGCCAAGAACTACCAGAACGACGGCGACTCCGTGGAGCGGCTGTTCCACGACACGATCAAGGGCGGAGACTTCCGCTCGCGCGAGGCGAACGTGTACCGGCTGGCCGAGATCAGCGCCGCCATCATCGACCAGTGTGTGGCGCAGGGCGTGCCGTTCGCGCGCGAGTACGGCGGCACGCTCGCGAACCGCTCGTTCGGCGGCGTGCAGGTGTCGCGCACGTTCTACGCCCGCGGCCAGACCGGCCAGCAGCTGTTGCTCGGCGCCTACCAGGCGCTGGCGCGCCAGATCGGCGGCGGCAAGGTGCGGATGTTCTCGCGCACCGAGCTGCTCGACCTGGTGGTGCTCGACGGGCAGGCCCGCGGCATCATCGTGCGGGACTTGGTGAGCGGGAAGATCAGCGCCCACGTCGCGGACGCCGTGGTGCTCGCCACGGGCGGCTATGCCAACATCTTCTACCTCTCCACCAACGCCAAGGGCTGTAACGTCACCGCCATCTGGCGCGCGCACAAGCGCGGCGCGGCGTTCGCGAACCCCTGCTTCACGCAGATCCACCCCACCTGCATCCCCGTCACGGGACAGCATCAGGCGAAGCTCACGCTGATGAGCGAGTCGCTCAGGAACGACGGGCGGATCTGGGTCCCGAGGCAGAAAGGGGACGGCCGCCGCCCGGGCGACATTCCCGAGCACGAGCGCGACTACTACCTGGAGCGGTTGTACCCCAGCTACGGCAACCTCGCCCCGCGCGACATCGCGTCACGGCGGGCCAAAGAAGTGTGCGACGAGGGACGCGGCGTGGGCCCCGGCGGCCACGGCGTCTATCTGGACTTCCGCGACGCCATCCAGCGGCTGGGCCGTCACGTCATCGCCGAGCGTTACGGCAACCTGTTCGACATGTACGAGCGCATCACGGGGGAGAATCCCTTCGAGGCGCCGATGCGGATCTACCCCGCCCCGCACTACACCATGGGCGGGCTGTGGGTGGACTACAACCTGATGAGCACGATCGACGGGTTGTACGTCATCGGCGAGGCCAACTTCTCCGACCACGGCGCGAACCGCCTGGGCGCGAGCGCGCTGATGCAGGGGCTCGCCGACGGCTACTTCATCCTTCCCTACACCATCGCGGACTATCTCGCGCAGGCGAAGCTCGCGAAGATCGACGCGAGCCACGCCGCGTTCCGGGGGACCGAGGCGGAGGTGAGCGAGCGGGTGCAGAAGCTGCTGGCGGTGAACGGCCGCCGCAGCGTGGACACGTTCCACCGCGAGCTGGGCCGCCTCATGTGGGACCGCTGCGGCATGTCCCGCAACGCCGCGGGCTTGAAGGACGCGCTCCAGCGGGTCTGCGTCCTGCGGGAGGAGTTCTGGGGGGACGTCTACGTCGGCGGCCGGGGCGAGGACCTGAACCAGTCGCTCGAGCACGCGGGCCGGGTGGCGGACTTCTTCGAGTTCGCGGAGCTGATGTGCTTCGACGCGCTGCAGCGCGAGGAGTCGTGCGGCTGCCACTTCCGGGAAGAGTATCAGACGCCGGACGGCGAGGCGCAGCGCGACGACGCGCGCTTCGGCTACGTGGCGGCGTGGGAGTTCACCGGGGTCGGGAAGACGCCGGTGTTGCACAAGGAGCCGCTCGAGTTCGAGGCGGTGCACCTCGCGCAGCGGACCTACAAGTAATGAAGCTCACGCTCCAGGTGTGGCGTCAGGCGGGCCCGGCGGCCCGGGGGCAGTTCGTCCGCTACGACGTGCCGGACGCGAGCCCCGACATGTCGTTCCTGGAGCTGCTCGACGTGGTGAACCAGCAGCTCGTCGCGCGCAGGGAAGAACCGATCGCGTTCGACCACGACTGCCGCGAGGGGATCTGCGGGGCGTGCGGCATGGTGATCAACGGCCGGCCCCACGGCCCCCAGCGCGCGACTACCGCGTGCCAGCTACACCTGCGCCACTTCCCGGACGGCGCCGAGCTGTGGATCGAGCCCTGGCGGGCGCGGGCGTTCCCGATCATCAAGGATCTGGTGGTGGACCGGAGCGCCTTCGACCGCATCATCCAGGCGGGGGGGTTCGTCTCCACCCGCACCGGGAGCGCGCCCGAGGCCAATGCGATCCTCGTGCCGAAGCGCGCCGCCGACCTCGCCATGGACGCCGCCGCGTGCATCGGGTGCGGGGC
>DASPXO010000074.1:0-5425 GCA_035637235.1 Gemmatimonadales bacterium | reverse complement strand
TGGTCCGGGTCGGACTACGTCAAGAACATCCTGGTCGACGAGAAGGATCATCCCTACGCTGGAACCCGCTACGCCTGGGTGCGGGCCCGTTGCCTGGGGGGCAAGACCAACATCTGGGGCCGGCTGGCCCTCCGCCTGTCCGACTACGACTTCAAGGCCAAGTCCCACGACGGTTACGGTGAAGATTGGCCCATCTCCTACGCGGACCTGGCGCCCTACTACGACAAGGTCGACCTCTACCTCGGCATCTCCGGCGTCAAAGAGAATCTGCCCCACCTGCCGGACAGCCTGTTCCAACGGCCCACCAAGCTCAACGTCGCCGAGGTGCAGCTCCGGGAACGGCTGGCGAAGCTGGGACGGGTCGTGACGCCCTATCGGGCCGGTGTCACGACCGACGGCTTGAAGCACAACAAGTACCGGAGCAAATGCTTCGGCCGCGGCGCCTGCAACCGGCGGCCGGGGGGATGCGACATCCACGCCGCGTTCGACTCGCCCACCGGGCTCATCTACCCCGCCATGGACACCGGCAAGCTCACGCTTCGCACGAACTCGGTCGCCCATGAGGTGCTGGTCGACAAGAACAGCGGCCGGGCGCGTGGGGTCGCCTTCCTCGATAGCGCGACTCGAAGGTCCTACGAAGCCAAGGCGAAGGTCGTCGTGTTGGCCGCCTCCACCCTCGAATCCGCCCGGCTGCTGCTGCTGTCGCGCTCCCCGCAACACCCCAACGGCCTCGGCAATTCGAGCGGTCACGTCGGCCACAACTTCTGCGAGCACGTGATGGGCCCTGGCGTCACCGGTCTCGTGCGGGAGCTGGTCGGGAAGCCGCACACCCTCGACGACGGCCGCCCGGGCGGGTTCTACATCCCCCGGTTCCGCAACCTCAAGGACCGCCAGCCCGGGTTCCTCCGGGGCTACGGTTTCGAGGGCTCGAGCGGCCACTCCATGTTCCCGGAGCACACCATGGAGACCCCGGGATTCGGCGCCCAATTCAAGAAGGCCGTGCGCGATCACGCGGGGGCCTTCATCAGCATGGGTGGCTTTGGCGAGGTCCTCCCCCGCTACGAGAGCTACGTCGACTTGGATCCCGAGATGAAGGACCGCTGGGGCATCCCGGTCCTGCGCTTCCATTACCAGTTCGGCGACAACGAGCGCAAGATGGCCGAGGACATGGTCGCGACGGCGCGCGAGATGTTCGAGGCGGCTGGGATCGAGGTGGTGGGAGTCGATCGCGAGATCCTCACCGAAGGGTGGTCCATCCACGAGCTGGGCACCGCGCGGATGGGCGGCGATCCCAAGACCTCGGTGCTGAACCAGTTTCAGCAGTCCCACGACGTCCGGAACCTGTTTGTGGTGGATGGCTCGAGCCACGTGAACGCCTCGTGTCAGAATCCCACGTGGACCATCATGGCTCTGGCGTGGCGCTCCTGTGATTATCTGGCGGACGAGTTCAGGAAAGGGAGTCTGTGATGGGCGAGCGGATTTCGCTTTGCTGTATCGCCAGTCTCTTTGCGTGCGTCGTCGGCTGCATTCCGTACACTGTCGGCACCACCGCGCAGCCGGCGCCGATGGGCGAAGGCGTACCCAGCCTGGTGTGGTATTCCATTCCCAACGGGCTGGAGGACATGCGCGACAGCGGAGGCCTCGCGTATGCAGGGGTGGATGCCGAGGGACGCGTGGGTGTCAGCGATCGAGCGGACGTGGGGGTGCGCATCCCGGCCATGTCCGGCTTGGTGGTCTCGTACAAATACCGGCTGACGCCCAGCCCCGACCGCACGGCCCCGGCCCTGGCCATCATGGGCGGCACGGGCCTGGTCAACCTCGGCAACCACGCCTACTTCGACCTGACGCTCCTGGCCTCGGGTCGCCAGGCGACGTTCACGCCGTATGGCGGCCTGCGGGCATCTCAGGTCGTCCCACTGTCCCGGGACGCGGTGCACGATTCGCCGACGGCGGGTGGCTTCCTGGGATTGCGTATCGGCCGGGAGACCCTGGGCGTGAGTCCGGAGGTCGGCGTGTATTACGATCGCTCGGCGCTCGGACTGCGGTCGAGCGCCGTCATCGTGGTGCCGGCGTTGGTGATCCACGGATCCGAGCTGATCGATCTCGTTGGAAGGGCCTTGGGCGGGCGCGGCTCGCGGCGACGGCTGGCGGACGAACTCAAGAAGGAGGCTCCATGAAAGCCATGGGGCAGGACGGGCTGGGGCGAGATGGGCTCTCGCGACGAGAGATGGTCGCGGCCACGGCCGCGGCGCTGGCGGCGCCGTTGCTGAAGGTCAAGGTGGCGACGGCGTCCGCGATGGGGAACCTCGCGCCCAGGTTCCTCACGCCGGCAGAGCTCGCCTTGCTGGACGAGCTCACCGAGCTGATCATTCCCACCGACGACCACTCGCCCGGGGCGCGCGCCGCCGGTGTCGCCGGCTACATCGACGGCCGGTTGGCGGAATCCCTTGAGCCCGATTGGCAGGCGCGGTGGCGGTCCGGCCTCCAGGCGGTGGATGGTCTATCCCGAGAGCTCAACGGCAAGCCGTTCATGGAGGCCACGCCGAACGCGCGGGTCGCGGTCCTCGTCCGCATGGCAGCCAACGAGTCAGACCCCAAGACGCCCCTGGACCACTTCTTCAATGAGCTGAAGCGGTGGACCGCGCGCGGATACTATACGTCCAAGATCGGCATCCACGTCGACCAGGAATACAAGGGCAACGTGTACCAGCGAGGGGAGTTCGCCGGGTTCGACGCGAAGGGAGGCCCATGATCAAGCACGAATCCTCAGTGGAAATCACGAAGCCGGTGGGCGATGTCTTTGCATTCGTCGACAACCTCTCCCAAGCCCCCCGCTGGCTCGAAGGGTGCGTCGAGGTTCGTCAGCTCTCGCCGGGCCCAAAGGCGGTCGGCACCCAGCTGCACTACGTCCATCGCAAGGGAGGGCGTCGAGGGGAGATGGACGGCGCCGTCACGGCCTATGACAAGAATCGCCGGCTTGGGATGCGGTACGCGGACGCGATGTTCGATGTCGCCGTCGAGTTTCGCTTCACGCCCACATCCACCGGCACGGTCGTGGCGCACACCTGTGCGATCACCCCGAAGCGGCTCCTGGGCAGGTTGATGTCACCGCTGATCGGTGTGGCCAACCGCAAGCAGGTGGCTCACAACGTGGCGCGGTTGAAAGGTGTGCTCGAGGGCCGGTCGTGACCATTGTGGCATCCGCCGTGGAGGTCCCCAATAGCAGCAACAACACGGCTTGGGTGAAGCTCCATATCGTCGGGAAGATCCCCTAATCCAGGGAGCGATCAACCAGCGCGGCCGATGACGCCGCGCTGGCTGATAGGGTGCCCAGGTGGAAGCCCGATTCCTCGAGGCGCCGTCACCGGCTCAGAAGACGACGGTCACCACGTTGGAGCACACCGTCGTTCCGGCCTGGCACACCTGATAGTCGAAGCTGAACGGGCTGCGGCGCGTGCCGGTCTCGTCCGTGTACGCACCGTCGTTCGCAGTCGTGACCTTCACGGCGCCGCGGTAGGCGTCGATGTCGGCTCCTGCGGCACCGGACCAGGTCAGGTCCACGACGTTCCTGCCCTTGCTCCGGCGACCGACGGCGCTCAGCGTGATGCTCCCGGACGATGGGGCGGGAAGCGCGCTGTACAGCAGGTGGTTGTTCACCGAGTTCGCCGAAGTCACAATGCCCTTTGTGGTCGCGTCGAACAGCGCGTCACGGACCTGGGCGGCGCTCGCCGTGGGGAAGAACTCGAGGTACAGCGCGGCCACGCCGGCCGCGTGGGGTGCCGCCATCGAGGTTCCGCTCAGGATGTTCGTCGCGAAATCGTCCGTGTACCAGGCGGACGTGATGCCCGAACCGGGCGCGAAGAAATCAACGCAGGGGCCCCAGTTCGAAAACCCCGCGCGCGCGTCCGACGAGGTCGTCGCGCCAAGCGTGATCGCCTCGGGGGTTCGCGCCGGCGAGTAGTTGCAGGCGTCCGCATTGCTGTTGCCCGCCGCGAGGGCATAGGTCACGCCATCGGCGATGGATTGGCGCACCGCGTCGTCGAACGTGTCGGTCGCCGGGCCGATCAGCGACATGTTGGCAACGGCCGGCGTGCCGGTCGCATGGTCCCGCGTGACCCAGTCCACGCCCGCGATCACCCCGCTGACCGAGCCCGATCCGCCGCAGCCGAGTACGCGCACCGCGACGATCAGCACGTCCTTGGCGACGCCGTATGTCGCGCCGCCGATGGTCCCGGCCACGTGCGTCCCGTGGCCGTTGCAATCGATCCCGTTCTGGCCGTCACGGATGACGTCGGTGCCGATCGAGGCACGCCCGCCGAATTCGCTGTGCGTGGGCCGGATGCCGGTGTCCAGCACGTAGGCGGTCACGCCCGTACCGCTGGTCCGCCACGCGTAGACGGCGTCCAACGGCAGCAGGTGCTGATCGACGCGGTCGAGACCCCAGGTCGCGTTGGTCAGCGAGCCGGAGCCGACGGCGGTGACGTATTGATCGGGCTCGATCCGCTGGATGTTCGGGTTGCTTCGCAACCCGGCCAGGGCCTGCGGCGGGATGGTCGCGGCGAACCCCTGGAGGGCATCGCGGTACACGAAGTGGAGCAGGCCGCCCGCCGCCGCGACAATCGCGCGGGCAGTGCCGTCCGGATCTGCCACGCCGGGACGGAACTCGATGATGTACTGATCGGGGATGGGGGTCTGGGACCCTCCTGGCGCGTACGCCCCGGACATGCTCGGCTGGTCCACAGAAACAGCGTCGGGATGGTCGCCGCAGGCGGCCAGCGCTAGGCCCGCGATGAGCGGCGAGAGGCGAGGATGCATCAGCCACCTCCTGTCGAAGTGGGTGCTCGACTCGTCATCTTGTGTTGGAAGACCCTCTGTCGCTCACCAGGGGCGAGCGCACGAGGGGGTCGAGCCGGAGGCAGTCGCGCAAGAGAAGTGCCAGCATTGCGCCGATGCCACAGTCTGAGCGCGCGTCGCCCGGGACGCCGAGCCGGTCGCTGGGACGCAACAACTGTATCGCCGGCGCATCCGTACGTGACGACCTGCCGGGGCGAGGGAGTTGCGTTTGTGCTCCGGCCAGCTTTGTGGTAGCCTCAAGCTCCCTGGCGCAGCCGGAGACGTAGCATGGATCTGTCCGACGCGACCGTAGGGCAGCTGCTCATTCCGGTTGAGGATCTCGATCGGGCGATCACGTTCTATCGGGACACGCTCGGCCTCCGGTTCCTCTTCTCGGCTCCGCCCCAAATGAGCTTCTTCCAATCCGGGGGCGTCCGGTTGCTCGTCGGTGTCCCGGAGGCGAATCAACCGCGTCACCGAGGATCACAGGTCTACTTCCAGGTCGCGGACATCCACGCCGTGTTTCGGACGCTCGCGGGACGCGGGGTCACGTTCGGGGCGAATCCCCACGTTGTTCACCGTACGGCGACGG